>DASWZP010000322.1:0-3661 GCA_036404395.1 Bryobacteraceae bacterium | reverse complement strand
GAGGTGCCTTACGAGATCCTGTTAGGTGTCGGGCGTTTCGATCCCGCTCAAGCAGGCCTCAACTCGCGCGCCGTTAATCATGGCTGCACCGAGCGGACATGTCATGACAACGATCACAGACACGACCACTCGAAGGTGTTCGGCACCTGGAGCTACGAGACAGGTCAGCCGCTGGCGCTGGAAAAGTTGCGGGAAACAATGCGTAAGTTGCCGGAAACTGTTTACCGGGCCAAAGGGGTCGTCTACACAACCGACGCGCCGCAGCGGCGGGCGGTGCTGCAAGTGGTCGGGCGGCGAGTTGATATCTCGCTACAAGACGACTGGGGCCCGCGCGCACCGCGCACGCAGATCGTAGTTATTGGCGCGGCCGGTACCATCGACGCCAGCGTGCTGGAAAAGACCTTCGCTTCCTGCATTTCGGCGCGTCCGTGACCAGGCAAGCACTGACCAGAATGAAACCCAGATGCGTGTGCTTGTCTATTTGTCTCGCGATTTCAGTTTTGATGTTTGGGCCCCCTGCTTTTGCGCAGACCGGCGGCAGCGAATCGCTCGACAAGGTCAGTAAAGAACTGTCGAACCCGATTTCCAGCATCTGGGCGCTTCAGCTTCAGGAAAACGCCTACTGGCTTAACAAGCCCGATCGTAACGTTGTGAACCTGCAGTTGCAGCCCGTGCTTCCTCTCGCACTCACTGACGATTGGAATCTGATCACCCGGCCCGTCTTCCAGGTGATGAACTCGACGCCCTACGTCAACGAGACCGGCCATCTTCATCGCGTTACAGGCTTCGGGGACACGATCCTGGCGACGCTGATTTCGGCAAGTCCGAAATTGGCAAATTTGCAACACATCCGTTCCCCGGTTTGTCGAGATATCCTCAACGAAAGCAGGAATCGCAAATGACCAAGGATGACGGGCTGCGCCGAGGTCTGTGGCTCCATCGGATACGGATGCCCAGGTCAGGTTGCTCCCTTTGGGCGCAGCCAAGCGCTATGCCCGCTGTTGTCTTGGACGCCCACAGCGGTGATTTCGATACGGTGAAACGGCCCACTTTGATACTGAAAAATGGCCCACCCGCTACAAAGCGGAGCATCCTGCTGAAGAGGCAGGAGGCTTGGGATGGAGAGGAGAGCGAAGGTGGAGCTGTTCGAGCAGATACGGAGGGAATACGAGTTTGGCATCGGGAGTGTAAAGGGGGTGGCGCGCAAGCTGGGCGTTCACCGGCGCATGGTTCGTCAGGCACTGGCGAGTGCCGCGCCGCCGGAGCGCAAGCGGACAGAGCGTGAGCGGCCGGCGCTCGGACCGCTGATCCCTTTTATCAACTCCGTCCTGGAAGCCGACCGCAGCGCGCCGCGCAAGCAGCGTCACACCGCGCATCGCATCTGGCAGCGGATCGCGAAGGAGCTGCCGGAGCGGAAAGTGGCGGAGGTGACGATTCGTCGGTACGTGCGGGAGCGCAAACGGGAGTTGGGTTGGACGGCGCGCGCGACCTGCGTGCCGCAGAGTTACGGGCCGGGACAGGAAGGCCAGGTCGACTGGTATGAGGCGTGGGCGGAGCTGAGCGGCGAGCAAGTACCGCTGCAAGTCTTTGCGATGCGCAGCATGGCCAGCGGAGCGGCCTTCCATCGGGCGTATCAGCGCGCGACCCAGCAGGCCTTCCTGGAGGCCCACGAGTACGCCTTCGATTTTTTTGGTGGAGTTTTTGGGCTGCTCAGGTACGACAACTTGAAAAGCGCGGTGAAGAAGATCCTGCGCGGCTATCGCCGCGAGGAGACCGCGCGCTTCATCGCGTTCCGCTCGCACTGGCGATTCCAGAGCGAGTTCTGCACGCCCTACGAAGCACACGAAAAAGGCGGCATCGAAAGCGAGGCCGGCTACTTCCGGCGCAATCACTGGGTGCCGATGCCGAAGGCGCGCGACCTCGCCGACCTCAATGCGCAGCTGCTCGCCGCCTGTCGGGAGGAGGAACGGCGCCAGATCGCCGGACGCAGTCAGCCGGTGGGCGCGGCGATGATCGCGGAACGAGAGCATCTGCTGCCGCTGGTCGAGCACGGCTTCGAGCTGGCGGAGATCTCCTTCCCGCGCGTTGATGGCCTGGGATGCGTATGGGTGCGGACCAATCTCTATTCGGTGCCGGCTGAAGTAGGCAAGACGGTCGAGGTGCGGCTTTATCCGAGCCACGTGGAGGTTCGCGATGAGGGCCGCCGCGTCGCGCGCCACGAGCGCTGTTACGAACGCCATCAGCTGGTGCTGGAGCTGGAACACTATCTGGACGTGCTGGAGCGTAAGCCGGGCGCCCTGGCCGGATCGAAACCGCTTGCGGCGTGGCGGCAAAGAGGACTATGGCCTGCCAGTTACGATCGACTGCTCGCTGAACTGATCCGCCGGCATGGGAAGCAGAGTGGCACGCGCCAGATGATTCAGGTGCTGAGCCTGATCAAACAGTACGGACACGAGCGCGTGCAAACGGCGGTGGCGGAAGCGATCAATCTGGGCTGTTCGGACGCCGCCGCGATCCGGCATCTGGCGGGAGCGGCCGATCTCGTTCATGCGCGCAGCGCGATTATCGAGTTGGGCGCGCTGTCGCGCTTTGAACGGCCGTTGCCGGTGATGACCGATTACGACGGGCTGCTCGGCCAGGAGGTGGCGTCATGAGCGCGCAGACCGCGGCGCTGGAAGCGGCCACCATCGAGCAGCAGTGCAAGGTTTTGCATCTGCCGACGGTCGCGGCGCAATGCGCGCAACTCGCCGAACAGGCGGTGCGCGAGCGGCGCTCACATCTGGGCTTCCTCGAAGCGCTGCTCCAGGCCGAACTCGAGGAACGCGAACAGCGGCTGGTTGAGCGGCGCATCCGCGAAGCGCGTCTGCCGCGGATGAAGCTGCTCGAAGAGTTCGACTTCGCGCAATGTCCGAAGATCTCACCGCAACAGATCCACGAACTCGCCGAGGGTGGTTATATCGAGCGGGCGGAGCCGATCATCCTCATCGGTGACAGCGGCACCGGCAAAACCCATCTACTCACTGGGTTGGCGGTGGCGGCTTGCCGGCAGAAGCGCCGAGTGCGATTCGCCACGGCTGCTGCGCTGATCAATGAACTGGTGGAAGCCAAGCATCAGTTGCAACTCGGCCGCGTGCTGGCGCGCTGGGCGCGCTACGAGCTTATAGCAATCGACGAGGTGGGTTACGTGCCACTGGCGGAAGTCGGCTCGGAGTTCCTGTTCCAGGTCATTGCCGAACGCGCTGAGAAGGCGGCAGTGATCGTCACCACCAATCTGCCGTTCTCGGAATGGACACAGGTGATTCCCAATGCCCGGCTGTGCAAGGCGCTGATCGACCGCATTACCGATCGCGCGCACATCATCGAGACCGGCGCTGAGTCCTACCGCTTCCGCAGAACCCTCGAAAAACGCAAGGGCCGGACTGCGATGGCCAACATGACCAGCGCTGCTCCGCAGGCAGCAGAGAAGAAAGGCAGCTAATGCCGATTATGGTGGAGCGCGCTAGTAACGCTGATCGCGCATGGTACGTGCTGCGCACAACACCTAGCGCGCACCGACGAAAGGATCGGACGATTAAAATCTATCAGGAACAAGAATCATGAAACCCCAGAGGGTGGGCCAAATCTACGTATCAAAGTGGGCCAGACCGGATTGTCAAAAGCA
>DASWZP010000321.1:0-5950 GCA_036404395.1 Bryobacteraceae bacterium | reverse complement strand
TTCACCCACGACCACATCAACGCCTTCGCCATCGTCAGCGGCGACAGCGATTTCATTGCCCTGGTGAACAAGCTCAAACAGTACGACAAGCGAATTTTCGTCGTCGGCGGGCGCGCCTTCACCAGCACAATATTGCAAAAGAACTGCCACGAATTCATCGCCTACGAAGCCATCATCGACGATGCCCCGCGCTCGCGCTCGCACGAACGGCCGGCAGCCGAGAAGCAGCAGCACCAGCCGCAGCAACAGCAACCGCAGCAACAGCAACCGCAGCAGCAGCCGCAACAACAGCCGCAGGGGCCGTCGCAACAGCGCTCGCAGCACAAGCGCGTGGCGCTCGATCTCACGCAGTCCATGCCGCTGGTGGAACGCGCCCTGGGCGTGCTCGAGCGGCGCGAAGTGCGGCCGCAGCTCGGCCTGCTCAAATCCACCATGCTGCAGCTCGATTCCACGTTCAATGAGAAGGCTTACGGCGCCAGCTCTTTCACCGATTTCGTGGAAAAACTACAGAAGGCCGATTTCGTCGATGTGTCGGGCGGCGAAGGCCGCTACATGATCCGCTTGAAGGGCAGCGTCGCGGCCGATAAGCCCGGCGCCAAGCCGGAGCAGGCCATACCGCTGCTGCGCGACGTGCTCGAAACGCACCGCCTGGCGGTGGACAATGGCGCCCTGGCCGACGATCTGGCCGAGTGGGTCAAGGCCGACCACCCCGCCTTCGACTGGCGCCAATACGGGTTCCAGGAATTCAGCGAGCTGCTCAACTACGCGCAGGACAAGAGCCTGGTGCGCATTCAGGCCGACGAAGAGCGCGGCCTGATCGTGTTCCTGGGCGCCGAGTTCCATCCACCCGCCGCGCCGCCGGAGCCCGAACCTACTCCGCAGCAGATCGAGGAAGAAGAGGACGAACCGCAGCCGCTGGTGCCTGGCCAGCCTACCGCGACCGGCGAGATTCCCATCCCCGAGCCGCCGCCCAAGGTGATGCGCCGCCCGCGCGCTCCACGCAAGACCGCCGGCGATGGCACGCAGAAGAAGCGCGTTTCGCGCCCGCGCAAAAAACCGCCAGTGCAGTAGTTCCGTGTCGCAGCCGTAACGCCGGCGGTCTTTGCCGCCGGTTCCTCTTCAAGACGCAAGACACCGGCGGCCAAGACCGCCGGCGTTACCGGCACTCCTCTTGCGCCGAGCATCACTCACCCCACACGGCTACGCTAGAATAGTTTGGATTCCCTTTCATGGCAAATATCATCATCCTCGGCTCCCAGTGGGGAGACGAGGGCAAGGGCAAGATTGTCGATCTGTTCTCCGATCGATTCGACATCGTGGCGCGCTACCAGGGCGGGCACAACGCCGGCCACACCGTTTTCATCGGCTTGAAGAAGTTCATCCTCAAGCTGATTCCGAGCGGCATTCTGCGGCCCGGAAAAAGGGCCGTCATCGGCAACGGCCTGGTGCTCGATCCGGCCGCGCTGCTCGACGAAATCGATTCTCTGGAAGCGGCCGGCGTGGACGTCACGCGCAACCTGGCCATCAGCAATCGCGCGCACGTGCTGTTTCCCCAGCACCGCATGATGGAGCGCATGTCGGAAGGGCGCCCCGGCCGCATTTCGATCGGCACCACCTCGCGCGGCATCGGGCCGTGCTACGAAGACAAGATCGCGCGCCGCGGCATTCGCGTCGCCGACCTGCTCGACCGTGACGCCTTCCGCGCCCAGTACGATTCGCTGATGGAGGAGAAGCACGCCATCGCCCGCACGTTCGGTATCGACGAGGAAGACGATGCGCACGCCATCCGCGGCCGCTACGAAGCCATGGCGGAGCGCATGCGCCCCATGGTGTGCGACACGGCCATGTTGCTCAATAGCGCGATTCGTGAGGGCAAGCGCGTCTTATTCGAGGGCGCGCAGGGAACCATGCTCGATGTCGATCACGGCACCTACCCGTTCGTCACCTCTTCAAGCGCTTCGGCCGGCGGAGCCTGCACCGGCACCGGCGTCGCTCCCACGCGGATCGGCGGCATAGTCGGCGTTTCCAAAGCTTACATCACGCGCGTCGGCGGCGGCCCGTTTCCGACCGAGGCGCACGATCCGGAGGGCGAGCAGATTCGCCGCCGCGGCAGCGAATTCGGCGCCGTCACCGGACGGCCGCGCCGCTGCGGCTGGTTCGACGCTCCGCTGCTGCGCTACACCGCCGCCATCAACGGCTTCGACAGTCTGGTGGTGACCAAGCTGGACGTGCTCGACGAGTTCGATTCGATTCCGGTCTGCGTGGGTTACCGGGCCGGCGGCCACGAGCTGACCGAGATGCCGCCGCGCGTGGCGTGCATAGAAAACGTCGAACCCGTCTACGAGCGCCTGCCCGGCTGGAAGACGTCCACCTTCGGCATCTCTTCCTACGACGAATTGCCCGCCCGCGCCAAGGAGTACCTGGCGTTTCTAGAAAACCGCGTCGGTGTCGAGGTCGGCTCAGTCTCCACCGGCCCCGAACGCACGCAAACCATCGTGCGGGCGGGTTCGCGGCTGGAAGCGCTGCTGCGATAGAGCGGGCGGGGCAGGTCCGCCGAATACCACTACTTGACGTGCGACGCCGCGGGTTCAGCTTCCGTGGGCGGCTCGGTGGACTTCCAGTAGTCGGCCTTCACTTCGGCTGTTGGCTGGCGCGCGCCGGTCAGCACATTCCCTTCCAGGATGATGCTCTTCAGCTCGCCGGGGCCTGTGGTGAGAAAGGTGCCGGTTCCCAGAAGGGCGCGGCTGGCGCGCACGATGGCGCCGGGAGTGCGGTCCAGGCGCACTACGGGAGCGTCCTCGTGGGGCAGGCGCGTCGAGACATTGTCCAGCTCCAGGTCGCGGGAATCGCGCACCAGAAAAGCGGGTCCGCGGTCCGCGTCGATCTGCACGTTGTGCAGCTCCATGCCGGCGGTGTTGAACGCCTTCATGCCCGCTTTGGCCGCGGCGACCACGTTCGAGATGCGCAGGCCGGAAATCGGCATTTCGGGCAGCCCTTCGACGTCGATCGCCACCCGCGTGCGGCGGATGCTCATGTTGCCGATGGCGATGTCGCGAAACACGGGCGTGCGGTTGGTTACCGGTTCCGCGCCGTCGCGCCTCACTTCGCCCTCCATCAGGTAATAGTTGGTCACGCTGATGGCCTGGCCGACATCGTCCATCACCCAATTATCGAATCGCACGTTCTCGACCCCGCCTCCGCGTCCGCGGCTGCTCTTGATGCGCACGCCGATTGCGGTGCCGGCGCAGGTCAGGTTGCTCGCCACCAGGTTGCGAACCCAGCCCGAAGTCTCACTGCCGATGGTGACGGCGCCATGAGCGTGGTGCACGGTACAGTTCGTGATCGAGATGTTCTCGCTCGGGCGGTTGACGCGCAGTCCGTCGGCGTCCTTGCCGGCCTTGATGACGATCCCGTCGTCGCCCGTATCGATATAGCAATTTGAGATGCGCACGTTGCGGCTGGAGTCCACGGCGATACCGTCGGTGTGCACGCCCGGGTAGGTCTCGATGATGACGTCGCGCACGGAGACGTTGTCGGAATAGAGAAGATGGATGGTCCACATGGGCGAGCCGGCGAAGCGCACGCCCTCAACCAGGACATTCCGGCTGTCCATGAAGCGGACGAAGGAGGGGCGCAACTCCGGCGCGGCTCTGAGGTAGGCCTCTTGCGGTGCGGGCGTTTTGATTTCGAGGAGTTGCAACAGGCGCTCCCAGTTCGGACCGTTGGCGCTGCCGGGGTCGCCGGCTGAAACGTTCTGGCGCGGCATCAACTTCATCCACTCCGCGTTGTCGCTGGCCAGCACGCCGCGCCCGGTGATAGCGACGTTCTCGAGGTAGCGGCCGCCGATCAGCGGGACCGGCGTCAGCGCTTCAACGCCCTGCTGGCGGCCTGCAGTTAAGGGGAGACGCGCGGCGGGAAATCGCACGGTCGCGCCCGCATCAATGTGCAGCGTCAGGTTGCTGACCAGTTCGATGGGGCCGCTCGAGTAATTGCCGGCCGGAATGAATACGGTGCCGCCGCCGGCTGCCTTGGCCGCCTGAATCGCGGATCGGATCGCTTCCGTCGCCGGCACCGAGCCGTCATTCCGCGCCCCATAGTCGAGAATGTTGAAGAACGCACCCGCGCTCCAGGACGATGAGGCCAGCAGAAGGAGAAGCGATAGCCGCTTGATGGCGCTGTGACGGGGCTTGAGTGTTGCGTCGAGGAGCTCCACTAGAGGGGGATCTCCACCTCGACAAAGCTGCCCGGTGCGGCCGCATTGACTGCATCAACGACGCGCTGAATGTGAGATCGAAGTTGCGGCCATTGCTGCCGGCCGAGAACCACGACTGCGATTCTGCGGCCCACAAGATTCTGCTGATAGCGCATGTTCTTGTCGGTCGTCAGCAATAGGTCGAACCCGGCCTCCTCCGCCGCGGTCAGCAGATCGCCGTTTCTCAGCCTGTCCCAACCTTGCTGCGCTGCTGTGCGGACGGTATGGCCTTCAAGAAACGGACGGATCGGTACGGGCGTGGCCTGATCGAAGATAATCAGCATCTACGGCACGTATGCGGGCGCTTTGTCGAGACTGCGAGCCGCGAACTCGATTACCGCCTTGACCTGTTCGCGGTCCAGCCCGTCGAACCACTCCATAATGTCGTCGATATTGGCCCCTGCTTCGATGTTCTCGAAAATCGCGGCGACGGGCATACGGGTTCCCCGCAACACCCACGCGCCGCTAACCTTGCCCGGGACGCTCTCCACGGCGGGGCACTGCGACCAATCGAGATTCGCCATCGTCCGCCTCCTTATTCTCAGAATAGCGTGCCAGCCTGTTCGCTGGGAAGAGGCCGCCGCCCTTCACCGCAGCAACCCTTCCAACCGTTCCAGCGCTTCGTCCAGCCGCTGCGGTTTGGTGAGCACGCCGGCGAACAAGTCGCCCTTTTCCGCGAAACGGTCGGGTGCATTCTCGATGTTGAATTGCGTGGGACGCAAGCCCGACCGCACTTCGCTCCATTCGAGCGGCGTCGCCACCGGCGCGCCCGCGTACGCCCGCAGCACATACGGCGCGGCAATGGTTTTCGATTTTGCATTCTGCATGTAATCGAAATACACGCGGTCCTTCTGCCGCTTGGAAACCGTGCGCGGCATGGTGAACAGGCCGGGCTTCCCCGAGTCCGCCAGGCGCGCCAGCAACTCGGCGAAGGTGCGTGTTTCTTCGAACGTGTACACGGGCTCCACGGGAACGTACACATGCATGCCGTCGCCGCCGGTGGTCTTGGGATAGCCGGTCAAGCCGATCCGGTCGAGCAGCGACTTCACCACCAGCGCCGCTTCCACGATGCGGTCATAGTCGCATTCCTGCGGGTCCAGATCGATCAACACGTAATCCGGAAAGTCCAGCCGCGGCGAGCGGCTCATCCAGGGGTTGTGATCGATGCAGCCCAGGTTCACCAGGTACAGCAGGCTGGCGCGGTCCTGAGCAAAACAGTATTTGATGGGCTTGCCCGCGTGGTCGGATTCGATCAGCTCCATACGCAGCCAATCCGGGAAGTGCTCGTGCACGTTTTTCTGAAAGAAGAATTCTTTCTGAATGCCGTCCGGGTAGCGTTTGAGCGAGAGCGGCCGATCGCGCAAATACGGCACAATCAGGTGCGACACTCGACTGTAATAGTTCAGCACATCGCGTTTCGTGTAGCCTTCATCGGGATAGAACACCTTACCCAGGTTGGTGAACTTGAGCGCGTGCCCGTCGATCTCGCGCGTGGCTTCTTTCTCGGCGGGCGCAAGCAGCTCTTCCGGTTCGCGCACGGCTTCTTCCCTCACGATCTGGGCCGCACGCTTGTCCTCGCGCAGCCCGAGAAAGACCGGCGCGCGCAGATGGTGTTCCGGCGTCCAGTTGGCGTACTTCACCTGGCAGACCAGCTCGGGTTTGACCCAGGTGATGCCGCGGTCAGGTGAGGGCCGCTCG
>DASWZP010000320.1:0-2234 GCA_036404395.1 Bryobacteraceae bacterium | reverse complement strand
CGAATGCCGGGGGCTCGAAATAGGCATATCGCAAAGGGCAAGCCATCGGTCAGAATGAAAGTATGAAGGCTACCGCGGGCATCTTCATTGGCGCGTTGTTCGCTTCCGGGCAGCAGCCTGCTGCACCGGCGCCGGACTCCCAGCGGCCAGAGACCATTTTTACCGTTACCTCGACGCTGGTGCAGGTGGACGCCGTGGTGACCGACTCGAAAGGGCACCAGATCGCCGATCTCACGCCGGCGGACTTCCAGGTTTTCGAGGACGGCAAGCTGCAGACGCTGACGCACTTTTCGTATGTCCGGGTGGCCCCGGAGCACAAGGCGGCGCCGGACGTCAAGGCGGCGGGGCCGAAGCCTTCGCCCAACGCGGTGCCGGCCTTACCGCCCGCGCGGCTGGCGCAGATTCGGCCGGAGGACGTGCGGCGCACCATCGTGCTGATGGTGGACGATCTCGGCCTTTCCTTCGAAAGCATGGCATTCGTGCGGGCTTCGCTGCGCAAATTCGTCGACCGGCAGGTGCAGCCGGGCGACCTGGTGGCGATTTGCCGCACGGGCGCCGGATCGGGCGCTTTGCAGCAGTTCACGGTCGATAAGCGGGTGCTGTTGTCGGTCATCGACGGCTTGCGATACAACTTCAACGGACGTTTTGGTCTGAGTTACTTCGACCCGTACGGCAAATTCGGGCTGGTGTCGGATCAGCTTGGAGGAGCCGGCACGCCCAGCGGCGGCGATTCCCGTACGCTCGATGTGCGGTACGACATCGAACGCAACGCCATCTCCACCGTCGGCACGCTGGGGGCAGTCAACTATATCGTGGGTGCACTGCGCGAGATGCCGGGGCGGAAATCGATTGTGCTGTTCTCCGATGGAATGCAACTGTTCGAGAGCCCTTGTGGAGCCGGGTCCGCGGGCGGGAGCGAGTCTCTGGACGATTACGCGAACATTACGGCCGAGCTGCGGCGGCTGATCGACCGGGCCAACCGGTCGGGAACCGTGATCTACACCATGCACTCCACCGGCCTCCAGACTCTGCAACTGGACGCGCAGGACCGGCCGGACCTCGGTCACACCGGGGGATCGGCGACCGCGGCCCTCAACGAGCTGACGCAAGCCGGTGCTTGCGGCGGGAGGGACGCCACGAACAACATCCTGCAATCCAATCTCGCGTTCGTCGCGGACAAGACCGGCGGGCTGGCCTACGACAACGGCAACGATCTGAATTGGGCGCTGGACCGGGTGCTGGACGACCAGGCGGGTTACTACCTGCTCGGGTATCATCCGCCGGACAGCACGTTGAACGGCAAGAACAGCAGGAACGAGTTCCACCGCATCCAGGTGAAAGTGACGCGGGCGGGGCTGCACGTTCGCTCGCGGTCCGGGTTTTTCGGGGAGACCGACGAGCAGACGCTTCCGAAGTTCACTTCGCCGATCGAACAATTGCACGCGGCCATGTTGTCGCCGTTCCAATCCTCCGGCGTGGACGTGCGGCTGACGGCGCTGTATGCGGAAGTTCCCAAGCAAGGTCCGGTGGTTCGCAATCTGATGAGAATCAACGCGGCCGATTTGACCTGGAAGCGCGACGACCATGGCAACGACCTGGCGCAGATTCTGCTGGTGGCGGTGGCCACCGGCGCGAGCGACCAGCCGCTGGCGCGGGTGATGCGAACCTTCGACATACGGGTGGCGCACGAGAAGATGAACGAAGCGCTGCGGCACGGCGCTTTGTACACGCTGGACGTGCCGGTTCCGAAGCGCGGAGCGTACCAGATTCGCGTGGCGGTGCGGGATGAGGCGACGGCCAAGATCGGCTCGGCCACGCAGTTCATCCAGATTCCGGATTTGAAGAAGCGGGGATTCGCGCTGGCCAGCGTGGTTTTGCAGGATGGCGGAGAAGCGGCGGGCAAGTCCGACCCGCCGGGCATCGCGGCGGCGCTGCGGGAGTTCCGGCGCGGGGGCTCGCTCGAGTTTCTCTGCGTGGTCGAGAACGGCCGCAAGAAAGGGCTGCAAGTGGATCTGGCCACGCGGGTGCGGGTTCTGCGCGACGGCAAGGAAGTGTACTCGGCGCCGGCGCGGCTGGTCGACGTGCCAGGCAACGGGCGGGTGGTGTTGGGCGCATTGAAACTGTCGGATGCCATCACGCCCGGGGAATACGATCTGCAAGTGACCGCGGCGGAGCGCAACGGCGGCAAAGGCGCGGCAGCCGGCCAGTGGACGGATTTCACGGTGCTGCCGTAG
>DASWZP010000319.1:0-3755 GCA_036404395.1 Bryobacteraceae bacterium | reverse complement strand
CTCGAGGCCGTGCGCGCCTGCGCGCGTTCCGGCGTGGAACACCACCGTGCCCAGCGACTCCGCTTCCGCAATTCCGCCGATGGCTTTCCCGGTTTCGTAAGCGCCGGGATAGCCGGCCGATGCCATCACCACGCAGACGCTCGGGCCGGCACGCCATTCGAGACGCGTGCCGCTCAAGCGGCCTTCCGCCGCGGCCATCAGCGCGGGCAGGAAGTCGCAACTCATGCGGTGCATCAGCGGCTGCGTTTCCGGATCGCCCAAGCGCACGTTGAACTCGAGCACCTTCGGCCCGTCCGCGGTCATCATCATTCCGGCGTAGAGAAACCCGGTGAAGCCGGTGGCTTCCACGGTCGGATAAATCACCTGGTTGAGAATGTCGTCCGCCTGGCGGTCGCTGAGGATCGCGGCGTCGCAATAGGCGCCCATGCCGCCCGTGTTCGGTCCGCGGTCGCCATCGAACACCGCTTTGTGGTCCTGCGTGGCGGCCAGTGGAACCACGTCGCGGCCGTCGCACAACGCAATGAAACTCACTTCCTCACCTTGCAGGAATTCTTCGATCACCAAACGGCCCCGTAGCGTGCCGAGCGCCTCTTCCGCCTGCGCGCGATCCTGGGCCACCACTACGCCTTTGCCCGCCGCCAGGCCATCGGCCTTCAACACCACCGGAAATCCGAAACGATCCAGCGCCTTGCGCGCGTCCGTTTCGTTTTCGACGGTCACAAACGCGGCCGTGGGGATGTTCCTGTGCACAAGAAAGTTCTTCGAGAAGACCTTGCTGCCTTCCAGTTGCGCGGCTTCCCGGTTTGGTCCCACGATGCGCCGGTCAGCCGCGCGGAACACATCCACCACGCCGGCCACCAGCGGAACCTCCGGTCCGACCACCGTCAAATCCGCGTCAATCGTTTCCGCCGCCGCCAGCAACTGCGCGGAGCCGGCGCCCTTCACCGCCAGGCATGTAGCGATGCCTGCCATCCCCGGATTGCCCGGCGCCGCGAACACATCCGTCCCCGGCGATTGCGCCAGCTTCCACGCCAGCGCGTGCTCTCTGCCTCCACTGCCGATCACGAGAACTCTCATCTTGGTTGCACCATTAGAATAGTATCAATGCGCGAACGCTACGACGTCGTGGTCATCGGCGCCGGTCACGCCGGGTGTGAAGCCGCCCGCGCCGCCGCGCGAATGGGTCTGAAGACGGCCATCGTCACCATGAACCTGGACCTGATCGCGCAGATGTCCTGCAACCCCGCCATCGGCGGCATTGCCAAGGGTCACCTGGTGCGCGAGGTGGACGCGCTGGGCGGCGTGATGGGGGAAGTGGCCGACGCGGTGGGCATCCAGTTCCGGCTGCTCAACACCAGCCGCGGGCCCGCCGTTTGGTCGCCGCGCGCTCAAATGGATAAGAAGTTGTATCGGGCGCGCATGCGCGAAGTGCTCGAACAGGAACCCAATCTCCGCATCAAACAAGCCGAAGTGGCGGCTCTGAACATCGAGGCGGGCCGCGCCACCGGCGTCACCTTGCGCGACGGCCGCACGCTCGATTCGGGCGCCGTGATCGTCACCACCGGGACATTCCTCAACGGCCTGGCGCACGTCGGCGAAGCGCGCTACAGTTGCGGACGCAACGGCGAAGCGCCCTCGCAGTTGTTGGGCGAACAGTTGCGCGCGCTGGGCCTGAATTGGACTCGCCTGAAGACCGGCACGCCGCCCCGCCTGGATGGCCGCACCATCGACTGGTCGCGGTTCGAGCCGCAGCCCGGCGATGCCGAACCCACGCCATTTTCATTTATGACCGGGCGCATCGACCGCGCGCAAATCCAATGCCACATCGGTTACACCACCGAAGAGACGCACCGCATTCTCCGCGAGGCCATCCCGCGCTCGCCGCTCTACAGCGGCCAGATCGAAGGCGTCGGGCCGCGTTACTGCCCTTCCATTGAAGATAAGATCGTCAAATTCCCCGACAAGCTGCGTCACCAGGTCTTTCTCGAACCGGAGGGCCTCGACACCAACGAAGTCTACGTCAATGGCATGTCCACCAGCATGCCCATCGACGTGCAGGCCGCGGTAGTCGCATCGATTCCCGGCCTGGAGCGCGCGGAAATGATCCGGCCCGGCTACGCGATTGAATATGATGCCATCGACCCGCGCCAGTTGGCGCACACGCTCGAAGTGAAATCCATCGCCGGCCTTTACCTGGCGGGCCAGATCAATGGCACGTCCGGCTACGAGGAAGCGGCGTGCCAGGGCATCATTGCCGGCATGAACGCGGCGTCGAAACTCAGCGGGCGGGAGCCGGTGATTGTCGGCCGCTCCGAAGGTTACACCGGGATTCTCATCGACGACCTCATCACCAAAGGCGCCGACGAGCCCTACCGCATGTTCACCTCGCGCGCCGAGTTTCGCCTGCACCTTCGCATCGACAACGCTGACGCCCGTCTGACGCCGATGGGCCGGCGCGCGGGCCTGGTGACCGATGCGCGCTGGGACGCCTTCGAGCGCAAGCAGAGGCAGCATGAGTTGCTGAAAAAGGCGCTGGAGAGCCACCGCAACGGCCAGTGGCTGAAGCGTCCCGAAGCGCGGATCGCGGAAATCTCCGGCTGGATTCGCGAGGTGCTGGGAGAGGACGCCATACCCGCCATGCTGACCACTGTCGAAACCGAAACCAAGTACAGCGGCTACATCGGCCAGCAAGAGCGCCAGATGGAGCGCCTGAAGGCTGCCGAGCGCCGCCCCATCCCGGCTGGCTTCGGCTTCGATGGCATTCCCGGTTTGTCGCGCGAGGTTCGCGACAAGCTCAACCGGGTGCGTCCCGCGACCCTCGGCCAGGCCGCTCGCATCCCCGGCGTAACGCCTGCCGCGGTGGCCGTGCTGGATGTCTACCTGGGTCTCAGTCGTGTTTCGTGACCTGCTCCGCGACCGGCTGCGCGGCATCGCGGAGTTGACCGATGCGCAGGCCGAGGCGCTGGAATCCCATTACAACCTGCTGGTTCTCTGGAATCGCACGCTCAATCTCACCGCCATTCGGGACCTGCCTGAGGCCATCGAACGCCATTATGGCGAATCACTTTTTCTTGCAGCGCGATTGCCCGCCGGTCCGCTGCGCATCGTCGATGTGGGCTCGGGCGCTGGGTTTCCCGGTCTTCCGGTCGCGGTCTATCGCCCCGATTGCATGATCACCCTGCTTGAATCGCACCAACGCAAGGCGGTGTTTCTCATGGAGGCGGCGCGCGGCCTGTCGAACGTGCGAGTGCTGGCGTGCCGTGCCGAGCAGGTGGCCGAGCAGGTGAATGAAAAGAATGAGACGTTCGATTTGGCGATCTCCCGCGCGGTCAGTTATCGCGATCTAATCCCCAGCCTGAAGGCGCTGGCGCCTGCCGCTTATCTCCTGGGCGGAGCGGAGAGCGCGCCGGCGGAAGTGGGTTTCGAGTGGGAACCGCCCATTCCACTGCCTTGGGGAACGCAACGGTACCTTCGAACGGGGCACCGGAGCTGAATTCAGTTCCGTTCGCTAACCCCAGTGGCTCACGACTTCGGCGAAGCATTGCAGACCGCTGATGAGGACCCCCGTATAGCCGCCGCCGGGCGCGGTCCACGCGCCGGAGAGATACAAGTTGCGGACTGGCGTCGAATGCGGCAGGCGTCGCGGCTCGGGATTGTCCACCGTTTGGTCCCAGCCGTTGATCGCCCCTCGACAGTTGGAGGGCCCACTGTATCGAAAGACACCGGGCTAAGATAGGGTTACCCTGCGCCCCCGG
>DASWZP010000318.1:0-6320 GCA_036404395.1 Bryobacteraceae bacterium | reverse complement strand
TCGACGAGGCGCAGCAGATAGAGGGCGGCTTCGCGCGCGTGATAATCGCCCCACATCGAGGATTCGCCCGGACCGGCGCACCAACCGTTCGGCCGGTGATACAGGGAGTGCAGAATCAGGCCCTGATGGCTGGGGGCAAGGCTGAGATACGGCTCGTCGAACAGCGTGTTGGCGATGGTGAGCCCGGCGTTCCAGTAGCGGTCGTCTTTCAAATGATGGCCAAGGCGCAGCAGACCTTGCGCGGCGATGGCGGCGGCGGAACTGTCGACCGGCTCGTGCGCGTTGAACGGGTCGCTGGGCCGTTCGCGCCAGGCGCCAAGCTGGGCCAGTCCCGGAGCGCCGGTATCCCAATAGGGGATGCCATCGAGCGGCGTATTGCCGATCCAGAAATCGCAGGTGGCTCGTGCCGCCTTCTCCAGCACCGCGCGGAACTCGGCGTGGCCTTCCAGGGTCGCGAAGAATTCCAACTGCTCGGCGAAGCCGCACATGGCCCACGCCAGGCCGCGCGTCCAGGTGCTGAACGGCGAATAACCCTGCTGCGAGCTGGGGCAGCGGTAGTTTCCGTCGTTGGGATTGAAAATGCTCTCGTGCGCCACCCGGCCGCGCACGTCGTAGGCGTCGCGGCCCTCGCCGTAATAGACCGAATACTTCGCCGTGGCGCTGGCGTGGTCCATCAGCCGGTCGAGCAGCGAAATGCGCCGGTCGTTCTCGCCCTGGAGCGCATGCCCCAATTGGTGCGCCACGGCCAGAATGCGCAGCGAGCGGATGGCGTCCACGAACAACGAGTGGGGACCGTTAAAGGAATACATATAGCCGCCGCCATCGGCCGTGGGCGACCAGCGCGCCGCCTGCACGGCGCCGGAGACCTGGAGCGCCAGCTCATAGAAGCGGCGCTCCCAGGCATCCTCCGCGATGCGGCCTTCGTTCATCAGGCGCAGCAGGTTGCCGTAGGTGCTGAGATTCTGGAAGCCGTGATCGTGGACGCCGGTGTGGCTGAGGTGAATCGCCATCAGCTCGACCGTGCGCGCGCGGCCGATATCGAGGAATTCGCAAACGCCGGTGGCATCGAACTGCAGGATGGGCGAGCCGATGTGGAAGCCCTGCGTCCACTCCGTCCAGCCGCGGCTGATGTAGCGGCCGTCGACGGTGAAGACGGGCGAGCCCTGCGAGGGCTGCCAGGTCTTTTCGAGAGATTGGATTTTTTGAGCCGAAAGCTCGAACAGACGGCGCAGTTGCGCCGCCAGCACGGCAGGCGTGAGGTCGGAACGGATTTCCATGCTCGGGTAAGCTCATGGTAGCGCCGATGGCGGAGTGCGCACGGACGGAGGGGCAGGGGCTCTTCGAGGCGATGCCTCCCCATTCCTTCTTCCGGACAGGAGCCCCCGCTTGGTCAGCGAATTCCCAGCGAGAGCTTGAACAGGAAACCGACAACGGACCCGGCCACTTGCGCGACTAATGCACACAGAATCGCCGCGAAGGCCCTGCGCAGTGCAAACGGTCCGAAGCCGGGGTCTGCCGGATCGATGCCGGAAAACAAGATTGGAAGCAAACAGCGGGTGAGGAATTGGTATAGATACCACATCGCTGCCAGCTCCGCGAGCAGCACCAGCAGCGACGAGACGAATAGGATGGCCTGTTGCGCATCAACCAGGTTGCCGGGACCGAACCGCCAGGCGCCGGACAGCATCAGAACTCCGCTGCCGGAACCGACGAACAGCCCGGCGACGGTCGCGCACAGAATCGACCAAATCCAGATGGTTGCGTATTTCCTGACGATGGAATCCCAACGCTCAACTGTATCGATTGCTCCAGTAGTATCGTCCATAAGGCCTCCACGCCCGAGAGTACGTCACACGACTGTCGGAGTCAACGGCGCCAGTGTCGTCGAGCAGACCGTACTCCGCGGCGCTCAGTCTTCGACAAACGACTTTAGCCTGGCCAGCGTTCGGTCCCATTGTTCGGAAACGAGATCGAGGTATTTCCCGATTTCCTCCATCGGCTTCGGATCGAATTCGAATCGCCTCTCGCGGCCCGCGCGGACGGCGTGCACGATTCCAGCGCGCTCCAGCACGCGCAGATGCTTGGTGATGGCCTGCCGGGTCAGCTTGGAGCCGCTGGTCAGCCGGCGAATCGAACAGGGCTGCCCCACCGAGAGCTTGGCGACCAGCGATAGGCGCGTCTCGTCGCCCAACGCGGCAAAGACCGGCGCACGAGCCCTCCGCTGGCTGGCCGAGCCGCTACGGCCTTTGTGCGACATGGTTTTCAATGTTCTTCACTTGCTCCGTCCAACCGCCGTCATTGCGGCGGAATGCTTCGAGACGCCGCTCGCTGGGGATCTTGTCGAAGCCGGACTCGGTGAGAAGAAGCAATGTGCCGCCGGCGGTCTTCTCCAGCCTGAATTCGACCAGCGTGGGCGTCTCCTTCGCATAGTCTGTCTTGGGGTCGACGGCATAAGGGTGCCAGGTGAAGGAAAAGAGCCGCTCCGGCTCCATCTTCTGTATGACGGCCTCCCAGATCACGTGCTCGTAGCCAGGGTAGGTGATGGGGCCGCGCGAAACCTGGCCCGGCACGAACGGGCCATCCAGTTTCACGCGAAACCACTCGCCAAACTCACGGTAGTCCGTCAGTGCGCGCCAGACCCGCGAAACCGGCGCCGCAAGCTCGATACGCTTCTCGATGCGGTCATTCATCTTAGGCAACCTCCAGGTTGCATATTAGCATGGCTGGACAGAACAAGCAACCTGCTGGTTGCGCTTGGCGACACGGCCGGAGACCTTATGCGATCGAACGTCGGGCGTCACAGCTGATGCGGCGTGACCGCTCCCTTTGGTCGCGGCTCCGATAGAGAGTGCGGCTCCAATCGCCTAGTGTTGGTGCTCCTCGTGTGCTTCGGCGGAAACCGGGATGGCGCAGCCGTTTTCGGAAATGGCGCAGCCCAGGTGCTCGAACTGCACCGTGCTGTGGAAGATGTGGAACCGCTCGGCCAGCACGTGGTTCAGCCGGCGCAGCATCACATCGCTGGCCGACGCCGGAACATCGGCAATCGTCACGTGGCAGCTTAGCGCGCGCGTGCTCGAGCCCAGGCTCCAGATGTGCAGGTCGTGGACGTCCAGCACGCCCTCCACGTCCCGCATGCTGGAGATCACATCGTTCAAACTCAGGCCGCGCGGCAGGCCCTCCAGCAGAATGTTCAACGACTCGCGGATAATGTCCCAGGCGGTCCAGACGATCAGCAGCGCGATCAGAATGGAAAGCCAGGCATCGATCTGCCGCCAGCCGGTGAAGCGGATGGCCACCGCGCCAATGACGATGGCGAAAGAGCCCAGCGCATCGCCCAGCATATGGACGAACGCGCTGCGCACGTTGAGATCGTTGCGCGAGGATGCCCGCAGCGCCAGCATGATGCCGCCGTTGACTAGCAGGCCCAGCGCCGCCACCGCCATCATGAGACTCGCGCTCACCGGCGCGGGATGGCGCAACCGCTCCGCGCTCTCCCACAGGATCCAAACCGAAAGCGCCACCAGCGTGGCCGCGTTGACGAATGCCGCCAGCACGCCGGCGCGGTGATAGCCGTAAGTCTTGACCTCATCGGCCGGCTTGGACTGGAAGAAAACGCCGAACCAGGCCAGCAGCAGCGCCAGCGCGTCGGTGAAATTGTGACCGGCGTCGGAGAGCAAGGCCAGCGAGTGGGCGCGCATTCCTGCGGCCACTTCCACCGCCGCGAAGATCAGCGTGGCGGCCAGCGACCAGCGCAAAACGCCGCTCGCGTCCATGGAGTGGGAGTTGGTGTGCGAGTGCAAAGAGTCCTCGGCCTGAGCCGGAAGCGAGCAAGTGCCCGGCCCGCGAACCTGCTTCCTTTATCTTAACCGGGTGGGCGGGGTCCAGAAAACAATCGGCAAGCTACAAGGATGCCCTACCGCACTTCGATCCACTCCGGCATCATGCGGAGCATGCCGCCCCGCATCCAGGCGCGGAACGGAACGCAGCCGAACACGGCGCGCAGCCTGGCTTCGAGCGCGTCGTCCTGCGAGCGCTTCAGCCAGAGGTCGAGCAGGTTGCGGCGCCCCGGATAAAGCAGCAGGCCGACGTCCTCGCCGGTGGCAATCCCCGCCTTCTTCTTGAGCAGCGTCACGGCCGCGTCCAGGCCGCCCAGCTCGTCCACCAGCCCGCGCGGCTTGGCTTGCGAACCCAGCCAGACGCGCCCCTCGGCCACCGGTTCGATGTCGGCGATCGCGCGATGGCGCGCGGTGGCAACCTTGGCCACGAACTCGTGATAGCTCTGGTCGATGCCGCGCTCGATCAGGGCGCGCTGGTCGGCGTCGAGCGAATTGTAATCGGAATCGATGCCGGCGTTGCGCCCGCGCTGCAACGAGTCCTTGGTGATGCCCAGCTTGTCGTACAGCCCGTGCAGGTTCGGCTTGCCGAAAACCACCCCGATGGAGCCGGTCTCGGTTTCCGGATAAGCCACAATCGAGTCGCCGGTCAACGCCATGTAGTAGCCGCCCGAGGCGGCCACGTCGGACATGGAAATCACCACCGGCCGCTTGCGGGATGCGAGGCTCATCTCGCGCCACATCTCGTCCGACGCGGTGACCTCTCCGCCGGGCGAATCGATGCGCACCAGAATGCCCTTCACCAGCGGATCGGCCGCGGCCTCGCGGAGCAGCTTGTCGAACCCGTAGGAAGTCAGACCTTCACCGCCATCGTCGCTGGGATCGCCGCGAACTATGTCGCCCTCCGCCACCACCAGCGCGAAATGGTTGCGTGGGACGGTGCGCGGCGAGGCTTTCAGATACCGGGACAGCGCGACCTTATTAGGTTCCCCGACTTGCAGGCGCTGGCGGAGTTCGCCCCACATCTGGTCTTCGAAGCGCAGTTCGTCCACCAGCCCCGCCTCGAGCGCGTCGGGAGCGCTGAACGGTCCCTGGTCGATGAGGGCCCGCACCTGGTCCGGTTGTTTCCGGCGCGCGGCGGCGATGCGATCCACCAGGTTGCCGTAGAGCTCGTCGAGCAGCGAGTTGAGAACCTCTTTGGTTTCCGGGCTCATATCGGAGCGCGTGAACATGTCGCCGAAATCCTTGTATTTGCCATCGTGCTCCACGTCCACGGACACGCCGATTTTGGCCAGCGTGTTGCGGAAATAGAGGATTTCCGCGCGCATGCCTTTCAGCATGAGCGGATCCTCCGGTCCCAGGCAGATGCGGTCGGCGGCCAGCGCCAGGTAATATTCGCGCGCCGAGGGATTGCGCAGGTAAGCGAACACCGGCTTGCCCGACTTGCGAAACTGCTCGACGTCGCCGCGGATCTCTTCGAGCTTGGCCCAGCCGACCGAAAGGCCCTCCGGTTCCAATACGACGGCCCGGATGCGGCTATCCTGCGCGGCGCGGCGCAGGGCCATCCACACGCTGGCGACGGTGACGGCGGCGCGCGGGTTGTCGACGAACGGCACCTCCATGGCGGGCTTTTCCGGGATCTCGCCTTCCAGGCGCACCACCAGCACGGAGTTGGAGGGGATTTCCGGCGGCCGGTCGCGAAACTGAAACAGGATCACCAGCAGCAGAATGCCTCCCAGGAAAACCAGGAGCACGCCGGTAAACAGTCCCAACAGAAACTTCAACATGGTACTTCGAAAGTAGCACAGGGGCCGGGTGCGCCTGAGCTTGCCGAAAAACGCCAAAACGAGATGAGCCACGGATGAACACAGATGAACACGGATAAAACTAAAGACCGATATTTGTTAGGTTTCTTATCTGTGTTTATCTGTGTTCATCTGTGGCCAGTGTTCATTCAGGGCTTCGATCTCCCCTCTTTCAGACAAACTTCCTGCCGATGAGTAGAATAGGACAAGAGCGTATGCCGGCCAGCGTGGTTTCCATCTCGGGCAATCGGCAGGGCACTTACGTGGTCCTGGAAGCGGTTTTGCCGGGCGAGGCGCCGCGCCAGATTGGGGTCATTCTGATCGATCCGGCCACCGATCGCGGTTGGGTGAAGCTGCGCCGGAGCTATGACGATTTCGCCGCTCCCGAGGACGCCCAAGTGCTGGAAGCACTGGAAGCCGATTTGCGCAACAAGCTGGCCGAAAGTGGCGCGGAGGCCTGCCTTCGATTACTCGAGGATTCGCTTTCGAACGTGCTGCGCGTGGGCGAGCGGCAGGCGGTCGCGGTGGATGCGTTTTCGCGCGTGATTGAACGGCTGTACGGCGAACACGTCGAGCCGGTCGCCATTGATCGGTTCTCTACCCACCTGCCGCTTTACAGCCTACGCGCCGCGGCCGGCCGGCTGGGCGAGGAAATGGAGTCGGTGGAAGAAGACTGGGTTCC
>DASWZP010000317.1:0-5703 GCA_036404395.1 Bryobacteraceae bacterium | reverse complement strand
CCTTGCGAGTATGGCAAATATCCACAAAAGAGCCCGCCGCCCGCGTCTCCCCTGCGTCCTTTGGCGCTATACTTTAGGTTCAGAGGGGCGGAACATGCGGAAGTACGGCAAATTCGCGGCGTTGATCGTCGTCGTGATCGGAACGCTGGTGTGGCTGGCCTTTGCTGGGTCTGGGGACAGCAAAACCTACTACAAATCGATTGACGAATTGAGCCAGATGGGCGACCGTGCGTATGGCGCGCGGCTGCGCGTTGGCGGCGACGTGGCTGTGGGTTCCATCCAGCACGTCGGCGGCAAGGTGCTGTTCACGCTGAAGCAGGACAGCCGCACGCTCGAAGTCGCCTACGCCGGCATCGATCCGCTGCCCGACACCTTCCGCGACGGCGCGCAGGCGCTGGCCGATGGCCGCATGGATCGAGATGGCACCTTCCACGCTTCCAAAATCTCCGCCAAGTGCGCGTCGAAATACGAGGCCAAACCGAACGTACAGGCTCCGGGACAGCCCGACGTGCATAGCGGGAAGCCCAGCGTTTAGGATCTGCCATGAGGTGGTCGGTTGTATGGCGTTGACCGCTCCCTATGGTCGCGGCTCCGATAGCGTTCCGAGCGGTTGGTACAGTGATTGCGTAGCGAAGCATTTGAGATGATCTAGAGAGGGGTCATGGAGAATCTGGGTTCGCTGGCCATTTTGCTGGCCTTTTGCGTGGCGCTTTACGCGACGCTCGCTTCCGTGGTGGGCCGCGTGCGCCGCAAACCTTTCCTGGTAGAAAGCGGCCGCCGCGCAGTGTACGCCGTCTGGGCGCTGGTCACGGTCGCCTCCGCCGTTCTGGTGCACGCCCTGCTGACCGGCGATTTCCGCTTCGCCTACGTCGCCGAGCACAGCAACAACGCGCTGCCGGTGCTCTACAAATGGGCCGCCTGGTGGAGCGGGCAGGAAGGCTCGCTGCTGTTCTGGATGTGGCTGCTGTCCTCGTATACGGCAGTCGTTGCCTTCACCAATCGCCGCCGGCATCGCGACATGATGCCGTGGGTCCTCGCCATCCTCACCACCATCGAAATCTTCTTTCTCACGCTCAACAACTTCGTCGCCAATCCTTTCAAGCTGCTGGCCAACGAAGGCCTCATCGTCAAACCGCCGGATGGCAGCGGACTGAGCCCTGTGCTGCAATACCCGGCCATGGCCATCCATCCGCCCATGCTCTATCTCGGCTACGTCGGTTTCGCGGTGCCGTTCGCGTTCGCCATGGGCTCGCTGATCACGCGGCAGCCGGGCGATAGCTGGATCCACACCACGCGCCGCTGGACGCTGGTCACCTGGCTGTTCCAGGGCACCGGCGTGATGCTCGGCGCGGCGTGGGCATACCATGTGCTCGGTTGGGGCGGCTACTGGGGATGGGACCCGGTGGAGAACGCTTCGCTGCTGCCCTGGCTCAGCGGCACGGCTTTTCTTCATTCCGTGATGATGCAGGAAAAGAAGGGCATGATGAAGGTGTGGAACATGGTCCTCATCGCGACCACGTTCTTCCTCTGCATCCTCGGCACCTCGATGACGCGCGGCGGCCTGGTGCAATCCGTGCACGCGTTCGCGCAGTCCGAGATCGGCAAATACTTCGTCACCTTCCTGGCCCTGGGCATCGCCGCCACCACTTACCTGATCCTGGATCGCCTCGATTACCTGAAGAGCGAGGCGCAACTGGAATCGGTGATCTCGCGCGAATCGAGCTTCCTCTTCAATAATCTGATTCTGCTAGCAAGCTGCTTCGCGGTGCTGTGGGGCACGCTGTTCCCGAAAATCTCCGAGTGGATCTCCGGCGACCAGATCTCGCTCGATGCCGATTGGTACAACCGCCTGATGGTGCCCATCGGCCTGTTCCTGTTGTTCCTCACCGGCGTCGGCCCGCTGTTCGCCTGGCGGCGCACCTCGCTCGATCGCCTGCGCCGCAATTTCCAGTGGCCGGGCATCGCCTCGCTGGTGCTGGTAGTGGGGCTCTTCGCCGCCGGAATCCACAAGCCGTATCCGCTGATCTCGTTCGGCTTCTGCCTGTTCGTGGCGCTCACCGTGATGGTCGAGTTTTACAAAGGCGCCAGGTCCATCGCCGGCCGCACCGGCATGAACCTGCTGCGCGCCACGGTGGAATTGACGCATCGCAACACGCGCCGCTACGGCGGCTACCTGGTGCACATGGGCGTGGTGCTGATCTTCATCGGCTTCACCGGCCACGCGTTTAATCAGAGCGAGGTCAAGGAAATGAGCCAGGGCGACATCATGCGCATCGGCCACTATGAGCTGCGCCTGGCCAGCTTGGAGCAGGGCGAGAATGCCAATTACCTGTGGTATCGCGGCATCTTCCAGGTTTCCAAGGACGGCCAACCGATCGGCACGTTGCAGCCCGAAAAGCGCCTGTTCAAAGCCAGCAAAGAGAGTACATCCGAAGTCGCCATCCGCATGCGCCCCAATGAGGATCTGTATGTCAATTTCGGGGGCATGTCCGACGATAACCAGCGCGCCGTGATTCAGGCCTTCGTGAACCCTCTGGTAACCTGGGTCTGGGTAGGCGGCCTGGTGCTGATCGGCGGCACGCTCATCTGCCTGGTCCCGAGTAAGATTAAGATGCAATACGCGCGAACCCAGGTGGTGGGAATCGCCAAACAACATGTGGACTTGCCAGCACAGCAGTAAGGACGCGACAGCCGTTCGGAGCCACAGATGAACACGGATGAACACAGATCGGTTTTTTGTTTTGTGTTTGGTTTTATCCGTGTTTATCCGTGTTCATTCGTGGCCAGGCTTTTGGTTTTGGTGCTAGCATTCGCCGGCCTGGCACTGGCCCAGACGGCCTCCGAGAAGCCCAACACCGATGTGCGGCGCGTCGGCCAGCGGCTGGCTTGCAAGTGCGGCTGCAAGGATTCGGTGGCCACCTGCGCCATGCTGGAATGCGGCTTCTCCAAGCCCGCCAAGGAACGCATCGCCCGCATGCAGGCAGCCGGTTTTTCCGACCAGCAGATCATCGACGCTTTCGTCCGCGACTACGGCCCCGGCATATACCTGGCGCGGCCCAGCGCCTTCGGCTGGACGGTGCCCTACGTCGCGGCCGCTCTAGGCCTGGTAGTAATCTGGTTCTTCATCAAGAGATATCGAAAGCCGAAACCACTGGTTGAGCTGGGCCCCGTGGCCATCGACGACCCGGCGCTCGACAAGTATAAGGACCAGATCGAAAAAGATCTGGCCAATCTGGAGTAAAATTCTGGCGTGATCATCTCTATTGCTTCCGTGCTGGCGGTCGCGGTCATCGCATTCATCCTGGTTGTCAGACCCAAGGACTTGCCGCCGCCGGAGCGGGAAGATCCCTTCGCTCATCTGGACGAACGCAAGGCCGCCATCTACGAAAACCTCCGCGATTTACAGTTCGAATACCGGGTGGGCAAACTCTCGGAAGCCGATTACCAGAAAACCAAGCACGATCTGCAAAGCGAGCTCGCCCAAGTGCTGGCCGAAGTCGACCGCGTGCGCGCAGGACTCGCGGCCCCGCCTTCGAGCAAGCTTAAGGCGCCTCCAATGAAACCTGCACAAGCGAAATCACCCGGCCTGGTGTGTCCATCCTGCGGCGCCAAATTCGAGAAAGAGTTGAAGTTCTGCGGCGAATGCGGCAAGCCCATGAAAGCGGCCAAAGCATGAGGACACAGCTACCGTGGCGCACGCACTCGTGCGTCGAGCGTCGAGAATCTTCTCGACGCGTCTTCGCCCGGCAATCCCCTGCGTCGGCAGGAGTGCCGACGCGGCACGCACGAGTGCGTGCGCCCCGTTCTTTTGCACTTTTCCTCGTGCTGGCCCTTCCCCTTTCCGCTGCCGTCACCGGCACGGTCATCAACCGTACCACCGGAACGCCCCAGGCCGCGGCCACGGTGACCCTCTACAAGTTCGGCCAGGGCGGCATGGAGCCGGTCACCGAAACCAACACCGACGCGCAAGGCCGGTTCACCATCAACCAGAATCCCGCCGGTCCCGGGCCCGCCATGCTGCGGGTGGAAATCGACGACGTCACCTACAATCACATGTTGCCGCCCGGCACGCCTACCACCGGCATCACGCTCGACGTGTTCAACGCCAGCCGCCAGCCGCAGGCCGTCAAGATCTCCAAGCACATGCTCCTGTTCCAGCCATCGTCCGGCGGTCCGATGACGGTAAACGAGACGTTTTTGGTGGATAATTCCGGCAAGACCACGTGGGTCGATCCCGTGAACGGCACGCTGAGCTTCTATCTGCCCGCCGCTGCGCAGGGCAAGGTCGAGGCCACCGCAGCCGCGCCCGATGGTCTGGCCGTTCCCATTCCGACGGGCAAAACGGCCGCGCCCCAGGTCTACGCCGCCAAGTTCGAGATCAAGCCCGGCGAAACCCGCTTCGATCTCAACTACGCCGTGCCTTACACCGCCGGCACCGGGTACGCCGGAAAGATCGTGACCACGGATGAGAACACGTACCTGGTCGCGCCCGAAGGGGTGACTCTCGAAGGCGCCGGCCTACAGGATCTGGGTGAAGAGCCGCGCACCCACGCGCACATTTTCGGGCTAGCCGCCAATGCGTATCGCATCAAGCTGACAGGCGCCGTGGCTGCATCCGCTGCCGCCGAACCGGCCGCCGATTCCTCGGCGGACAGCCAGGATTCCGGTTCGCGGATCGAAGTCATCGCGCCGCGCGTCAATGGCAAGGCCAAGCTGATCGTCGGGCTGGCGTTGGCGATTCTGGGGCTGGGCTTCGCGCTCCTCTACCGCGCCCAGGCGCCCGCCGCCAAGGAGAGCGATGAACGCGGTCGCGGTTGATGGCGTCTGGAAGTTTTACGGCGACTACCCCGCGTTGCGCGACGTCAAGCTGGAAGCGGCGGCGGGAACCTGCCTGGCGCTGATCGGCCGCAATGGGGCGGGGAAGACCACGCTGCTGCGCATCCTCGGCGGCTTCTCGCGACCCGGCCGCGGGCGAGTGCGCATCTGCGGCGCCGCGCCGCGCGACACCGCCACGCGCCGGCGCATCGGTTTCATCGGCCACGGCATTTCGGTCTACGACGAGCTGTCGGCCATCGAAAATCTCACCCTCTTCGCCCGCCTTTACGGTTTGAAGGAGCCGCGCAAAGCGGCCACCGAGTGGCTGGAGCGCACTGGTCTGGACCGCGTTTCGGGCGGCCTGGTGCGCGAATTCTCCCGCGGCATGCGCCAGCGCCTGGCCGTGGCGCGCGCCTTCCTCCACAATCCGTCCGTGCTGCTGCTGGATGAGCCATTCACGGCGCTCGATGACCGCGCCATCGCCGTGCTGCAACGGCTGCTGCGCGAAGCGCTCGCCGAAGGCAGGACCATCGTCATGTCCACCCACCAGTTGCGCGAGGCGCTCGATCTGGCCACTCACGTGGCATTGCTCAATCGCGGCAAAGTCGCTTTTTCCGGCCCCCGCACGCCGGAAATCGTGGCCGATCCCGGCTACCTCTACGCGAGGTACGGCGAGGGCTGATGGACTTCTTCCGCCAGGTGATGGTAATCGCGGCCAAGGATCTGCGCGCCGAGCTGCGCACCAAGGAGGCCATCAACGGCTCGCTGGCGTTCTCACTGGTGATCCTGCTGCTGTTCAGTTTCGCCTTCGATCCCACCGGCGACACCACCCGCGAGATCTCCGGCGGCCTGCTGTGAATCGTCTTCGCTTTCGCTGGGACGCTCATC
>DASWZP010000316.1:0-10094 GCA_036404395.1 Bryobacteraceae bacterium | reverse complement strand
GACCCGAACACCTTCGATCACTTCAAATTCGTGGTGCTGAGCGAGCCGTTTCTGCTGATCGATGGCGTGCTGCAAAACGTCGATGACGTGGTCTCGGTGAAAGCCGCCAGAGTCGCCGCCCTGCCCGAAGGCGCGGCGGCCAAAGTGCACAATTTCCGGTAGTACCGTGACCGTGGAATTCGATGCTATTGAGAAACCGCTCGGCGGGAAGAAAAGCCGAGATGACTCTCGGATCTTGCAGCCTGACAGGCGCCTGACAGGCCGCGCCACGGGCTAGGCCGAGCGCGTCCCGATCATCAGGCCGGCGGGGCCTGGCATGCGGACGCGGCGGATGGCGGTGAAGCCGGCGGCGAGCATCCATGCGGCGTATTCGGGCTCGCTGTAGCTCGAGCCGGCGCGCGTGCCGACCAGCATATTCAGCGAAAACAGGGCGGCCGATTGGGGCGCGCACTTATCGGGATCGAGGATGAACTCCTGGATCACCAGCCGGCCGCCGGGCGCCAAGGCCTCGTAGCAGCGCGCGATCAGATGCGCGTTCTCCTTTTCGTCCAGCATGTGGCAGATGGCGGAAACCAGCACCAGATCGTAGCCTTCGCCGAGGTGGTCGGTGCGCAAATCGCCGATGCGGGTGTGGACGCGCGCGGTGAGACCGGCTTCCTCGATGTGGCGCTGGGCCAGCGGCACCACGGCAGCCAGGTCGAGAATATACGCCTGCAATTCCGGATTGGCGGCCGCGAAGGCGATGGCATAGGCGCCGGAGCCGCCGCCCACATCCAACATGCGGCGCACGCCTTGCGCGCCCACGGCGGCGACCAGCGGCGCTGAGCGCTCTGTGGCGTTGCGGTGCATGGCGGCGATAAACGCTTGCGTCCAGTCGCTGGAGCGCTCGTCCATCTCGCGGTGGATCACGGAAGTGCCGGCGCGCACGCACTCGGTGAGGGTGGACCAGTTCTTCCACAGCCCGGCCGTGTGCAGGAGGCTTGGGCGCGCATTGTGCGGCGAAGCGGCGGAAAAATGGCGGGCGGCGGCGGGCGAATTGCGAAACACGCCGTCGCGCTTGGAGACCAGTTGGAGCGACGCCAGCGCGTGGAGCAGCATTTCGGTGGCGCGAGGATCGGCGTGGATGCGGGCCGCGATATCGGGCGCCGTGGCGCCGTCGCCGATGGCGGTAAACAGGTCGAGCTCGAGCGCGGTCAAAATGACGCGGCTCTGCTGGAAGGCGCGGAGGCGGTCGTTCAGATCGTCCGGCAATGCGCCGGCGGCTTCGCGCGCGCGCATGGCGGCCAGGCGCTTATCGCGGTTGACGGCCATTTCGGCGCGCACGGCATCGACATCCGCACGTTCGAGACGGGCCAGCGGGCGGCCGTTGCGGAAGTGTTCTTCCACCAATTCCGGCACATCGGCCGGTGCGAGGCCGCAGTACCAGGTTCCTTCCGGATACACCACCGCGTTGGGTCCGCTCTCGCAGAGCCCCAGCGATCCGCACGCGGTCACCTGCACCTGGCCTTCCAGGCCGCGCGCGGAAACTTCGCGGCGCAAGGCTTCGATCACGGCCAGGCCGCCGCGGGCGGTACAGCTCGGCGCGCCTTCCGGCTTCTGCTGGTCGCAGACGAAGACGTGATAACGAAAGGGCTGCATGAGATCCCTCCGCACATGAGCTTAACAAAGGGCGGCGTCCGAATCCGGGCGGGGTGCGGTTGCCAGGCTGAATCCCAGACCGACAACAAGTACCTTTGCGCGGGGAATTGAGGGGACGTGATAGGTTGGTGGACAGGTGAACAGCGATGTTCAAACGACTTAGCAGAAGCGGCCTGGACGCAGCCGCGTGCGCGGCCCTGGCAATTGCGTCGGCAGGCGTCGGAATCTGCCAAACACCGCACGAGCCGATCTGTGTGAAACGGGTGGTCGCGACGGAGTATCCAGCATTTGCCCGAATGGCCGATCTTCAAGGGAAGGTTGTATTGGAGGCGGCGATCTCGGACGAAGGGACGGTCGCACACGTCGAAATCGTGTCTGGCCATCCCTTACTCGCTACCGCTGCCAGGGACACCTTATTGCGATGGCGTTTCTCCGCATGCAGGAGGCAGGACGAAGCATGCAAGATCAAGGTGGCCTTCTCCTTTGTCCTTTCGGGGACGTGCACACTTGGGTCGGTTTGCCCGACCGAGTTTGTAGCGGATCTTCCGGATAGGGTCGACGTGAAGTCGAAGAGGTGGGACCGTCCGATGGTCGATTAGGCGGAAGACGGAACCCAGGACCGAAGGGCGGGAGCAAACACTCGTGCACCAATTTATCTGGAACAACGGGCGTTGGCAGGTCGGTGACCTGCCCCACCTTGAGGCGCGGCGTTCGTAGTGTTGTTACGTTTTTGTTACGGCAAACCAAACGGGCAAGCTAAAGCATGCCCCACCGAGGGCCGCTGTCGATTAGATTGAAGATAAGTGCCCCGATACGCAGCCATCGACATCGGCAGCAACTCGATCCGCATGGAAGCGGCGGAGATTGCCGACGGGCAGCCGACCCGAGTTCTGGCCTCCGACCGCGAAGTGACGCGGCTGGGCGAAAGCGTGTTTCGCAACGGCGCGGTGAGTGAGGAGGCGATCAAGGCGACCTGCGCGGTGCTGGCGCGGATGGCCGCGCTCCATCGCAAGCTGGAGGTGGTGGGAGTGCGGGCGGTAGCCACCAGCGCCATCCGCGACACGCGAAACCAGCGCGAGTTTCTGGAGCGGGCTTCGGAGGCGGCCGGGACGCACGTGGAAATCATCTCCGGCCGCGAGGAAGCCCGGCTGATTCACCTGGGCGTGGAGAGCGTGTGGCCGCAGAACGGGCGGCGAGTGCTGATCTGCGACATCGGCGGCGGCAGCGCGGAAATCGTGGCCAGCCAGGACGGCGGCCTGCACATGGGGTTTTCGAAACCGCTGGGGGCCGTGCGACTACGCGAGATCTTCCTCAAGGACGATCCGCCGTCGCCACGCCAACTGCACCAGATGCAGGAGTTCATCGAGGACAAGCTTTCGAGCGTGGTGCGGCGGCTGGGGCCGGCCAAGTGGGAGCGCGCGATCGGCACCTCGGCCACGGCATCGGCGGTGGCGGCGGCGGTGGCGCGGCTGCCGCGGTCGCGGCGCGACGAAATCGACCGTCTGCGCATCTCCACGGCGCAGGTCCGCAAGCTGTATTGGAAGCTGGCCGGGTTGAGCCTGACGGGGCGCCGCAAGGTGACCGGGATCGGGCCGCGGCGCGCCGAGATCATCGTGCCCGGCATGGCGGTGCTGCTGACCTTCCTGGAGCGGTTCCACTTGCCCGCCATATACTATTCGCGCGCGGGAGTGCGGGATGGCGTGATTGCGGACCTGGCGGCGCGCAACGTGGGCGCGGAGCTCTCCCGCCTCACCCGCGAGCAGCGGCGCGAGGTGGAGGACATGGGCCGCCGCTACGGCGTATCGGTGGAACACGCGCGCAGCGTGGCCCATATCGCCGGCCTGCTGTTCACGGCGCTGCACCCGCTGCATCGCCTGCCGCCGGCGGCGGGCAAGCTGCTCGAGGCGGCCGCCCACCTGCTCGACGTGGGCCACTACATTTCCAGTTCCAGCCATCACAAGCACTCGTATTATGTGGTGGCGAACTCGGACATGCCGGGGTTCACGGAGCGCGAGCGAGTGCTGGTGGCCGCGCTTTGCCGTTATCACCGGAAGGCGCTGCCCAACCCGATGCACGCCGCCTTTCAACCTCTGACGCCGGAGGAAAAGCGCGCGCTGACGTTCCTGATTCCGCTGCTGCGGCTGGCCGACAACATGGTGCGCGGGCCGGAGCGGCGGATCGAAAGCCTGACCTGCCGGGAGCAGAACGGCGAGGTGACGCTGCTGGTTCACTCGAGCGGCGATATCGACCTGGAACAATGGGGCGCCGAGCGCGCCGCCAGCGCGTTTCAGCAGGTATTCAACCGCACGCTGACGCTGGTGCGGGCGCGATGATTGTGGGTGCGCGGGAGATGGCGGGTTAGTTCACAAATGTAGACGGGCCTGTTGGCAGGCCGGGGACCTGCCTCACGTGATTCACAAATGTGGTCAAGATTGGCCTATCCAGCGGGCCCGGCTCGTGACATAATATCGTCAGCGATTTAAGGAGGGAAGTGCCGGGTGACCCGCTTCGAGAGAATGCGGACGCGGGTGCTGCTATGCGCAGTTCTGTCGCCGCTCAGACCGGCGTGGAGCCAGCCGCCGCCGGGCAGCAATGCGACTACCAGTGCGATGATCGCCACCGCCGCCGGCAACGCTTCGGGCGCGCAGACCGCAGTAACCCATGCGCCAGTCCTGCTCACGGGCCGCGTGCTGCTGGAGAATGGATCGCCGCCGCCGCGCCCGGCTAAGATCGAGCGCGTCTGCAATTCGATTGCTCATTCCGAGGGGTTCACCGATGCGCAGGGCTATTTCGGAATCCGTTTCGGTTCCACCGCCACGGTTTCCCAGGACGCCGACGAGCAGGACAAACTTGGGCCCTCCGTCACCGCGCCAGTTCAGGTGGTACCTTCCCTCGCCAGCAGCGAGGCCGGCGCATCCATCACGTCCGACGGGAGGCTGCTCGATTGCGAGTTGCGCGCCGTGCTGGCCGGCTACCATTCGCAGAGCGCTCCGATCAAGCCGCTGCATTTGATGGACAACCCGGATATCGGCGTGATCGTGATTCGGCCCGATGGGGCGCACGGCGGCAGCGACGTGGTTACCGCCCAATCGCTGGCCGTTCCCAAACAAGCTCGCAAGCTCTTCGAGCGCGCGCAACAGGCAGCCGCGGCAGGAAAGACCGATCGTGCCAAGCAGTATCTCGAAAAAGCGGTCGCGGCCTATCCGGAATACGCCGCCGCGTGGTGCGCGCTCGGCAAACTTCAGGTGGCCAGCGGCGGTCTGGATTCCGCCCGCGCCTCCTTCGAGCGGGCGCGCCACGCCGACCCGAACCTGGTCGATCCGTATTTGCAGTTGGCCACCGTGGCGCTGTGGGACCGAAAGTGGCAGGAAGTGGCGGACCTCACGGCCAAAGCGACCGATCTGGATCCCCTGGATTACCCGCAACTGTTCCTATACGCCGCCGTGGCGAATTACAACCTGCACAAAACGGAGACAGCCGAGCGGAACATCGAGCGGGCGCAACTGCTCGATTCGCGCCACGCTTTTCCGGAGATAGAGCACATGGCGGGCGTGATCCTGGCCAGCCGGAAAGAGTATGCGGCCGCCGCCGGGCATTTCCGCGCCTACCTCCAACTGGCGCCCAACGCGGGTGACGCCGCCAGCGCGCGGACGCGTCTCGCGGAAGCCGAAAAAATGACCGCACAGCCTCCCGCCCAGTAGTTTCGCCCTGGCCGCTTCCCACGCGCGTCCGGCTTCAGCCACATAAACAGGCCCATTTCTCCAGCACCATTCTGTTATGATGCTTGGTTCAACGAGCGGCTCTGGCGCGGGCCGCAAGGAGTGTGCCTGCACCCACGTGTAACGGCCGGGTGCGGGCCGGAAGAGGTTAGGTCCAAATGCACCTGCGTGTTATCGACATAGCGATTATCGTTCTCTATCTGGCCACCACGGTGGTGGTCGGCTATTGGGTTTCCCATCGCGCTTCCCGCGACATCAAGGCTTACTTTTTGGGCGGCAACACGATGCCCTGGTACGTGCTGGGCGTGTCGAACGCCTCGGGCATGTTCGACGTCAGCGGCACCATGCTGCTGGTGTACTGGGCATTCGTCTACGGCGTGAAGAGCGTCTGGATCCCGTGGCTGTGGCCTACTTTCAACCAGGTCTTCCTGATGGTGTTCCTTTCGAGCTGGCTGCGCCGCTCGAACGCGATGACCGGCGCGGATTGGATTCAGACGCGGTTCGGCAAGGGCCGCGGCGCGCAGCTTGCGCACATCATCGTAGTGGTCTACGCATTTCTCGGCATTATCGGGTTCTTTACTTACGGGTTCAAGGGCATCGGGAAATTCGCCGCCAGCTTCCTGCCCTGGCATCTGAGCCCCAATCAATACGCGCTGATCCTGATCGCGATCACGACCGTTTACGTCATCAAGGGCGGCATGTTCAGCGTGGTGATTACCGAGGTGCTGCAGTTCTGCATTCTCTCGGTCGCCTCATTCGCGGTGGGCATCATCGCCATGATGAAGATCGCGCCGGGGACGTTGACCAAGTTCGTTCCCGCCGGCTGGGACAACCTTTTCTTCGGCTGGCACCTCAACATGGACTGGTCCACGCTGATCCCGGCCGCTAACGCGAAGATCCTCGAAGATGGCTACGGCCTGTTCGGGTTCTTCGTGATGGCGCTGCTGTTCAAGGGAGTGCTCATCAGCGCGGCTGGCCCGGCGCCCAACTACGATATGCAGCGCGTGCTGTCATCGAAGAATCCGCGCGAAGCATCCATGATGAGCGGCTGGGTCAACGTGGTGCTGACGTTCCCGCGCTACTTCCTGATCACCGGGCTGACCATCCTGGCGATCGTCTTTTTCAGCGAGCAGATCAAGGGCATGGGAACCAAGATGGATTTCGAACTGGTGCTGCCGTACGCGCTGGGCCGCTTCGTCCCGGCCGGGCTGCTCGGGTTCCTCATCGCCGGCCTGCTGGCGGCCTACATGTCGAACTTCGCGGCCACGGTCAACGCCGCGCCGCCGTACTTCGTCAACGACATTTATAAGCGCTACATCAATCCGAACGCCAGCCCGCGCACCTACGTGCGGCTGAGCTATCTCAGTTCCTTCATGGTGGTGGTGATTGGAGTCCTGATCGGCTGGTACGTATCTTCGGTGAATTCAGTGGTGATCTGGATTGTCACCGGCCTATGGGGCGGCTATACCGCGTCCAACGTTTTGAAGTGGTATTGGTGGCGCTTCAACGGGTACGGTTACTTCTGGGGCATGGTCACCGGCATGACAGCCTCGGTGACGATTCCCGGGATCCTGAGCAGGATCCCCTCATTGCAGAACTGGGCGAACCTGCGCACGCTGAACCTGGACGTTTCGCTCGGGTTCGGCCTGGTGTTCGTGATCGGTATGATTGGCTGCCTGCTGGGCACTCTGCTCACGCCGCCCGAGGAAGACGCGGTTCTGATAGACTTCTACCGCCGCGTGCGTCCATGGGGTTTCTGGGGCCCAGTTAAGGCCAAGGTGATGGCGCAGTATCCCACGTTCCAACCGAACCAGGATTTTGGGCGCGACATGTTCAACATCGTTGTAGGCATAACCTGGCAAGTGGCGCTGGTCGCGCTGCCGATCTACATAGTGATCCGGACCAACATTCCCGCCATCTGGTATTGCCTGGCCGTGGTAGGGGTGACGTCGATCATCCTGAAGTTCACCTGGTACGACCATATGTGCAAGGTGAATGCGAGGATCGCGGCGGATGAGGCAAGGGCGGGGGTGGCGGGAGCGGCCGGGGACTAGGACGCCGCTTTCGGGAAATTCGCTTACGTATCCTAGGCTGCGTCTCGATGGTGCGGCAGGGCCGGGCATGCCCGGCCCCTACGAGCGCGTTGTAGGGGCGAGGCATGCCTCGCCCGCGAATCGAGCAACTGTCCCGGCGAGACGCGCTTTGGCAAGCTAAAAGCGTGCCCTACCTCATATAGAACAAGCTCAGCCTTGGCAGGCGGGCTTTCTCGAGCAGGCTGCGCTCCAGGTATTGGCGTTCTAACATGGACAGTTGGTCGGCGGTCATTTTGCCGCGGTAGGGGCGTAACTGGGCGTCTAAGTCGCGGCGGGCTTGGAGTAAGTCGTCATCGCTTTGGCGCGACCGGGCGGCGGCGATCATTTTCTCCTCGAGAACGGTGAGCCGCTGCTCCAGGCCTTCCAGGTCCTGGTAATGCGTCTCGGCTTCGGCGGCCAGGCGTGCGAGAGTTGCGGCGATTTCCGGGCAGGCTTCGCGCACAGCGGCGGCGTTCGATTCGAGATAGGCGCGCAAGTCTTCGAGCGGAAACGGCGGTGGGGCTTCGCGGCGCGCGCGCGGATCAGGCTGGGCGGCCATCGCCTGCGCCTCGGTGAGCACCGCCTGCGCGCAGAAGGCGAGCGAGTTCACCATTTGCGTTTTCACGCGGCGGCCGCGCCATTTCTCGAAGGCCGCGTCAATGCCGCGCAGCACGGCTTCGAGCGGGACTCCCGAGTTCTTCCAGCTTTCCACCAGCGCCCAATCGAGCGGGGACATCAGAAACAGCGCGGTGCCGCGGGCGCGCTGGAAGTGCTCCTCCACTTCAGTGAAGTAGTTGAAATAGTTGCGCAGAAAATCGGGGTCGGGCGTCACGGCTGGTGCATCCGCTCCCAGATCATTTGCAGGCCTTCCAGCGTCAGGTGCTCATCGACGATCTTCAAATAGCGCGAGCCGGAGACCACCAGGCCGGCCTGGCCGCCGGTGGCGACGGTCTTGGTGTCGGGGCCGAGCTGCTTGACAATGCGCTCCAGAATGCCATCGACCATGCCCACCGCGCCATAATACAATCCCGATTGCATGCTGGCCACGGTGTTGGTGCCGATCACCGTTTTCGGCGGCCGGAATTCCACCAGTGGCAGTCGCGCGGTCCTGGCGAACAGGGCCTTCACGGCAATGCCCACGCCCACCGCAATCGCGCCGCCCAGGTAATCCCCATCGCGCGAAACCACGTCGAAGTTGATGGTGGTGCCAAAATCGACGATCACGCACGGGCCGCCGTACTTGCGAAAGCCCGCGACGGCGTTTACCAGGCGGTCTGCGCCCACTTCGTTGGGGTTGTCGTAGAGGATGCCAATTCCCAGATCGGTTTTCGGGCCGACGAAGACGGCTTCGGTGTGAAAGTAGCGCAGCGTCATGGCGGCCAAGGTGGAATCGATGGGCGGGACCACGCTCGAGATGATGATGCCGTCGACGGCTTCGATATTGAGGTTCACTGGTGAAAACAAGTTGTGCAACAGAATGCCCCACTCGTCGGCGGTCTGCTCATGGACCGTGCGCAGCCGCCACTGGCAAAGCAGTTTGCTGCCTTCAAAAGCGCCGATGGTGATGTTGCTGTTGCCTGCGTCAAGAGCCAGCAGCACGTACGCCTCCCGCAATAATCAGGGTATCCGTTCCATCGTCGCGGCGCACTACCAGGAAACCTTCGGGATTGAGGCCGGCGGTGACACCGCGAATCACGCCGCCGGGTTGCTGCACTTCCACGCGGCGGCCGGCGGCGTAGCTAGAGCCTCGAGTAAAAAGGCGCAGAATGGCGGGCGTGTCGTACGCGAGATACTCGTCGGCGGCGCGGAGGAGCGCGGCGATGATTGGCTCGCGCGGAATGGGTTGAGGTTGGCAGGCGGAATCCGGAACGGACCCACAAACCGGGGCGCCTGCCCCACTTTGCGGCCATGTGGGGCAGGCGCTTCCGCCTGCCAACCCAGGCATCCTCTCACGGCTCAACGAAGTGGCTTCCGCCGCGAGTTCCGGCGGAAACGAATTGTGATTCACGTTGATGCCGATGCCGGCGATGGCTTTGGCGCCGGACAACTGCACCAGAATGCCGGCGACTTTGCGGTCGGCAATCATCACGTCGTTGGGCCAGCGAAGATCGCACGAGATGCCGGTGGACTTGAGGATGGCGTCCTGCGCTGCCAGGCCCAGCGCGAGGGTGAGAACCGGCGCAGGGGCCACGATTAGCGAGCAATAGATTCCGCTGCCAGCTTCGGAGTGCCAGGTGTGGCCGTGACGGCCCATGCCGGCTCTTTGCTCTTCGGCCAGCACCACCGCGCCCGGTTCCAGCGCCGCGGCTACACGCATGGTGGAATCGATGGACGGGTAATAATCGATCCGGCGATCCGGGAATTCGCGCCGAAGGCCACCAATGTCGAGCGGCGTCACTTCAAGCCCCCGAATCGAGCTTGCCAAGCTGCGTTTTGTACTCGGCCAGTTTCTGGCGCATGCCTTCGATCACGTGGGCTGGAGCGCGGCCGAGAAACTTCTCGTCGCCCAACTGGCGTTCGTGGCTGGCGATGTTTTTGACAAGCTGCTCGCGCTCTTTCTCCTCGCGCTTGCGCTGGGCGTCTTCCTGGGCTTTGGGCAAATGCAGCGCCAGGTCGAATTCGGGGCCGGAACGAACGCCCGCCGCTTTGGGAGCCGCTTCGGCTT
>DASWZP010000315.1:0-2083 GCA_036404395.1 Bryobacteraceae bacterium | reverse complement strand
CGGCTTGGCGGGCACGTTGCCGATGAATTTGACGACGCTCGAATCCGTGGAAGGCGCTTTGGCGAAGGTGCCCTCCACGCCGTCGATCACCGGTTCCAGCGCGATCGCGCGCCGCAGCGAGTCGCGGCATTGGTCGTGCAGCTCGCGCACGGCGGCGCCAACTTGATCGTCGGCATATCCGGCGATATCTTCCATCAGGAAGTCCACCAGCCGCGCGTCACGTTGCAAAATGGCGAGAAGCTGCAAGGCGCCATCCGATACGCGGACGGCGGGCGGCGCAGCCGGGCCGGCTTTCCCCGTGGCGGTGGGCTTGGACGCAGCCGCGCCGCGCCGCGTCAAACGCAGCCCGTTCAGCACGCCATCGGACAGCGTTCCGGAAAACAAAATGTTGAAAAACGAGCGAAAGGCAAGAACAATGCGGCTCACTGTGACTCCAGAGTTTCAGGATAGCTGAGAATCCGTTCAGTTACGTCACGGCCGCGAATGCACCAGGGTGGCCTGGCGCAGGCGATCGAGCTGGCGGCGGGCGATGTCGGCCCACTGACCTCCATGATCCAGTTTCAGGTAATTCCTCCAGTGGTGCACGGCTTTCAGGTTGTCGCCCAGGCGCTCGCACAGCAGGGCCAGGTTGAAGTGGGCGTCGGCGTATTGCGGATTCAGCTCCAGCGCCAGCTTGTAATGTTGCTGGGCTTCGTCGAGCCGCCCCAACTCGTCGTAGAGATTGCCGATGTTGAATTGCGCCAGCGGATAACTTGGGTCGGCTTCGAGGGCTTCGCGGTAGTAAGTTTCGGCGTCGGCGAATTTGCGCTGGCGGTAATAGATGGTGCCCAGGTTGACCAGCGCGCCGGCAGCCTCCGGGTTGAGTTCCAGCGCCTTCTGGTAAGCCTCGATGGCTTCCTCGACGGGAGCGCCCGTCTCTTCCAGGTCGAGCCCCGCCTGGAACCAACCCTCCGCTTCGCGCATCCGGGTTGCGCCCGGCTTTCGGCCGGGAAACGGCGCCAGGCCGCCCAATGCGGAGGTCTCGAAGTCGAGCAGAATCTGGCCGCTGATGGCTTCCATCCGTTGCCCGGCGATGTGCACCGCGATCTTGCGGCCGTCGGAGACGATGCGCAATTCGGATAGCGGCTGCTCGACGGCCAGCTTGCGGCGCAGCGATGCCAGCGCGCGCCCGATTTGCTTGGGCTGGATGCGGTTCTCACGCAGCTTGACGATGGTCTGGATGGCGATCAGGTCGGAAAACGAATACTTGTCGGAGGGCGGAAGCAGTTCCTGGCGCTCCCAGCTTCGCAACTGGCGCTCGGAAAGGCCGAATTGGCGCAACACGTCGGCCCTCGAGTATTCCTCTTTCGGCGCCTTCGGCAGCACGCGACTATTCTAACGCCGTTCCGTGGGGCAGGTCCCCGACCTGCCGACATTTGGCATCGGGGCCGCTCGATGCGGAAGGTAGGACAGACGATCGGTTTTTGTCGTCTGTCAGGTTTTCATGCTCCAGCCGAAAACTGACAGACCACGAAAGGCGATGGTCTGTCCTACCCATCGGGCTCTTGTATGCTGGAAGTTCGGATTGAGCGATCCCATTCACATTATCGGCGCTGGCCTGGCGGGCTGCGAGGCGGCTTGGCAGATTGCGCGCCGCGGTTTGCGGTGCACGCTGCACGAGATGCGGCCGGTGCGGCCCACCGCCGCGCACCAGACCGACCGGCTGGCGGAGCTGGTGTGCAGCAACTCGCTCAAGTCGGAAACGGAGTCCACCGCGCCGTGGCTGCTCAAGCAAGAACTGCGGCGGCTTGGCTCGCTGCTGCTCGCAGCGGCGGCCCGCGCGCGCGTTCCCGGCGGGCAGGCGCTCACCGTGGATAGGGGCGTCTTCGCGAACGAGGTGACAGCGGCCATCGCCGCCGAGCCGCTGATCGATGTGCGCCGCGAGGAAGTAACCGCGATTCCGGCGGAGCCGATCGTCATCGTCGCCACCGGCCCGCTGACCAGCGATGCGCTGGCGAAAGACATCGCGCGCCTGACTGGCTCCGAACGCCTCTACTTCTACGATGCCATCAGCCCGATTGTCGACGCCGATTCGGTGGACACG
>DASWZP010000314.1:0-8860 GCA_036404395.1 Bryobacteraceae bacterium | reverse complement strand
CCGTGGCTCGAAGAGATCGCGCAGTGGCTGGCAGCCCATCAGAAACTGGTGATCATTCTGCTACTGGCGCTGTCGGTCCTGATCCGCGCCGGTTACTATTCAGAAGCCAGAGACGGCCCTCTTCTTTACGGACACCTGTGGTCTGAAGGCGATATGGGGTTTTTCGACCACTGGGCCAAAGTGATTGTCCATCACGATCCGCTGGGCAGGCAGCCGTTACATCCGTTCTTCTCCTGGCAGGCTGCGCCGGCCGCGGCGCATTTCCGCGCGCATCCCGAACAGATTGCGCAATACGAAGCTGCCGGCGTGCCGCATGGCGATACGGACGCGCTTGATCGCGCGCTATGGGACCGCTGGACTCACGGCAGAGAATACTACCAGGAGCCGCTCTACGTTTATCTGATTGCGTTTACGTACTGGCTGGCCGGCGCCTCGGTTGGCGCGGTCTTCGCGTGGCAGATGGTGCTGGGAGTCGCGACCAACCTGCTGGTTTACCTGCTTGCCCGGCGGTATTTCGGCGAACTGGCGGCGGCCCTCTCCGGCATGCTGATCCTGTTTTACTCGCCGCTCTTCATCTACGAGCTCACGCTTTTGCGAACCACTCTGACGGCGTTCCTGGCCGCGGCAGCGGTAGCGGCCCTCGAGTGGGCGCTGGCCGGCGATTCGTGGCGCCGCTGGTGGATCACCGGCGCCGCGGTCGGCATCGCGATGGCCTGCCAGAGCACGTTCAGCGTTTTCCTGGCCGGCTGCCTGGGTCTTCTCTGGTTGAGATTTCGCGCATCCCCGCGCGCCGTGCTCCGCCCGGCGGCAGCGATAGTCTGCGGCGCCGCGCTGGCGCTTTCTCCGATCGTCGCCCGCAACGTAGCCGTTGGCGCTCCGCCATTCGGCTGGAACGGCGCCGGCGTCTGGACGTTCGTCCGTTTCAACACACCCTCCGAGGATCCGCGGATGGGACTGGTGCTGCCAACAAACCCGGACCATCTTCGCGTCTTGGGCGCTAGCGACGCGAAGGCGATTCCAGCGTTGCTCGCTACACTGCGCGAGCATACACCGGTCAGCCTGGCGCGGCTGGTCCTGCTGAAATTCCAAAAAACCTGGAACTGGTACGAAGAGGGGGATAACGTCAGCTTCTATTTCTCGCGTTTCTACTCCTCGGTGCTTCGTTATGCGCCGGTCACCAATACACTCGTCTCGCCGCTGCTCCTGGTAGGCTTGGCGCTTTTCATCAAACAGTGGAAGCGCCTGGCGCCCTTGTACCTGCTGGCCGCGAACGGCATTCTCGTCATGCTGGTCACCTTCCCGACGGGCCGCTACCGCGCGCCTTATTTTGCCGTGCTCATCCCGTTGGGCGCCGCCGTTGTGGTGCGGGCGTTGGAGTGGATTTCTGCGCGCCAATTCGGAAAGGCGCTGGTGCTCGCTTCCGCGCTGCTGGTGGCATTCCTATGGACCTCGCTCCCGTTGCCGCCGTCACGGACGCTGATCCCAAGCTCTTATTACTGGGCCCCCTTGAATTACTATTGGAAGCCGCTGCATAATGCCGCGGTCGACAAGCAGGACTGGAGCGGGGCGGCGCAGATTATGGAACAATTCCTGCGATCCGAGCCGGAGGACTTTGGCGCGGCCGGCGATGCGCAACTGATCCGCACTTTCGCATTGTGTCACGCGACCCTGGGCAGCGAATTGCAGAAAGCCGGCGAGCCGGTCCGGGCAGCGCTCGAATTCGCTCGTGCCAAGCAACTCGGCGCTCTGCTGCGGGAGTGAAGCGGCTCGCGGCCGCCCACAGACTCGCCGGACGAGGCAAAATTGAAAGCATGGTGAAAAAACGGCTGGGAACAAGCGATATGGAGATCACGCCGATGGGCGTGGGCGCGTGGGCAATGGGCGGCGGCGGATGGCAATTCTCCTGGGGACCGCAGGACGATGACGAATCGATAGCCGCGATTCATGCCGCGCTCGACGCCGGCGTGAACTGGATTGACACGGCGGCGATCTATGGGCTGGGGCATTCCGAGGAAGTGGTGGCGCGGGCGCTGGAGGGTTTGGTCCACAAGCCGTACGTATTTACCAAATGCCAGCGCGTGTGGAACGAGCGGCGCGAGATCTCCGGGAGCCTCAAGGCGGATTCGGTGCGGCGCGAGTGCGAAGCCAGCCTGCGGCGGCTGAAGGTGGAGACGATCGATCTCTACCAGATCCACTGGCCCGATCCGGACGCGGATGTCGAAGAAGGATGGACGACGCTCGCCAAGCTGCGCGAAGAGGGCAAAGTGCGGTGGATCGGGGTGTCCAACTTCAACGCTGCGCAGATCGAGCGGTGCCGGCGAATCGCGCCGGTGACGTCGCTGCAGCCGCCGTATTCGGCGATTTCGCCGGAAGTGGAGCGCGAAATACTGCCCTATTGCCAGCGGAACAACATCGGCGTGATTGTATACTCACCGATGAAATCGGGCCTGTTGACCGGGGCGATGACGCGCGAGCGAGTGGCGAGCTTCGCGCCCGACGATTTCCGGCGCAACGCGCTGGCGTTCCAAGAGCCGCAGTTGGGGCGCAACCTGGAACTGGGAGAGCTGATGAAGCGCATCGGAGCGCGGCACGGCCGGTCGGCCGGTGAGGTGGCGATTGCGTGGACGCTGCGCAACCCGGCGGTCACGGGAGCGATTGTTGGGATGCGCTCGGCGGCGCAGGCGCGCGGAGTGCTGGGCGCGCTCGAGTTCCGGTTAAGCGCCGAGGAGATAGCGGAGATCGACGCGTTTCACGCGCAGGCGAGTTGAGGCTGTGGGGCGGGTCCCCTGACCCGCGCCGAGCTCCCTGGCTCGGCGGTCGGAGCAGGGGGTCCGACGCGGGCGAGGGCGCCCGCCCCACGCGCTTTATCCCGGCTGGAAGGCGGGCACGTCGACCCAGGCGCGGAGATCGGCGCTCTTGAGCTCGGCTTCGAGGATCTGCAACTGCCGGAGGCCGTCGGCGAACTGCGGGTATTCGGGCTCGGCAGCGGGATCGTCAATCGATTGGTAAAAGCGGCGGAAGACCTGCTTGAAGGTGTCGTCGTAACCTTCGCTGTGGCCGCCGGGAAGATCGGCATAGGGACGCGCGGCTTCCTTGAGCAACGACGGATCCTTGATGATGATTTCATTGGGCGTGTTGCGGTGGCCGATCCACAGCTCATCGGGCCGCTCCTGGTTCCATGCGACGCCCGCCTTGCTGCCGAAGATCTCGATGCTGAGCCCGTTCTTGCGGCCGGCCGATACCTGGCTCACGGTGAAAGCGCCGCGCGTGCGATCGCCCATGCGGAAGATGACGCCGCCGTAATCTTCGGTGTCGATGGGCACCTCCTGGTAGTCCTCGGGCGCCAGCGTTTTCCCGGCGAAGGTCTCGACCGGCCCCTTGGGGCGCTTGCGCGTCTTGTGGAAGGTCTGGATGTCCGCGCATAGCGAAGTGATGCGCGAGCCGGTTACATGCTCGGCCATGTCGCAGAAGTGGGAGCCGATATCGGCCAGGCACCGCGAGCGGCCGTTAGCCTTCGAATCCAGGCGCCAGTTCCAATCGGTATCGTAGAGCAGCCAATCCTGCGAATAAGTGCCCTGCACTACCAGGATTTCGCCCAGGTCGCCCGCTTCGTGCATGCGGCGCATCTGCTGCACTTGCGGATAGAAGCGGAGATTGTGGAAAGTGCAATTGCGGCGGCCGGTCTGGCGGGCGAGCGCAACCAGTTGGGCAGCGTCTTCGACCGAAGTCGCCAGCGGCTTCTCGCAAAGAACATGCTTGCCGGCATGGAGCGCGTCGCGGACCATGGGGAAGTGCAGGACGTTGGGCGTGCACACATGGACGGCGTCCACGGCCGGGTCTTCCAGGATCTTGTGATAGTCGGAGTCGGTCTTGTCGACGTGAAACTCATCGCCCAATTTCCTGGCCTTTTCGGCGTTGCTCTCGCCGATGGCATAGACGTGGACGAAGCCGAGGCGGCGAATGCCTTCCAGGTGGACGCGGCCAACGAAGCCGGTGCCGAAAACTGCGGTTCTGAAACGGTGCATGATGGTCTCTAATCTAACGCAATTGCTGTTAGATTGGTAATTGCGAGAGAGACGCCGCGAGAGAGGCGCTGCGAGGGAGGCGCCGCGCGGGGCGACTCGCGCTATGAGCGTGCGCAGGGCACGCGGGGACCATGCTGGTCAGGATTCGGTTCGGCAAGGGGTTGCGCGTAGGCAAGGCACGCCGCAGGAACAAGCGGATGGCGTTGGCGGTATCCGCATTGTTGACGCCGGGTGCGTTTCTGGCGTCGGTGCTGGCGTTGTGGCGCATCGCCGCGGATCTGAATTGGACCGGCAAGTTCGCCATCGCCTCCGGCATGTTCTCCCACTGGCAGGTGTGGATGGTGCTCGCGGTGCTGTTGCAGGTGTGCTCCCGCATGCTGGCGCGCTACGGCAAGCGCGATGACGACAAGCGATCCATGACAGCTTGAGCGGGGCGCGGTAACTCATCTGTTATTCTGGACACTGAGAGATCGCCATGGCTCGCTACGCCCGGTACTCGTCCGCCAACATTTTCATCCATGACTATTTCCCGCCCGGCGTGAAGTGGCTGTTGATTTCCAACACTGTCATTTGCGTGCTGACCTTCTTGTGCCCCTTCCAACTGCAGCGGAACATCATGCTGGTGCTGGCGCTTTCGGCGCAGGCCGCGGTCAAGAGCCTGTTCGTGTGGCAGCTTGTCACCTACATGTTTCTGCACTCCACTCTGACGCCCTGGCACTTGATATTCAACATGCTCACGCTATGGTTCTTCGGGTCGCAGCTCGAACGCGACTGGGGCACGCGCCGCTTCCTGAAGTATTACTTCTACTGCGGGATTGCGGCGGGCGTGTGCGTCCTGGTGGTCAACATTCTGCTGGGCTACTGGGGCACGATCACGCTGGGAGCCAGCGGGGCCATCTTCGGAGTTCTGGTGGCATTCGCCGTGATGTACCCCGACCAGATCGTGTTGTTTATCATCTTCCCGATCAAGGCCAAATACCTGGTGATGATATTAGTGGCCGTCGAGCTGTGGTTCACCTTGGGGCCGAATACCGGCGTCAGCACCATCGCCCACTTGGGCGGCGCGGCTTTCGGTTTCGTGTATCTGAAGCGAGGGCTGCCGTGGTTGCCGATGCCCGATGTCGGCGGCGCGTATCGTCAGTGGAAACTCCAGCGCGCGAAGAGGAAGTTCCAGACCTTCATGAAGAAGCGCGACGGCCGCGGGCCGTGGGTGAATTGAGGACTTCGTAGCAACTGCGCAGGGACCGCTCCCTTTGGTCGCGGCTCCGTTATGTCTACTGTACGCTGATTGTCGCCGTGTTGCTCAGCACTCCGCCCGCCGAAATCTGCACCGGATAGTCGCCGGCAGCAAGCTGGGGCACCACCAGGTTCACCTGATCGAGGCCCGCGTAGTCGGGCGCCAGGCCGGCGAACAGAACCGTGGCCGGCTGGCCGCCAATGGTCGCGGTCACCGCGGCGTTGGCCCATGAGAGAGTGACGGCCGATGCCGCCGCACCGGCAACCACTGGCGGGTTGACCGCTCCCAGGCCAGTCACAAAGACTGCGATGGCGCTGGCCGGCGCGGCTGCATTGACCGAGCTATTGACGGAGTAGTCCTGATTCAGCGCCGCCGCGCGGCCTTGCGGGAGCAGAAATATTCCCGGGGCGGTGTTGTGTACCGGCACGCTGCTCGCGCCCGTCTGTACGGCGTTGGCAAGCACAGTGACAGCGGCGTTCGAAGATATGTCGAACGGGACCTGGAAGTTGATTTGATTGGGGCCGGCATAGAAGAGAGGCGCCGCCTCGCCGTTGACATCAACCGAAGCACCGCCCAGCAGGGCTGGCAAAGGATACAGGCCGGCAACCCCGATCGACGGCGCCAGCCCGGATCCGTATAGCGACGCAATCGAGCCGGGCGCGACGGCGGTTGCATCTCCACTCGCGGCATTGGCGACGGCGGTGGCGACGCCGGAGAGCAGGCCGTAAACCGCCAGCGAGCTTTCGGTGCCCGCATAAACTTTGCCGTTGACCACCGTGGGGACGGAAAACTTCACCGTGGCGCCCAGGCTGTCCCTGGTCGCGTTCTGGTTGCTGTTATACAGCTCGGCCGCGAGATTGGAGGCGTCATACGCATGCAGGATGCCGGAAGGATCCAGCATCCAGACGATGCCGTTCGCGGTGCCGTTGGCCGAGATAGTGGGGACGCAGCCGGGATAGCCGAACTGGGCTGCCGAATGCGAGGCCGGGCTGGTGGCCATCGCGGCGCCGGAGATGGGAAACGCCTTCAGGCTGTCGCCCGCGCCGCAGAAGTAGACCGTCTTGTTGTAGTAGGCCGGATTGCCGAACAGGCCGCCAATCGCTCCCGGCAGTGACTGCACGATCTGGCTGTCCGATCCCGCCTGCACCTTGCCCAGGTTGTCGCGGTCCAGCAGGTAAATCCGCCCCTCCTTGCCCGCGCCCACCATCAAGTGAGGATGTTCGGTGGATCCGGCCTCGTCCCCCAGCAGGGCCACTCCAGCCGAACCCACATCGAGATCGGCCGCATTGAGGCTGGCGTAATTGAAGGGGGTGAAGTAGTCGGCCAGCGTCAGGCCGCCGCTGGTGGAAAGTTTGAGGTAACTCTCGCCGACGTCCGGCCCGGCGCCCCCGGAGTCGAACGTGCCATTGCCGCCCACCAGGTAGATGTTGCCCGCGGCATCCAGCGCGGGCGCCGCGCCGCCGGCCCAAAATGAAGCCTCATCGCCGTTGGGCGTGTTGTTGTACACCGCGGTCTGGCTGAGCGACTTCGCATCGTACGCAATCAGCCAGCCGTGATACGGGGAGATGTCGCAATGCGAAGCCCATGCCGTGTACACAGTGCCGTTCCACAGCACCAGGCCGGCACGCTGTTTGTAGGCCTTTGGATTGAAGACGACCGTGGTTCCACCCTCGCCGGTGCCCGGCACCGATGCCTGAACCGCCACCGGACTTCCCGGCTTCTCCGCGCCGGTCGCAACATCCAGAGCGTGCAAGCGCTGCACATACTCAGTTCCGTTGGCGGAGGTCTCTTTGGTCATGGCGACCACGTAGATGGTGCCGCTCTGCGGATCGATCACTGGCGTGCTGGTGATCCCCAACTCGGGGACGATCTGATCGCAACCGGTGTCCTGGTACGGCACGGTGGTGACGCCTGAGCTTGGGTTGATGAAGCTAACCTGCCACAGAGGCGCGCTGTTCGAGCCCGCGTTGCTGTCGGCGTCGAACGCGTACACGGAATCGTGCTCGGTGGCGACATAGACCACGTCGTGAATCCCTTTCTGCGGGAGGGTCACGTTGGGTAGATAGAGCGGCTGTCCATAGATGTAGCCGTCCACCGGGAAAGAGAACAGCTTGCCGAACTGACTGGCCGTGACGTTCGCCTTCGTCAGCACGGATTCGCTGAGGTTGGCTCCCGCGCGGGAAGTATCGTATTGATACGTAAGCACGCTCACTTGCGCGGAGAGCGGAAGCGCTGCCAGGCAGGCGCACACTTGGGTTTGGAAACGGGAAAGCCCCATGACGTACAGTCCCCCCTTTTGCCTAATCGTAGCAGGAGCGTCACCCACTCAGAAGCTGGCGCAAGCCGTGGGCGCGGCGTTTGCTGGCGACGAACTGCTGATCGTTGCTGAGCGTGATCAGCCAGCGCTGGCTGCTGAGCGCGCTCATCTTGCGGACGTGATCCACGTTGATAAGCGTGTTGCGGTGGACGCGCTGGAAGCTGGAGGGGCTTAGCCGCAGTTCGATGCCTTTCAGCGTCTGCGTAGCCAGGTACTTTTTCCGGGCAGTGACGATCCACACCAGGTCTCCTTCGGCCTGAAACGCGAAGATCTCGGAGGCATCGAGGAGAAAATACTCGTCGCCAACCTTGCCGACGATCTTCCGCGGCCGCGGCCCCGCGGCCGGCGCCGCAATTTCCTGAAGCCGCGCCAGCCGTTCCACCGCCTGGCGGCCGCTGACACGGCTGGCCCGCTCGACGGCTTGCCGCAACCGCTCCTGCCCCACCGGCTTGAGCAGGTAGTCGATGGCGCCCGCCTCGAACGCCTCAATCGCGTAGCTGTCATAGGCGGTGACAATCACAATCACCGGCATGTGGGATCCGCGCCGGATCGCGTTGACCACTTCGAACCCGCTCATGGCCGGCATTTGCAGGTCGAGCAAAACCAGATCGGGCTTGTGGCGAGCAATCTGGTCGAGCGCCTTGGCGCCGTTGTCGGCTTCGCCAATCACTTCCACGCCATCGATCAATTCCAGTTCCTCGCGCAGCACCTGGCGGGCGATTGGCTCGTCATCGACGATTAACGTTCTCAGTTGCATGTGCGCTTCGGAGCCGCGACCAAAGGGAGCGGTCTATTTGATGACAAACGCTTACCGAACAATTTTCACATGAGCGGCGGTGGGGATGGAAAGCTCGGCGGAAGTCATGCCGGGGTTGAAGGCGAGACGCAGACCGGCGGCAGGGCCGTAGCAGATTTCGAGCCTGCGCCGCAAATTGTCGAGGCCCACCCCTGTGCCCGGACTGCCCGCGGCGTCGCCGGAAGAGCTGTTTTCTACCTGGATGCGCATTTGGCCGCCCTCGATCTCGCCATGGATGCGAACGTAGCCAGGCTCGGTGCTGAGGGCTACGCCGTGCCGGATCGCGTTTTCCACCAGCGGCTCGACAGATAACGCGGGGATGGAAACGTCGAGAAGCGCCGCGTCCACGTCGATCTCCACCTTCAGCCGGCTGCCCAACCGCGACTGCTCCACCTCCAGATAAGCCCGCACGATTTGCATTTCCTGTGCCAGCGGCACGAAAGTCTTTTCCGATTGCAGGAAGTAGCGGAAAATCTCGGCCAGGT
>DASWZP010000313.1:0-3621 GCA_036404395.1 Bryobacteraceae bacterium | reverse complement strand
AGTGTCCAGGGACCGCGCCGGTCGTGTGTGTGGGAGGCGTGCGGCGGCCGATTAGGCCGACGGTGACGGTTTTCCGGGCGCCAAGCCGTCGGGGCGGCGCCCGATGGACCGATGCGCGCTGCTGCGCACAATTTCGGAGGGCCGGTGAAAAGGCAGGCCAGTGGCCCATAAGCCCGACACGTGACCGTCCCATCGGAATACGAGGTTAGCGTTCGATGAGATCGACCTGGGGAAAATGAATCTTCAGCTTATAGCAAATGTAGAGAACCAGGATCGCACCCAGTGTGGAAAAAATGAGGCCGGCGGGATGATATCGTTCGTTTGTCGGGCGCGAAAACATGTGGGTAACGCCGCCGCCGATGATCGATCCGATGATGCCGAGCACGATCGTCCAGAAGATGGTTATGTGCACGTGCATCACCGATTTCGCGATAACCCCCGAGATTAGCCCAATAAGAACATACCAGACTAAGTGAAACATGCTTTTTCCTCCTGTGTCCGTCTTCAGAACGCCGTCGAGTATAACCCAGGGTTTGGCAATTAGGCAGACTTTCCTATGGCATTGATCAGCCTTCCAAATTGAAACTCAATAATTGGCCATTGTCAAGGGCGGAGTGAACGCGGGACACGCTGCTGACGCTGGTGACGCTCGGGCTCAACGCGTCTCGCGTAACGCGAATTGCGGCTGGTTGGCCACGTCCCGTTCGGATCGTCCCGCGCCCCGCTGTCCGATCGGTGTCGCGGGATAATGGAAGAGCCATGCGGCGGCTTCCTCTCCTCTTCCTGCTTCCCTGCCTCCTCGCCGCCGAGGAACACTGGATCAAGTTCACGTCGGGCCCGTTCGAGGTGTTAACTGACGCCGGCCAGCGCGGCCGTGAGACGATGATTCGTTTCGAAGAATTCCGCCACGCCTTAGGCGAGGTGGTGGGAGATACCAATCTCCAAACGCCGCAGCCCGTGCGCATTCTGCTTTTCAAGAACGAGCGCGGCTGGACTACCAGCGATTCCATTATCCAGGGCCGCGGTTGCTATGCGATTGTGCTTGAGGAAAAGGCCCCGGTTTCACTGGCTGTCTGGAGCGAACTGACTCGCCTGTTTCTCTCGGCCAACACGGCGCAAATGCCGCCGGCCTTCGAGCACGGCCTCATCGAATTCTTCTCCACCTTCAATGTCAAAGGCATTCAGATCAGCGTCGGCGCGCCGCCGCCCCAGCCGGATCTCGATTGGGCGCGCATCCACTTGCTGGTCACCGCACCGGAATATTTCGGCCGCCTCAAAGTGCTGCTGTACAACCTGCGCAAGGGCGTGGATGAGGATCCGGCTTATCGCAACGCCTACGGGAAATCCGCCGCGGAAATCGAGACGCTGGTGCGGCGGCATTTCGAGGCCGGCAATTTTCAATCCGGCACCATTTCCAGTTTGCCGATGGCGCCGAAAGATTTTATCGAGCGGAGCGTCTCCGACACCGACTCCCGCCTGGCGCGCGCTGATCTCTTGGCCGGCGATTCATCCGGCGCCGAATATGCGACGCTGCTGCACGCCCACGTGAAAATCGCCGAAGCCGAAGAAGGGCTGGGATTGCTGGCTCTGCGCGATCATCGCCCCGACGAAGCCCGCCGCCACTTCTACGCCGCGATGGACGCGGCCTCGACCAGCGCGCGCTGCTACATCGAGTACGCCAAGCTCGAGCCGGACAACGCCAAGGCGACGCAGGCCCTGCTGCGCGCCGCCGGTATCAATCCCAAGCTCGACGAGCCATTCGCGTTGCTGGCCGCGCGCGATACCGATCCCGCCAAACGCACTGCGCACTGGAAGGCCGCCACCGAGCGCAATCCGCGCAATCCCGCCTATTGGAAGGCGCTGGCCGAATGCTACCTGGCCGACCACAACTACGGGGAGGCTGCAAAAGCCTGGAGCGCGGGCGAGCAGGCCGCCACCGATCCGGCAGAGCGCGGGCGCATGCACCAGGCGCGCGTCGCAATCGAACCGCAGCGCGGAGATTACGAGGCCGCCGAGCAGCAGCGCCAGGCCGACGAGGACGCCCGCGCGCTCGCCCAGCTCAAGCAGCAGGCACTCGCCAACGTGCACGCGCTCGAATCCAAATACAATGACGGCTCCGCTAAGTCCGGCCAAAAGCCGGTGCCGTGGTGGGACGGTCCCAGTCCCGGCGGCAAGATCCGCGGCGTGTTGAAGCAGGTGGAGTGTCTGGGATCGCAGGCGCGCATTGTCGTCGAAGGCGACGATCACAAGACCGTCAAACTGCTGGTCGCCGATTCGGCCAAGGTGGCGATCCTGGGCGCCGGCGGGCAGACCCTGGGCTGCGGCCGGCAGACGCCGCGGCCGGTGTCCATCGCATACTTTCCCAAACCCAACGTCCGGCTGGGCACTGCCGGCGAAGTGGCCACCATAGAATTCCAGTGACCCATTCCGATGACGCGGCGCCCGCCCGCTGGCTGCTGCTGGCCGTCTTCGTGCTCTCTTCGGCCATCAACTATCTCGACCGGCAATCGTTGGCTACGCTGGCGCCGCTGGTGCGCGCCGAGTTCCACTTGTCGAACGCGGACTACGGGCTGATCCTCGCCGCGTTCTCGATCACGTATGCCGCCAGCGCACCTCTGGCCGGAATACTGATCGACCGCACCGGCCTCAACCGCGTCATCAGCATCGCCGTTGGCTTATGGTCATGCGCCGGAATCGCCACCGGCTTGACGCATGGATTCACCGGCCTGCTGGGCTGCCGCGCGGCGCTCGGCATCGGCGAAGCGGCCGGCATTCCCGCGGCGGGCAAGGCCATCCGTCAACACCTGCGCCCCGCCGAACGCGCCCTCGGCAACGCGCTCAATCAAGCCGGTGTCAGCCTGGGAATGGTGCTGGCCCCGCCGGTGGCAACCTGGATTGCCCTCGAGGCCGGTTGGCGCGCTGCGTTTGTCGCCACCGGCGTGCTCGGCCTGCTGTGGATTCCGATTTGGAATTGGGCGGCGCGCCGCAGCGGCCCGGCGGCGCCTCTCCAAGCCGAAACCGCCGACGCTGCCAGCCTGCTGCGCGACCGCCGGCTGTGGGCCTTTGTTACCGCCAACGCGCTCAGCATGATTGGCTACTCGCTGTGGACCAACTGGACTACGCTTTATCTAGTGGACGTGCATCACCTGACGGTCGCGCAAGCGGCTTGGTATGCGTGGATACCGCCGCTGGCCGCCACGCTGGGCGGATTCGCGGGCGGCTGGCTGTCGTTGAGATTCATTCGAGGCGGCGCGCCTCCGGCGCTCGGGCGGTTTCGCGTGTGCCTGCTCGCGAGCGTTGTGGCGCTGGTCACCGCGGCGGTGCCTGCCGCGCCAACCGCTGCCTGGGCCGCCGCCGGAATCTCGCTCAGCATCTTCGCCGTTGCCGCCTTCAGCGTGAATATGTACACGCTGCCGCTCGATGTGTTTTCCGGCGCTCACGCGGCGTTCGCGGTCTCGTGTCTGGTCGCTTCTTATGGCACCGTGCAGGTGATCGTCTCGCCGGTGTTCGGCCGTCTCATCGATCTGTATGGCTACCCGCCGGTCACCGCCATCGCCGCAGTCATGCCGCTGGCGGCCTCGGCGGTGCTATGGGGCACGAGGTCGGTCGAGTGAAGCAGCG
>DASWZP010000312.1:0-3843 GCA_036404395.1 Bryobacteraceae bacterium | reverse complement strand
CGCGGGCTGCCGTAGAAACCTTGCATGGTGTGGGCCAGCACCATCTCGAAGAACGGCCGCGCGTCGTCTTCGAGGCGCTCGACCACCGCCAGCCGCTGCTCGCCTGCCAGTTGGTTCAGCGGCTTGCCGAACATCTTGTGGCTGAGCGCCGCCGTGCGCGCCAGGCCATCGCGGTAAGCGGGCCGGTAGCGGGCGTACGGACCGGCCAGTTGGCGGTCGATGAACACCACCGCGCCAGTCGCCGCCGCGCCTGGGTCCTGGTCGGCCGGAATCAACTGGTCGCAGATCGCGTCCAGCGTCCGCGCCTCCTCGCCCGTCAGCGCCAGCCGCGCGCCCTTATCCTGGCCGCAACCGGCAGCGCCGAGCGCGGCTCCGGCGAGAAACGAACGGCGGGACGGTTTCCGCATGCAACTTGCTCCTATGCCCGACTCAGCCGGAATAGTATCACGCTGCACTCCCGCAGGTAGGACAGACCATCGCCTTTCGTGGTCTGTCGTGCTCGCTAAAGCCCACGACCCTGACAGACGACAAAAACCGATCGTCTATCCTACCCCACGCAACACTGCGTGCGCCACGGTCCCTACCCCAACGCTGTAAACACTTCGCGATAGAACTCGGGGTGTGCGCGCCAGGATTGTCCGGTGACGAGCTTGCCGTCGCGAACCGCCGGCTGGGGGCTGAAAATACCGCCGCTGCGCTCCACTTCAATTCGCACGTTGGCGTGACAGGTAACCGTGCGGCCCTTGGTCAGCCCGACCGCGGCCAGCACCTGAATGCCGTGGCCGATCGCGCAAATGCATTTGCCCTGCGCGGCGAAATCGCGCACCAGCTCGAGCACGTCCGGATCGTTGCGCAGGTACTCCGGAGCGCGGCCGCCCGGGAACAACAGCGCCGCGAATTCATGGGCCGCCACCGCCGCAATCACCACGTCCGCATCCAGGCGCGGCCCCGGGCGTTCGACGTAGGTCTCCCAACCGGGCTCGGCGTCGAAAAACACCAGGTGCAAGGGCCTGCGCGATGGCGCCGCCACCACCGGCTCCCAGAGGGCTTCCTGGAAACGGTGGTAGGCGTAGAGGGCTTCATAGCCGTCTCCGCCATCGCCGGTGACAATCAGCACCTTTTTGCTCATGCGAGGCTCCGCTCCCGTCAGCATAGCAGCCCTGGAGCGGCGCGGCGCGTGGGATGATCGCCGGTTCCCAAAAACGAACAGCCCGCCGCAGCCGCGCGCGCCGCCTCCGACCGGAACCGGCCCGGCGCGCGCCGTTCACGCCCTAGCCGCACCGATAGAAAAGACGCCATTTAGCCGCGTCTCCAGGCACTCGCCGGTCAACCGGATTGGCTTCGCCGCCGGCGCGTCCGGTATGGCACGCCGCTTGCCCATCCGCACCATTATGCTGAGAGATCTGCATCAAGCCCTGCGCGCGCTGCGCCGCGTTCCCAGTCTAACCGCGGTTTCGATCCTCACGGTTTCGCTCGGCGTCGGCGCCGGCGTCAGCCTGTTCAGTGTTGTGAAAGCGGTATTGCTGAACCCCCTGCCCTACCCGCGGGCAGACCGCCTGGCGTGGATCGCGGAACGGGGCGGCGAGGGCTTCGACAGGCAGGTGGCGTACCCGAATTTCGACGACTGGGACCGGCAAAACCGCAGCTTCAGCGCCATGGCGGCTTTCGGAATGGACGATGTCAACACCGGCGGCGACCGGCCGCAGCGCACCCTCGCGGCCTCGGTCACGCCCGGCTTCTTTGACGTGATGGGCGTTCAGCCGGCGTTCGGCCGGGCCTTCCTGCCGAGCGAGCAGATCGCCGGCGCTCCCTTGCGCGTCATCCTGGGCCACGGCTTGTGGCAGCGCGCTTACGGCGGCGACCCGAAAATCGTCGGCCGCGCTTTGCGCATCGGTGGTTATCCCGTGACCGTCATCGGCGTGATGCCGCCCGGCTTCAGTTATCCGCCCAAAAGCGAAATCTGGCTGTCCGCGACTGCCGCGGGCTACGCTACGCCCAGCCGCACCGCGCACAACTTCCGTGTGATTGGCCGGCTGCGGCCGGGTGTGACCTTCGCCCGAGCCCAGAGCGACGTGGGCGCGATTCAGCATCGTCTCTATCTGAAGGAGCCCGGCCCGTTCATGAGTAAGGACGCCTCGATTGTTTCGCTCAACGCGCATATCGTCGGCAAGGTGCGGCCGGCGCTGTTGGTGTTGTTCGGCGCGGTCGGCTTCCTGCTGCTGATCGTTTGCGTGAATGTGGCCAACCTGCTGCTGGTGCGGGTCACGGCGCGGGCCCGCGAGCTGGCGGTGCGGCGCGCCTTGGGCGCAGGCCACGCGCGCCTGTTTCGCCAGATGCTGACGGAAAGCCTGCTGCTGGCCTCGGCCGGCGGCGCCGCTGGCCTGCTGCTGGCGCTCTGGTCCATGGATCTGTTGAAGCCCTTGCTGCCGGTCGACGTGCCGCGCGCCGGCGACATCCGAATCGATATGGGAGTCATGATCTTCGCCCTCGCCATCACGGCCGCGGCCGGCGTGCTCTTCGGGCTGCTCCCCGCCTGGCGCGCCGCCCGCATGAATATGAACGAAGCGATCAAGGGAGGCTCCCGCACTTACACCGCGGGCCGGCGGGCTCACCGGACTCTTTCGGCCCTGGTGGTTTCCGAAGTGTGCCTTTCTCTGGTCCTGCTGGCCGGCGCCGGCCTGTTGGTGAACAGCTTCGTGCGGCTGCGCGCTGTCGATCCCGGTTTCCGCGCCGATCACGTGCTGACCGCCACTCTCTCGTTTGCTTCCACGGGTGACGACAAGGATGCGCCGCGGTTGCGCGCGGAGTACGCCAACCTGCTCGAGCGCGTGCGCGCCACCCCCGGCGTCGAGGCTGCCGGCACTACCGACACTCCTCCGTTCGAGGGCTGCAGCGACGGCTCCTTCAAGGTGGAAGGACGCAAGCTTCCCGATGACGCGGACGCGTGCTACACCGTCATCAGCTCCGGCTATCTCCGCGCCCTGCGCATTCCTCTCGTCAGCGGCCGCGATTTCACCGACGCCGATACCGCATCGAGCGGCGGCGTCGCCATCGTCAGTTCCGCAATGGCGCGCCGTTACTGGCCTGGCCGCAGCCCGCTGGGCGACCGCATTCAGTTCGACAGCATGTATGAAAAAGACGCACCCTGGTTGACCGTCGTGGGCGTGGCGGCGGATGTGCGCCAGAGCAGCCTCACCGAGCCGGCCATGCCGCAGGCCTACGTCTGCTACACGCAGGCTAACCGCCTGCTGCAACCGGCGCTGATGATTCGTACACCGCTCGCTCCGGCCAGCCTGGCCGGCGCGGTGCGCTCGGCCGTTGCCGCCGTGGACCACGAAATCGCAGTTGAGTTCAAGACCATGGACGCGCAAATGAAGGAATCCGTGGCACGGCAGCGCTTTCAAATGCAAGTGCTGGGCGGGTTCGCCGCGCTGGCGCTACTGCTGGCGGCGGTGGGACTCTATGGCGTGCTTTCGTATCTTGTCGCCGCGGGCCGCGGGGAAATCGGTATTCGCATGGCTTTGGGCGCGCAGCCGTCGAGCGTGTTCCGCATGATCGCCGGCCGCGCGTTGCGCTTGTCCGCTATCGGCGCCGCGCTCGGGCTCGCCGGGTGCCTGGCGATGCGCCCCATCGTCGCCGCGCTGTTATTCGGCGTCGGCCCCAGCGATCCCGTCACGCTGGCCGCCGCCGCCGCGGCGCTGCTCGCGGTCGCCTTCGCCGCCAGCGCCTTCCCCGCTCTGCGCGCCATGCGCACCGATCCCGTCTCCGCCCTGCGCGAAGAATAGCATCGGTAGGGCACGCCCCTTTCAGTTGGAACCGGCGCGCCAGCTCCGCCACGAGAGG
>DASWZP010000311.1:0-5454 GCA_036404395.1 Bryobacteraceae bacterium | reverse complement strand
GGGACACTGGGAAGGTTCGGTTTGGCCCAGCACGTTGAGAACGGGAATCTGGCGTGGCTCAGGCACCCAGCGCGCCGTCACGCGGTACGCCTGGCTGACGGGGAAGTAGTCCAGACCGTGGAACGCCTTGCGCGCCGGATTGTCGGGGTCCTTGAGACGGATGCCGAGCCGGTCGCCGCGCTTGATGAGGAACAGGCTGAGGCGGCCCACCTTGACGACGTCGGCGGAATCCGGTTGCAATTCGCGGCGCGCGCTTTCGCCCTGCATGGTCGCCACAACCTTGCCGGCGCGCAGTTCGAAAACGCCGGCCCGCGCGGGTCCATCGGGGAGCACGTTCTCGCTGGCGGGGTCTTTTCCAAACGAGTTCGCGCCATCATGCAGCCAGAACAGGCCGGCCACGGTAAGCCAGCCACCATCGGCCTGGAGCGCAGATGCGCGCGCGATGCGCCACTGCGCGATTTCATCCTCGAGCGCCGGCCCCGCCGCCATCGCCAGCGCGGCCACCAGACCCAGCAAAATGCGTGGCATCATACGCCCACTTCCACCGAGCGAATCAACTCCTCGATCATGCCGCGGCATTTTTCGCTGGTTTGGTCAACGTTCCGGCTCAGCGCTTCCATCTCCCGCTCGAGAGCCGTCAGCTTGTCGGCCAGGTGCAGGCACGCCAGCACCGCGATGTGCGTGGAATCCGCGTTCGGCGCCTTGGCGGCGAGGGCCAGCATCAGGTCGTCCAACTGGGCCGCTGTGCGTTCGATATCCCTGGGATCGCCCGCGGCACGCAGCGTATACTGCCGGTTGAGGATGGTGACCCGAACCGTCTGTTTTTCGGGAGGAGAGCTTTCCATGCTTCGCTCCGGCAATCGGAATCCGCTATCCGTTGCTCAATTGCTCGATTTGTTCGAGCAGCTTTTCGATGCGGGTACGCACCTGCTTGCGCTCGGCTTCGAGCGCCGCGAGTTCGTCGGCCAGCCGCCCGGTTTCGGCCCGGGCTTCAGCGGCCTGGGCCAGCGCGGTATCCTTTTCCTGACGCAAACGGCCCACTAGTTGAACCGCCTGCTGGATGCGATCCTCCAGGCTGGCGAGCGGGTCCGGTTGGTGGGTGGCCGTCATTTCTTTTCCAGCGCCGCGCGGGCGGAATCCTTGACTTCGAGCGCGGACTTGGCCACCGAAACCAGTTGCTGGAACGCCGAATCGTCGTGCAGGGCCACATCCGCCAGCACCTTGCGGTTCAGTTCCAGGCGGGCGGCCTTCAGCCCATTGAGGAACCGGCTGTACGAAATGCCGGCCTCCCGGCAGGCGGCGTTGATGCGCACAATCCACAGTGCACGGAACTCGCGCTTCTTGTTCTTGCGCCCGACGTAAGCGAACTTCAGGCCGCGTTCGACCGCCTCTTGCGCAGCGCGATTCAGCTTGCTCTTAGTGAGGAAATAACCCGACGCCTGTTTGAGCGTCTTTTTCCGGGCATCCCGGCGGTGGGTACCACGTTTAACTCTGGGCACGTTTCAATCTCCTTTGGAATGGACTTGGCGGAACGGGCACGTGCCACGCGCACCGTCCGCGCAAACCGCTCACCCGGCTAATAGGGGAGCATGCGCTTCAGAGCCGGCTGGTTGGTCGGATCGGCCAGCACTCTCTGATGCAGCTTCTTCTTGCGCTTATGCGGCTTCGAGGTCAGGATATGCCGGCCAAAGGCGTGACTGCGCATCACTTGCCCCGTGCCGGTTTTATGGAACCGTTTGGCCGCACCTTTATGTGTCTTGAGCTTAGGCATAGAATTTCCGAGGGTCCTTGCGAACGGGAAACTATTCGAGTATAGCATAGGTGGGCCGCGTGTTCCGTTCACTTAGATCGCGGCGCAAGAAAAGCCGAGACGACTCTCGGCTCTGCAGGCTTGACAGCCCCGGATGGTGCACGGGCAAGCCGCGCAACGGCGCTCAGTCCGACAATTCCACGCGATACTCTTCAATCACGGGGTTGGCGAGCACGTCGTGAGCGATGGTCTCGATATCCTGTTGCGCCTGTTCGCGGGTCACTCCGCTGGCGATGGCGATATCGAAGAACTTGCCCTGGCGCACCGCCTCTATGGCCGCAAACCCAAGGCCTTGGAGCGCCGCGCGCACCGTCTGCCCCTGCGGGTCGAGCACCGTGGTCTTCAAGGAAACAAAAACGCGAGCTTTCATGGGGAACCTCGATTATAACCGGTGCCAGTGCCTTCGCGCTCAGCCAAACATTTGGGCCACGAATGAACACGAATCAACACGAATGGGAAGAAGTGAGTTTTGTTGTCCGTGTCCATTCGTGTTCATTCGTGGCCCAGGCGTTTTTTCCCGCGGCCCGTTAATTCAGCAGCCGGCCCTGGCGCATGAATGCCGGCGTGTCGAGGTCTTCCAGATCGAACTCCATCGATCCTTCTTCCTCGACAGCCGCAGCGGGCTCGCGGACCTGCGCCGACGCCACGATCAAGGGCTCGGGCAACGCCGCGGCCGGCGGCGGAACTGGCTCCGGGTCCGCGCCGAGCGACCGCACTCTGGTTACCGCACCGGCGGGCCTGCGCTCCGGCGCGACCGCCGCCGACTCCGCCACCACGGCTTTCTGCTCGGGCTGGAATCCGGTGGCGATCACGGTGATCTTCACCGCATCCGCCAGGCTCTCGTTGAGGATCACGCCGAAGTTGATCTGTGCATCCTCGCATTCGGCCGCCTCGCGGATGATGGAGCACGCTTCGTTCACTTCGTGCAGCCCCAGGCGGCTGGAGCCAGTGATGTTGATCAGGATGCCCTTGGAACCGGCGATGCGCGAGTCCTCGAGCAACGGGCAACTGATGGCATGGCGCGCCGCATCCACCGCAGCCTTCTCGCCGCGTCCCACCGCGGTGCCCATCATGGCGTAGCCCATGCCCAGCATGGTGGCCTTGATGTCCGAGAAGTCGCGGTTGATCAACCCGGGCGTGGTGATGATGTCGCTGATGCCTTGCACGGCCTGCCGTAGCAGGTCGTCGGCAACTTTGAATGCCTCGAAGAAACTGGTGCCGCGCGGCACCAGCGCCAGCAGGCGGTCGTTGGGAATGGCGATCACCGTATCCACCGCCGCAGCCAGTCTGCGCAGCCCTTCTTCGGCCAGCCGCATGCGCCGCGGGCCTTCGAATCCGAATGGTTTGGTCACCACGGCCACCGTCAGCGCGCCCATTTCCTTGGCCAGGCTGGCGATCACGGGCGCGGCGCCGGTTCCGGTTCCTCCGCCCAGTCCCGCGGTGACGAACACCATGTCGGCGCCCTCCAGCACCTCCAGAATGTGGTCGGTGTTTTCGAGCGCGGCCTGCTGGCCGACTTCCGGATTGGCGCCGGCGCCCAGCCCGCGTGTGAGCTTCGGTCCCAGTTGCAGCTTGTGGGGAACCTCGACCGCTTCCAGCGCCTGCACGTCCGTGTTCATCACACAGAAGTCGACGCCCTCCACGCCTTCCAGCACCATGCGCGCCACCGCGTTGCACCCGCCGCCGCCCACGCCAACCACCTTGATCTGGGTCGCCAGGCGAGTTTCTTCCGCGATTTCGTATTTAAAGTCGTCGATCCGCGAGTCCATCAGCCCCATTTCGTTTCGCCTCCCTAGAGAATCTTGTTTAACCAGCCCACCGCCGCCCGCTGCCGTTGGGTTTGCGCCTTCAGTTTTGCCGAGTACATCGCCAATCCGGCAGCGGTACACCATTCTGCTTCGTTCATCGCCTTCGGCCAATCCGCGATTCCCTCGACAATTCCGAATCGCGACCGGCATTTCAGCTCGTCCTGCGCGACGTCGAGGATCTCCGCCAACTTGGCGCCGCCACCGGCCAGGAAGATGCCGCCCAGCAGCGATCCCTCCATGCTCACCCGCGCCAGCTCGCCGCGCACCAGTTGAAACAAATCGCGCGCGCGCGATTCCAGGATCAGGTCCACGTGCCTCTTCGGCGCCTGCCGCGGCTGGCAGCCCTCCGGCGACGGCAATTCCACAAGGATGTTCTCGGGTGAACCGGTGGCGCTCGCCCTCCCGTACTCGATCTTCACCCGCTCGGCCTCCGCCGGGCTGATTTTCAGGCCGCTGGCCAGGTCGCTGGTGAAGTGGCCGCCGCAAACCCGCACAGTCGAAGCCAGGCACATGGCCTCGTTGTGGTAGACCACCAGGGAAGTGGATTCGGCGCCGATGTCGACCAGAGCCACGCCCGCGCTCCTCTCCTCGGGTTTCACGGCCGCGTACCAGGCCGCCTGCGCCTCGAAGATCGTCTCGTCCACCACCAGGTGCGCCTGGTTCACCGCTCCCACCAGCGCGTCGTGTTCCCGCACCGAAGCCGTCAACAGGTGAACGTTCAGCTCGAGCTGTGCCGCCGTCATCTTGCGCGGATCGCGGTGGCCCGGATGATCGTCCACCACGAAATCCTGCGGAAACAACTGCAGCACCATGCGGTCTTCCTGCAACTGCACGCGCGCCGCGCGCTCCTTCACCCGGTTCACGTCGCGCTGCTGAATTTCCCGCGGATAACCCAGCTCCAGCACGCCGCGCCCGGCCGCGCCGCGCAAGCTGGGGCCACCCATCCCAACCACCGCCGACTCCACCGAAATGCCCGCGCGCAACTCCGCTTCCGCCAGCGCCGCCAGAACCGATTCGGCGACCGCCCGCTGATCGGCGATGGCTCCCTTCGACCAGCCCCGCGACTCCACCGCCGCGCAACCGAGCAGACGCAGTTCGTCCTCGACCGCGCAAACCACCATGCGCGTCTTCGTGCTGCCCGCGTCGAGTCCCACTGCGTAGATCGGCTTTTCCGGCATGATGCGCTAGCTTTCTTATTCCTTGGCGGTGATGCGATCGTCCAGACGGAGATCGAAAGTTTTCGCCCGCGGCGACCGCTGCTCGATTTCCTGGAAGTGGCCGAGAAAATTCTGATAGCGCCGGCCATAATTGGTATCGCCCAGGAGCAACGACACGGCCTGGTGATCCACCTGCACCACCACGCGCATATTCTCCGGGTCGGAGGCGTCCACTTCGGAGACATCCTTGGCCAGGTAGCCCATGTCGTCTTCGAGGCGCAACAGCGCCTGCACACGCTCGCGCCGCGTCTCTTCCGTGGAGTCTTCGCGGATTCCGCTCAGCACCGGAAACGTAAACCAGGCCTGCGGCGGCTGCTCCAGCAGCACACCTTCGGCGTCGATCAACACCACGCTGCTCCCCAAATAGACGAACGCGACCGGAGTACGCTCGCGGATACGCACCACCAGCCGGTCCGGCCAAACGCGCGAGACCGACGCATCTTCCACCCAATCGATCGCCAGCAAACGGCGGCGCCGTTCGGCCAGCGGCACGGCTAGAATTCCGCGGCCGAAATCGGCGTCGAAAACGTGCCGGACTTTCGATTGCGATGCGTAGCGCAGCCCTGCGATCGCCAGCGCATCCGTGCGATCGCGCGCCAGCGCGAAGCGCGGGTCGGTG
>DASWZP010000310.1:0-2015 GCA_036404395.1 Bryobacteraceae bacterium | reverse complement strand
ATGGGGCTGGCCTTGCTGATTCTGATTCTGAAGACCATGGCGCTCCGCACAGGCAATCCGCATTACGCGAGCGCCGCCCGCTTCTGGGCGAAGATTTTCGCCATCAATTTCGCCATGGGCGTAGTGACCGGCATCCCGATGGAGTTTCAGTTCGGCACCAACTGGTCGCGCTTTTCCAAAACCGCCGGCGGCGTGATTGGCCAGACGCTGGCCATGGAGGGCGTCTTCTCCTTCTTCCTGGAATCGAGTTTCCTGGGCGCGTTTCTGTTCGGGGAAAAGCGGCTCGGGCCGAAGGCGCATTGGTTCACGGCACTGCTCGTGTTTCTCGGATCGTGGATGTCGGGGTTCCTCATCGTCGCTACCGATGCCTGGATGCAGCATCCGACCGGCTACGCCGTCGGCGCCCACGGCGAGATGGTTCTTACCAGCTTCTGGAGCCTGCTGCTGAATCCGTGGCTGGGCTGGCAATACATCCACACCATGGCCGGTTCGGTGGTGACGGCCAGCGCGGTGATGGCCGCGGTGGGCGCGTTCTATCTGCTCACGGGCAACCACCAGGAACACGGCCGCACCTTTGTGCGCCTGGGCGTGATCGAGGGAATCCTCGCCACCGTCGTCATGCTCTTCCCCTCCGGCGACGGGCAGGGCCGCAACATCGCATGGCACCAGCCTGTGACGCTGGCGGCCATGGAAGGCCTCTTCACCACCGAGCAGGGCGCGCCGCTCGCCATCCTCGGACAGCCGGACATGGAGCATCACCGGCTCGACAATCCGCTCGTCGTTCCGCGCGCTCTCAGCTTCCTGACGTATCAAAGTTGGAAGGCCGAAGTGAAGGGGCTCGATTCGTTCCCGCCCCAGAACTGGCCGGACAATGTGCCGCTGGTTTATTACAGCTACCACATCATGATCGGGCTGGGCACCATCTTTCTCGCCGTGCTGGCCGTCGCTGCATTCCGCCTGTGGCGTGGCGCGCTCTATCGTTCGCGCGGCTTGCTCTGGGTTCTCATGATGATGCTGCCATTTCCTTACATCGCCAACACCGCCGGTTGGATCACGGCCGAGGTGGGACGCCAGCCGTGGCTGATCTACGGCGTGATGCGCACGCCGGCGGGAGTCTCGGCGCAGGTTTCCTCCGGCAATGCGCTGTTTACGCTGATCGGGTTTCTGGGGATCTACACCATTCTCTCGATCCTGTTCCTGTTCCTGGTCTATCGTGAAATCGAAGAGGGGCCCGAGCCCGCGGCCGCCGTCTGAGGAGTCATTATGGAAACGATCTGGTTCTGGCTGGTCGCCTGCATGCTGGTGGCCTACGTGATTTTCGACGGTTTCGATTTCGGCGCCGGGATCGTACATTTTTTCGTGGCGCGCACGAATGACGAGCGGCGCGTGGTGCTCTCTACCATCGGCCCTGTGTGGGACGGCAACGAAGTGTGGCTGCTGGCCGCCGGCGGCACGCTCTATTTCGCGTTCCCGGCGCTCTATGCGTCCAGCTTCAGCGGCTTCTATCTGCCATTGATGATGGTGCTGTGGCTGCTGATTCTGCGCGGCGTCTCCATCGAGTTCCGCAACCATGTCGAAAGCTCTGTCTGGTACCCGCTCTGGGACGCCGGTTTCGCCATATCAAGCGCGCTGCTGGCCATCTTCTTCGGCGCGGCGCTGGGCAACGTGGTGCGCGGCGTGCCGCTCGATCGGTCGGGCGAATTCTTCCTGCCGCTGTGGACCGATTGGACGCCGGGTCAGTCGCCCGGCATTCTCGATTGGTACACCGTGCTCGCCGGCGTCACCGTGCTGGCCGTGCTGGCGCTGCACGGCGCACTCTGGGTGGCGTTCAAAACCACGGGCGAGATCGAAGTGCGCGCCTGCCGCGTGGCCAGCCGCGCCTGGTGGGGCGTGCTGGTTTTGGTGAACCTGCTCACGGTGGCCAGTTTCCGCGTTCAGCCCCGCTTGCAGGCGAGTTTCGCCGCGCGGCCGTGGGGCTGGGTGTTCCCGTTCGTTGCCATCGCGGCCTTGCTCAT
>DASWZP010000309.1:0-6223 GCA_036404395.1 Bryobacteraceae bacterium | reverse complement strand
AGGCGGAAGAAGAGTGAGCCGACGGGACAGCGTGCTTGCGGGAGCCGGTGTTTGTAGTAGGCTTTGCTCACTATTCTTCCCTTGTTGGTTGCCGCAGAGGGGTTTTTTTGTCGAACGGTCTTATAGTCTCTCCGGGGGATCCAAGGTTGCGGTAGTTGTCTGGCATTTCTGGTAAGGAAGAATAGGACGCGGACCTGGCCAGAAATGGGCCGTGTTGCGGTCGTAACCAGCCAGCCCGACGCCGGATCCCAGCCCAACCTGGGCGAGCCGCATCGGATGAAGCCTTGCAGGTCTTTAAGGGCGATATCCGGTGCGGTTTTTCTTTGTAACGCCGGCGGTCTTTGCCGCCGGTGCTTCTACTGGCCTCCGCCGAACGGTCCCCGAATTGCACCTCCTGCCCCGAATTGCCGCGCGTCTCATCTCTCCTGAGAAAACCGATTGCGTTGCTGTCGCTGGCGTGTGCCGCCGCGGCACAGGCGCCCCGGATCGGCGACATCGACTATTACGGATTGCGCAAGGTTACCGCCGAGAAGATCCAGGCAGTGACGGGCCTCCGAAAAGGCGGGACGCTGACGTCGTCGAAAGGCGATATCGAGGACCAGATCGACAAGATTTCGGGCGTCGTACTGGTGCGCGTGGAGGCGCTGTGCTGCGAAGGCACGTCGGTGGACCTCTTCATCGGCATTGAGGAAAAAGGCGCGCCGCACCCAGCCTTCCACTCCCCGCCCGCCGGCAATGCCACGCTGCCGCAGGAACTGTTGGACACTTACGCGAACTTCCTTGCTGCCGTGGCACGCGCCGCGGCGCGCGGCAACACCACGGAAGACTTCACGGCGGGCTATTCGATGATGGACGACCCGGAAGCGCACTCGTTCCAGCCCCGCTTTCTCACCTTCGCGGCGGACCACTTCGACTGGCTGCGCGACGTGCTGCGCAACTCCGCCGATGCGAGCCAGCGCGCGGTGGCGGCCGCGGTGATCGGCTATGGCGCCGACAAGCAGCAGGCCGCCGGCGAATTACAATATGCGATCGGCGACCCGGACGGCGCCGTCCGCGCCAATGCCATGCGCGCCCTGGCGGCGATCGCCGTCTATGCCGCGAAGCAGCCCGACCGGAATATCCGCATCGCGCCGACGTGGCTGGTGGACATGCTGCATTCGATCGTGCTGGAGGACCGCCTGCAAGCCACGCGCGCGCTGGTGGTGCTCACCGATTCGACCAACCAGGGTGCGCTCGACCTGATTCGCGAGCGAGCTCTCGATTCGCTCAAGGAAATGGCCCGCTGGACCACGCTACGCTACGCGCTGCCGGCCTTTCTGCTGCTGGGCCGCGTGGCCGGAATGCCCGACAGCGAGATCCACGCGCAGTGGGAGAATGGCGATCGCGAGAGCGTGATCGAAAAAGCGCTGGCCCTCGATCCCGGCAGGCGCGCCCGGCAGTAGCGCTCTCCGGCAACCCCGGGTTCCCGGACCGGGGTGTGCTACTCTAATACTTCTAAACACCATTCCAGGAGTTTTTTCATGTCACTTCGGATGGGCCTGGGGCCGGTAGCGGCCTGCGCGGCCCTTTTCGCTCTTGCTCCGCTCTCTTTTGCGCAGCCCAAGATTGCAACGGTCAACCTGCAAAAAGCCGTCTTCGCCACGGCCGACATTCAGAAGGCCAGCGCCGAGATGGAAGCGCGGTACAAACCGCGCGCGGACAAGTTGCGGCAGACGCAGGAACAGATGGCGCAAATCTCGCAACGGCTGGAGCAGGGTTCCGGCCAAATGACGCCGCAGGCCGAAAATGAGTTGCACGCGCAGGGAACCAGGCTGCAGAAAGAGGCGCAGCGCATGCAGGAAGATTTGCAGGCCGATGTGCAGGCCGACCGCCAGGAGATCCTGTCCAAAGCCAGCCAGCGCATGATTGACGTCGTCAAGAAACTTGCCGAGGATAAGGGCGTCGACCTGGTGATCGAGGAGCAGTCTATTCTTTACTACTTCAAGCCCGTCATGGACATCACCGCCGACGCAACCGCGGCGTACGACAAAGCTCACCCGGTGGCGGCCGCGCCGGTAGGCAAGTAACGCGAGGTTCCGGGGAAGAGAATGGGCGGCTATCTCGACCAGTACGGCGCCGGCGATGAGCGCCGCGGCAAGCGGATCAAGACGGGCCTTTTCATCTTGCTGGCAGTTGTCGCAGTGATACTCCTTGGCTGTCTGGTCAACTTCCTCTTTATTCCTAGCGCCGCTGAGCGGCAAGCGCGGGCTTTCCTGGATGATCTTCACGCGGGCCAATACCAGCAGGCCTACGTTTTGTGGGGATGCACCGCCGCGCAGCCGTGCAGCGCGTATCCTTTTGAAGAGTTTCTGAAAGACTGGGGACCGGAGGCCATGCCGCCGGGCGAATTCCAGGTGCTCAACGGCGAATCCTGCGGTTCGGGAACCATCGTCGATGTCGATGCCGGCAAGGCGGGCGACAAGCGGCTGTGGGTGGAAAACTCGACGCGCGCGCTCGGCTTTCCGCCGGCCAGCGAGTGCTCGCGCCGCAACCGCGTTTACGATTTCTTCCGCGACCTGAAATACCGCCTGCGCGGGCACACCTATCTTCGCGGGGCGCAGCCATGAGGGCGCCGGCGGCCGTGCCGTTCGCACCCGGGGAACGCTGATGGACGAGCGAGCCTATTACACCGAGAGTCAGGCGACCAAGCCTGCAACCTTGAACTGCCCGTACTGCCGCAGCGCGGAGTCGTACGATCTGCGCTGGGTCGTGCGCAAAAAGAAGGACCGCCTGCCGCCCGGCGGCGACGAGCGCGACCGCGCCAAATTCGCCAAAGCGCAGAGCTACATGGTGCTGGTGGACGACAAGGCAGCCTGCAAGAACCCACGCTGCCGCAGACCCTTCGACATTTCCGGCGTCAAGACCATGGCGTTCTTGTAGACTCCGAGCCGGGGGCGCGGGGGGCCCGGTAATGTGAACCGGGAGAGGTTTACGGATGCTGCAGATCGAATGGCGCCAGGAGTATAGCGTTGGCGTTCCGGAGCTGGATGCCCAGCACCGCCACATGATCGAACTTCTCGCCGGGCTGGTCAAGTTCACTAATTCCGGTGGAGTGGTGGATCCGTTCACGGCGCTCGCGGAAGTAAATCGGTATGCCGAAGAGCATCTGCAACAGGAAGAGATGATCCTCAGCGTGCGAGGCTACCCGGATTACGCCCGGCATAAGGCCGAGCATGACGACTACAGGAAGAAGGCCGCTGCCTTGCGGGCTCGGGCGCATAAACGGGACTTCGGCACCGAGATCACCAAGTTCCTGGTCGAGTGGTGGAAGACGCATATCCTGAACAGCGACCAGCAGTACGCACGCTTCTTCCGCAGCCAAGGGTCGAACCAAAAGTAAGGCCCGCGTCTAAATGGTCCGCGACGGTCACTTAGTGCGCCGTTTCGCAATTACGATAACGTATTGTCGAGCGATTCGCGGGCGAGGCATCGCTCGCCCCTACAGCGCCCAACCTCCGGCCGTAGGGGCCGGGCATGCCCGGCCCGGCCTGCCGCGAAGCGCCCCCGCCGTCGGAAATACGTAACGGCATTCACGAATACGGGTACTTAGTGGTCGATCATCGTCGGCGGAATCGGCCCGTCGGGTGTGACCGCGATCGCTGTATCCGAGTATTTGCCCCGGTAAACAATTACCAGCTTCTCTTTCTCGATGAAGCTCCGCTGATTCACGCGGCTCAGGACATAGATTGATTTGTCGGCAGGAGGGTTGGGAGGCTCCGGATGAAACTCGGGGAATGTCTCCGCCCCCGACAACACACGGTAGTAATTCAGCGACGGGAAGCACAAGTCGAACATCCCGACATCGGTGACACCGGACTGATGGTTGTACCGCGCCAACACGAAATAAACCTCCTTTGCATCCGCGTCCCATTTGTATTCCTTAAAGTAGGACAGGCGCAGGCACAGCGCAAAGTAGAGAGCCAGGCAGAGGGACACGGCGGTGAGGCCGCGGCGCAGCCATTGCGAGACCGTGGACCGCGCAGGCGCCGCCAAGACGACGCCTCCCAGCAGAGTGCACAAGGGCAGCAGAAAGATTCCCGCTCGGCCCAACGGCAGGGGCACCCTAAAGAGGCGGAACGCCAGCCAGTGCAGCAGCACGCACAGCGTCACGATGCCGGCTAGCGCGGCTGCGAATCTTCCCAGCCATCGCGCGCGCTTGTCCTCGAGCCACGAGCCGTCGAACCACGTCGCCACAACCCGGCAAAAGCAAAGACCTACGATAAGAGGCGGCAACAGCGGCCTCAGAAAACTCATCGCCTTGTACCATCCGGCCGCCCGGAAGCGCGGGTCTAACTGGTAGAGCGAAGCCTGCACCAGGCTCTGTCTCATCTCTCTGAGCGAATGCGCGCCTATGCCATAGTCATAGCCCCACCAATGCATCATGGGATAACCGCACATCAGGAGCGCGACGACGAGGCCTGGCAAGGCGCACAATCCCACGATATGCAGGACGGATTCCCCCGCGCGCCGCCGCATCGCCCACGCCGCAATGGCGAAAAACACCGCCAGGCCGGCAAAGGCGAGTGAGTAATTCGCCGCGAACGATAGCCCCAGCGCCAGCGATGCCAATACACAGGACTGGCGCAGCGAAGGCCGGCTCTTCACGCGATGCCACACCGGAACCGCGATCGCCGCCATCAGGAAGGCGTCGGCCAGGCCGTAGCCGCGCGCCGCCACCATGTAGTCAAAGATAAATGGATTGTAAGTCAGACAAATAAAAACAGGGAGCCGAATACTGAACCGTTCGGTGATGCTTCGGCACAAGAAATAGCAGATAGCGATGTAAAGAGCCGCGCCCAGGAGGGCTGGAGCGCGGATCGCAATGATGGACGGGCCGAATGCATGCGTCGAAACCCACATCAATAGCGTGTTCAGAATATGGTTGTTCGAGAATGGGTACCAGACGTTCGACGTGGCGACAAACCAGGCATAAGTGTCCGCCTCATCCATCGTGATCGATTGCACCGAAGCCCGGATTACCGCCCACACCATGGCGAAGAGGGCGGTCAGTATCAACAGCCATCTCTGAATTACACGTAGGTCTAGAGGCTTCATCGAAAATGAGCACTCCACGATGGAGAGCAGCGCGGCGAGAGCGCCAACGGAGCCGCGACCAAAGGGAGCGGTCGTTTGGAAGACGAATGCACAGCCACTCCATCGCCCTGCTCGTCGGACCGTATGTGGCCTGACCGCTCCCTATGGTCGCGGCTCCGTTTGGAACCGAAGACTTGCGCGCGGCTGCGCCGTCTGATCACTTTCCCGCTCCAACATACTGCCGATACGCTTGCTCTGCTTCCGGGTCGGGGGCGTGCGGGTGATCGAGATAGATTCCTAACCAGCGGCGGGCGCGCGTGAATTCGCGGATCTTGGCGTAGCTCTGCGCCAGGCTGCGGGCGCAACGGGGACGGCCGGGCTCGCGGTCGAGATGCAGGCCGCAAGCGTCTTCCATCTGGCTGAAGACTTCCATCGGATTGAGCGGCGTCACCCCGGCGGGCGGATGCCGCATCCATATCAACGCCTGGGCGTCGCGATACACCAGCTTCCATTCGCTTTGCGCGGTAGTGGCTATCGCGGGAGCCAGCAGATACACGGTGCCGGTCGCATACTCGAACGTGTCCATGACGATCACGTTGGCGCCGTATTGATCGAGCAATTGCGCGGCGTTCTTGCCGCCCGCGTTGTCGTGATTGTAGAGGATACGAGCGTAATCGTCGAATAGGCGCTCACTCAGCGCGCGGCCATCGATAAAGACGCGCTCGCGCGGCCAGAGCCGCCACATCAGATAGCCGCCATATTCATAGGTATTGAACATGCGGTCAGTGACCTGGTGCGACGCGAGGAAATCTGCGGCGCCAGATGGGTAACGCCATTCGGCGGCGCGCAGCTCGAAGAAATCGCCAGCCGTCGCTCCCCAGACGATACCGGCAGCCAACGCAGCCGCTGCGACCCAGCCGGCCAATGCGGGCAGCGCGCGTTTCCATGGCAGATAACTCGCCAGAAAAACCGGTGCGAAAAAGCCGACGAAGATGGTGTTCCGTTCGGCGATGAACGCGGCTGCGGAAAAGGCGGCCGCGAGCAGCCAGTCGCTCATTCGAACCGTGCGGCGCGCCCACACCATCGTTCCTGCCGCAGCGGCCAGCAGCAACGCGAACAGTGGCGGAGGCCACAGCGCCGGCCGCGCCCA
>DASWZP010000308.1:0-5340 GCA_036404395.1 Bryobacteraceae bacterium | reverse complement strand
AGCGGGCTGGCCATCCACGCTGTTGTACGCGCACATCACGGAAAGCGCGCCGCCCTCTTTGACGGCAGATTCAAACTGGGGCAGATAGGTGTCGAACAAGTCGCGATCGTCGATGACGGCATCGAAGACGTGGCGCTCGCTCTCGGGCCCGCTGTGCACGGCGTAGTGTTTGGGCGTAGCCACGGTCTTCAGGTATTTTGGGTCGTCGCCCTGCAGCCCGCGAACGAATTGGACCGCCATGCGGCCGGCGAGGTAGGGATCTTCGCCGTAGGTTTCCATGCCGCGTCCCCAGCGGGGATCGCGAAAGAGATTGATGTTGGGGCTCCAGAAGGTGAGGCCCTGGTAGATATTGCGCTGACCGCGGCGGACGAACTCATGATGCTTGGCGCGCGCTTCATCGGAGATGGCGGTGGAAACGCGGAAGAGCAGGTCGGTATCCCAGGTGGCGGCCAGGCCGATGGTTTCCGGGAACACGGTGGCGCGGCCGGCGCGCGCCACGCCGTGCAGGCATTCGCTCCACCAGTTGTACCGAGAAATGCCCAGGCGATCGATGGCCGCGGAGTCGTTCATGAGTTGCGAGACCTTCTCTTCGAGGGTGAGCCGCCCGAGCAGATCGCCGACGCGCTTTTCGAGCGGAGCGGCGGGGTTCTGGTAAGTCGCTGGTTGCGCGAACAAGGGCGCGAGGCAAGCGGCCGCGGCAAGGTATATCACAAAGCGGTATATGGGCACGATAGCAACCTCGATGGTGTCAGGAAGCTATTACCGTATAACATTTCTTAAGGCCGTAGCGGGCACGCAGAGTGCCCGTGCCACGGCGCCCTAGCGCCGCGAGGCGACGTTCTCCAGGTACCAGCGCCAGGTTTCGGCGATGCCGCCGGCCAGCGCTATCTTGGGCTTCCAACCCAGCGCCGTTAACCGGCTGACATCCAGCAGCTTGCGCGGCGTGCCGTCGGGCTTCGACGAATCGAACGCGATGCTGCCCGTGTAACCGGCGGCGCGGCCGATCATTTCCGCCAGCTCGCGGATGGTCACGTCGATGCCGGTTCCCACGTTGATGATTTCGGCCGAGTCGTACTCGAGCATGAGGAACACCGCCGCGTCCGCCAAGTCGTCCACGTGCAGGAACTCGCGGCGCGGCGTGCCGGAGCCCCAAACCACGATTTCCGGCGCGCCGGCGCGCAGCGCCTCGTGGGTTTTGCGGATCAGCGCGGGCAACACGTGCGACGACTGCAAGTCGAAATTGTCGCCCGGTCCATACAGATTGGTCGGCATCAGGCTGATCGCGTTCAGCCCGTACTGCGCGCGGTACGCCTGTGCCAGCTTGATGCCGGCGATCTTGGCGATGGCATACCACTCGTTAGTCGGCTCGAGCGGCCCCGTCAGCAGAGACTCTTCCCGGATCGGTTGCGGCGCGAGCTTCGGGTAGATGCACGAAGATCCGAGAAACAGCAGCTTGCGGACGCCGGTCCGCGCGGCGGCGTCAATCACGTTGGCCTCGATCGCCAGGTTGTCGTATATGAAATCGGCCGGGTAGGTGGCATTGGCCAGAATCCCGCCCACTTTGGCGGCGGCCAGAAAAACGTACTCGGGCTTTGCTTCAGCGAAAAAGCGGCGCGTCGCGGCCTGATCGCGCAGATCGAGATCCCGCAGGTCGCGCGACACCAGGTTGGCGAACCCTTCCTGGCGCAGACGCCGGCAAATCGCCGACCCTACCAAACCTATGTGCCCGGCGACGTAAATGCTGCTGTTCTTTTCCATGGCTTATGTTTGGGACTTATCTGTGGGCCGAACCGCGCAACACCACGCGGTGGCCCGCCTCCGCCAGCGTGCGCTCCTGTTGCGCCAGATCCAGGTCGTGTTCCACCATCAGGCGCACCAGCTCCGGGAAATCCATTTTAGGACGCCAGCCGAGCTCGCTGCGCGCTTTCGAGGAGTCGCCGCGCAGGTGATCCACTTCCGAGGGGCGGAAGTAGCGCGGGTCGGTTTCCACGTGCTGAGTCCAGTCGAGGCCGCTCGATTCGCCGGCCAGGTCGAGGAATTCGCGCACGGAGTGCGACTCGCCAGTCGAGATCACGTAATCGGCGGGCTGCTGCGCCTGCAAAATCATCCACATCGCCTCCACGTAATCGCCCGCATAGCCCCAGTCGCGCTTCGCCTCCAGGTTGCCCAGGTACAGCTTTTTCTGCATCCCCAGCTTGATGCGGCCCAGCGCGCGCGTGATTTTTCGCGTCACGAAGGTCTCGCCGCGCCGCTCGGATTCGTGGTTGAACAGGATCCCGTTGGCGACGAACAGGCCGTACGCTTCGCGGTAATTCACCGCGTACCAGTGCGCCGCCACTTTGCTCACCGCGTAGGGGCTGCGCGGGTAAAACGGCGTCGTCTCATTCTGCGGCGGCGGCGCCGCGCCGAACATCTCCGACGACCCGGCCTGGTAAAACCGCACCGGTTTGCCGGCGGCCTTCATGTGGTCGCGCACCGCTTCCAACGCGCGCAGCGTTCCGGTTCCCACCACGTCGGCCGTGTACTCGGCCTGGTCGAAACTCACCCGCACGTGGGATTGCGCCGCCAGGTTGTAGATCTCGTCTGGCTGCACCTGTGCGATGACCCGCCGCAGCCCGGTGCCGTCCGACATGTCCCCGTAATGCAGGCGGAGCGCCGCGCGGTTCTCGTGCGGGTCGCGGTAGACCGAGTCGATGCGGTCGGTGTTGAAGGTGGACGCGCGCCGGATCACGCCGTGAACGTCGTATCCTTTGCCGAGCAGAAACTCCGCCAGGAAGGATCCGTCCTGCCCCGTGATCCCGAAAATCAGAGCTGTTTTCATCTGGATGCTTCTCTTATTCCAGCCTAACCGGTGTGTAAAGAAAAGTCGAACGGCGGCCTGAAGAGCAAACTCGGTATGCGTCAAAGCCCACACTCTCCACGGCTGACAGGCACGTAGCGGCTGGTGTTCGCGGCGCGAAGGTATTGAAAAGGTTGGCCCACATTTCAAAACCGCCGGATGGAAGGCGGCGTGCTGCAGTGGAGTAGCGGCGGCGAAGGTGTCGCAATTCGGGGAGTTTCCCGGACTTCATGAGACAATTGAAAAAAGTGGCCAAAAACGAAATGAAAGTCCGCATCCCGCGGGCGTCGGGACTGGCGCGGTTTTTCCTCAGCCGGGTGGGCCGCTGGATGGTGATCGGGGCGTCCGTACTCTTCATCGTGGCGCTGAGTGTGTTCATTCACTTCTATGCCACCTATGCGCGGCTGATGGACGAGAAGCTGCGGTTGGGTCCGTTCGCCAACACGGCCAAGATTTTCGCCGCGCCGCAATCGGTGGCGGTGGGGGACGCGCTGACGCCGGAGGACATCGCGGCGGACCTGCGGCGCAGCGGCTACGGCGAATCGCGTTCCAACCCGGACGGCTACTATCAGCTTCATCCGAACGCGATCGAAGTTTTCCCCGGGCCGGATTCCTATTTCGACCAGGAAGCGGGGCTGATCAAATTCTCCGGGGACCGGATTTCCTCGATCGTTTCCCTGCAGGACAACACGGCCCGCAACGAGTACCAGTTGGAGCCGCAGCTCATCACCTCCCTTTCCGGCCCGAACCGCGAAAAACGGCGCATGGTGAAGTTCGCCGACATTCCCAGGGTGCTGGTGGATGCGGTGACATCGGCCGAGGACAAGCACTTCTTTCAGCACGCGGGCTTCGACCCTTCGCGCATCATCAAAGCCGCGTACGTGGATCTGAAGCAGGGCAGGAAGGAGCAGGGTGCGTCCACGCTCAGCCAGCAGTTGGCGCGCATGCTGTGGCTGGACCAGGACAAGCGATGGAAGCGCAAGCTGGCCGAGATGATGATCACGCTCGAGCTGGAGCAGCGGTTGAGCAAGGAACAGATCTTCGAGGATTACGCCAACGATATTTACCTGGGATCGCGCGGCTCGTTCCGCATCCACGGATTCGGCGAGGCGGCCGAGGCGTTTCTCGGTAAAGACCTGAGCCAGATCACGTTGCCGGAAGCGGCGGAACTGGCGGGCATGATTCAGAACCCGGCGCATTACGATCCGTACCGGCACCCGGACCGGGTGAAGGAACGGCGCAACGTGGTGCTGGGGATGATGCGCCAGAACGGCTATGTGAGCGACCGCGATTACGCGCTGGCGGTGGATGCGCCGGTGGTTGTCCCCAAGGGCGCGGCGCAGTCGCAGGAAGCGCCGTATTTCGTCGACATGGTGAACGACGCAGTGCAGACCAAGTTCCTGGATGCCGATTTTCAGAACAACGCCTTTCGCCTTTACACGACGCTCGACATGCGGCTGCAGAAGGCGGCGGAGGAGGCCATCCGGCTGGGGATGCAGAGCGTGGACGACCAGATCAAGCGGCAGTGGCGTTTCCGGGGCCAGACGCCGCCGGAGCCGCAGGTGGCGCTGGTGGCTCTGGATCCGCACACAGGCGAAGTGAAAGCGCTCGCCGGGGGCCGGAATTACGGCGTCAGCCAGTTGAACCACGTGCTCGCCAAGCGGCAGCCGGGCTCGATCTTCAAGCCATTTGTGTACGCCGCGGCGATGGATACGGCGGTGGACGGCAGCCCGCGCGTAATCACGCCGAGCACGATGGTGGACGATGAGCCGACTACCTTCTGGTTCGACGGAAAACCATACGAGCCGACCAACTTCGCCCACGAGTTTCACGGCCACGTGACGCTGCGCGAGGCGCTGGCGCATTCGCTCAACGTGGCCACGGTGAAGGTGGGGGAAATGGTGGGGTTTGACGCGGTGGTGGCGATGGCCAACCGCGCGGGGATGAATTATCGCATCCATCCGACTCCGGCGGTGGCGTTGGGCGCGTACGAGATCACGCCGCTCGAAGCCGCCGGCGCCTATACCATGTTCGCCAACCAGGGCGTTTACGTAAAGCCGAGCTTCCTCAACATGGTGCGTTCGGACAAAGGCCAGGTGCTCTACAAGAACGTGATGGAACAAAAAGCGGTGCTGGACCCGCGCGTCGCTTACGTGATGACCAACCTGCTGGAGGAAGTGCTGCGCAGCGGCACGGCGGCGGGAGTGCGTAGCCGCGGCTTTTTGGCGCCGGCGGCGGGCAAGACCGGGACTTCGCGCGACGGCTGGTTTGCGGGCTACACCTCCCAGTTGTTGTGCGTGGTGTGGGTCGGGTTTGACGACAATCGCGATCTGGATCTGGAAGGCGCCAAATCGGCGGCGCCGATCTGGGCGGAGTTCATGAAGCGCGCGCTCGACTACCGCGAGTATCGCGACGCCCAACCGTTCACCGCGCCGGCGGGAGTGGTGAGCGTGGAAATCGATCCGCAATCGGGGATGCCGGCCACGCCCGCTTGCCCGAGG
>DASWZP010000307.1:0-5813 GCA_036404395.1 Bryobacteraceae bacterium | reverse complement strand
TGGCCCACCGCACCTATACCACCGAATCCGTCAAGCGTCTCTTCGCCGCGCTTGAAAAAGGTAACGCCTCGGACCTCAAGCCCATGGGCGTGCTGGCCGACTATGTGGAGGTCGACGCCCAGCTCGAAAAACCCGCCGAAGAGTTCCTGCACGACGAGCTGGAATACGTGGTGGTCGAGAGCTGGCAGCAGGCCGAGCGCGGCCTCGATTTCATCCGCGCCGAGCTCGACGGCCGCGCCACCTTCCTGGTGCATCCCGAGCCCAACGGCCACGGCCAGCGCCATCTGCCCGAGCCGCCCATCGGCCCCGAGACCGGCATCACCGCGCGGCTGAGTGAATCCCTGCGCCTCACCAACGGTTTCAAGGATCGCGCCGTGGACCTGCTGCCGCGCGTTTCCCTCTGCTTCCTGGCCGACGACCGCGCCGCCGCGCAGCGCCTGGCGGTCTCCTATCCGCACCTGTTCTTTCTGCTGCCCGATGGCGTTTGCTACCACGGTCACACCGTCACCGGCGGCAGGAAATCCGGCGCCGGCCCGCTCGCCATGAAGCGCGAAGCGCGCGAGTTAGCCGTGGCGCTGCGCGGACGCCAGACGACGCTCGATGAACAGGTGGCGCGCCTCGATAGTCTCACCCAGGAGATCATCGCGCTGGAAGCCGAGCTTGAGCGCCTGCGCGCCTTGCAGCAATCCCGCGAGAAAGACCGCGTGGCGCTCGACCACGACATGCGCAAGCTCGGCGACGACCTTTCGCGCACCAATTCGCGCCTCTCCGTGGCGCGCCTGGAGCTCGACCGTCTGCGCCGCGACGCCCAAAAATCGGCCAGCCAGCGCGAGCAGAACCGCGCCGCCGTCGAAGAGAAGGAGCGCCTGCGCGCGGCGCGCGAAGAGGCCCTCGAAACCGAGCGGCGGGATCTCGCGATACTGGAGGGCCAGGCCGCTGCCGTCGGGGAAGAGCACGCCGCCACGCGCGCCGGGCTGGCGGGTCTCGAAGAGCGCCATCGCGGGGAGCGCAGCGCCATGGCGCGCCTGGAGCAGCAGTTCGGCGAAACCTCGGCCCGGCGCGGCGCCATCGCGCCCGAGATCGAGCGCCTGGGCGCGGAGCGCTCCCGCCTGCTGGCCGACAATATCGAACTCGACCGCAGGTCCGTCCAACTCGCCGATGAGATCGTCGCCCTGGAAGGGCGCGTGGACGCGATGGCCTTCGAGGAAGCCGATATGCGCGACGCCTTGCGCGACGGCGAGGATGATCTCAAAGCCCTGCGCGCCAGTGGTGAGGAGAGCCACGAAAAGCGCTCGCAAATCGAAGTCGACCTGGTACGCAAGCAGGCCGAGCTGAAGTTCCTCGACGAAACCAGCCGCAAGGAGCTCAATGCCCCCGTGGCGGATCTGGCCGCGCCCGACGATCCGGTCCCCAATGCCGAGGCCATTGCGCAGGCCCGCCAGGAGTGCGACGAGGTGCGCAACCGCATCGAATCGCTCGGCCCGGTGAACGCCGCCGCCATGGAAGAGTATCGGGAAGCGCAGCAGCGCCACGATTTCCTGAGCGCCCAGCGCCAGGACCTGATCGATTCCATCCGCGACACCGAAAAAGCCATTCAGGACATCGACCAGGTTTCACGCCAGAAATTCGCCGAAGCCTTTGAAGCCATCAACGCCCATTTCCGTGAGTGTTTCCTGACGCTGTTTGGCGGCGGCACCGGCGAAATGCGCCTTACCGACCAGGAGAACCTAGCCGAATCGGGCATTGACATCATTTGTTCGCCCCCCGGCAAGCGCCTGCAAAACGTGCTGCTGCTCTCCGGCGGCGAGAAAGCCCTGGCCGCAGTCGCCCTGCTGATCGCGATTTTCAAGTACCAGCCCAGCCCCTTCTGCGTGATGGACGAGGTGGACGCCCCGCTCGATGAAGCCAACATCGGCCGCCTGACGAAGCTCCTGAGAGAGATGGCCGATCAAACCCAGTTCGTAGTGATCACGCACTCCAAGCGCACCATGGAAGCCGCCCAAGCCCTCTACGGCGTGACGATGCAAGAGCCGGGCGTCTCGCGTCTGGTCTCGGTGAAGATGAACGCGGAAGCTGCGGCGTAGGCCTTTTGGACCGCCGTTTACTTCCCCACCACCACAATCGAAAACGAATCCGGCACCATCTGACCTCGACCGCCGCCGCGTCCTCCCGCCGGGGGCGGGGTCGGAGGCGGCGTGGGCGGCGCAGCGTACTCGGCGGCGATCAGCACAATGTGGCCCGTCTTGCTGTCCAACGTCAGCGTTTTGGCGCCTGTCATGGTTTGCACGGTCTGTTCCACCACAAAGCTGGTCGGGCTGTTCTCCTTAATGACAGTCAGCGTGCCGTCGCCTTGGGAGCTGAATGCTTCCATCGTGTTGGGGTTGAATACGGCGCCATCAACGCCCCTGCCGATCGGCAGTGTCGTAATGATCTTGCCGTCGTCGGCATTCAGAATCACCATCGTTTGTGGCGTGTGGCAGGCGGCGAAAAGAATGTGGTTCTTGACGTCGAATGCCAGCCCGCCAGGCCCGCCACCCTTTCCGGCGATATCATAATGGGCCGTTACCGTGAGTGTCTTCGCGTCCACCACGGCAATGTTGTCCTTGTCTTCAATATCGACGTACAAATGCCCCTTGCCGTCGGTGACCGCCTGCTCCGGCGCTCCGCCCAGGTCGACTGTGCCGGCCACGCTGCCATCGGCTGCGTTGATCACCGTCGCGTTGGGCGCGCGGTGGCTGAAAATCCAGACGCGCGCGTTGAATGGGTCGAACAGAATGCCGTCCGGGCCGCCATCCACGTCGATGGTCTTGATGGTCGCCAGGGTCTTGGTATCCCACATCACCACCGGTTTGCTGCTGGCGAAGCCGTGACCCGACTTGGGATCGACCGCAGCGCCACGCGCGTTGGCATTAGGGATTTCGCCAACCGGCGCGAGTGTATCCAGATCAAAGACCGTGACTCGGGCGCCGTCCCCGGTGCGCGGGACGTACAACCGGCGTCCGTCGGCGTCCGCATAAACATAGTCAAAGCCGCCTGCGCCACCTGTTTTGGCGGTCTTCAGCACCTTGTACGGCCCTGCGGACGGGGTCTGCTGTGCTAGGCCGATGAAAGCTGCCATCGCCATACCTACTGCGAATGCCAGGCAAAATCGTCGCATGAAGCAACTCCTCTCAATGGGGGCCGAGATATCCGTTTCGGCAACCTCAGTATATATCAGGCGGCAGCCAGGAACTTTCGCCGCACCTCCAGTTTCTAAACCGGATAAGGGCTCGGGAGGAGCCTTGGCATGCCCGTCAAGCGCCACCTCGATATCTTCGCGCAGGATTTGCGCTACGCCGTGCGCGGTCTTTTGCGCACCCCCATGTTCGCTCTCGCTGCCATTTTTGCAATGGCTCTCGGCGCCGGCGCCGGCACGGCGGTCTTCAGCGTGGTGGACCGCATTTTGTTCCGGAGCCTTCCCTATCCTCAGGCTGACCGCCTGGTCTCGTTCGGCATGGTGGCGCCCATCGCGCCCCAGGAGTTCATGCTTGGCTATGACTTCCTGGATTGGCGTGCGTCGCAGGCGCCCTTCCAATCGCTGGCAGCCTGGGCTACCCCGGCTGACCGCGACCTCACAGATGCGAACCCAGTACGTCTCCGCTGCGCCCGCGTGGACTCCGGCCTCCTGCCGACGCTGGAGATCCGGCCCATGATCGGTCGTAACTTCACGCCAGAGATCGGAGTTCGCATGGCCCTGGACGCCACGCCCGGAGCCATCGCCCGGCTGGTGCTCAGGCTCGCCGCGCGCTGGACGGCAATCGGAGCGGTGCTGGGAGTGCTGGGATCGCTGTTCGCCTTCCATTTGCTTCAGGCCATGCTGTTCCAGGTATCCGCGCGGTACCCGTGGACACTAGCCGCCGCACTAGCCATGCTATCGGCGGTTGCCCTGCTGGCGGCCTGGATTCCCTCACGCCGCGCGGCGCGGGTGGATCCCGTCGAGGCGCTGCGGCAGGAATAGACCGCGGATGTAAACCCGCCCTGCCAAAAACTCGTCTACACAGGCGAGTGCAGCCGATTGCGACATCCGGGTCTATGATAGCGGCAGTGGAGCGATCCGCCTCGGAAATCGATGACCTCGACACACTGGTGCACCTCTATTGGACGCGGGTCTTTCGGTTCGCGCTGGCTTCCCTGCGCGACCCGGACGCCGCCGGGAGCGTGGCGCAAGATTGTTTTCTGAGAGCTTATCGGAGCCGGGAACAGTTTCGAGGCGATTGCTCCATCCAGTCCTGGCTGATGCGGATCGCCGTCAATCTGATTCGCGACTATGCGCGCAATCGCCGCTTGCAATTTTGGAAGCGCGCGTCGGCGTCCGCGGTAGACCTGGAGGCCGTCAGCCAGTGGATACCGGATGATGACGCTTCGCCCGAGAGCAGGGCTATGGCCCGGGAACAGCTTGCGGCGGTCTGGAAAGCCGCCGGGGGCCTGTCGGAGAGGCAGCGGACGGTTTTCCTGCTCCGCTTCGTGGAAGACATGGACCTGCTGGAAATCGCCGCGGCCACCGGCATGAAGGAAGGAACCGTGAAACTGCACCTGTTTAGAGCGCTCCAGGCCGTTCGCGAGCGCATCGGGAGGTCCCAATGAGCCAACATCTGTCTTCACAGGAGATTTCCCAGTGGATGATCGGCGAGCGCACTCCGCAACAGGAGCAGCATGTTCGTCAGTGTTCCGAGTGCGGCGCGGAGCTGGCTCGCCTGCAAGCCGCGCTCGCGCTGTTTCGCGGTTCGGTGCGGCACTGCAGCGGCCGGCAAAGCCGCTCTGAGCCGTCGGACATCGCCAGTATTTTGTCGGTGCGGCGGGGTCCCAGGATCCAGCCGATGCGCTGGGCGCTGGCCGCCGCGGCGCTGTTGGTTCTAGCGGCGGTCCCGATTTATCGAAACGCGCAGGACAGGCAGCGCCAGGCGGAAATCGCCAGGGCCGATACGCTGCTGTTGGAGCAGGTGGATGCCGAGGTGTCGCGAGCGGTTCCTCGGCCCATGGAGCCTTTGGTGAAGCTGGTGTCCTGGGACTTCAGTTCCACCATTCAAAACGAGGAGATTCGATGAGAGCATACGGAAGTAAGTTAGGACTGATTTTGCTGTTCGCCGGCACCGTGGCGTTAGCGCAGCAGCCACCACAGCCGGCGCCGCCGCCTCAACCGCCGCAGCCGCCCCAAGGCGGGGGCCCGGGCATGGGTCGCGGCATGGGTATGGGACGCGCCTATGGCGCGCCACAGCCGGGCCGGGGGCCCATGGAACGCGGCATGGGCCGTTGGTGGAAGAATCCCGAAATGGTGGAGAAGCTGGGCGTGACCGCGGACCAGCAGAAGAGGATGGACGACATCTTTCAGCAGCACCGCTTGAAGCTGATCGATCTCACCGCGTCGGTCGAGAGGGAAGAAGTCACCCTCGAGCCGATGATGCAGGCGGATCAGCCGGATGAGGCCAGGATCGTCGCTCAGATCGATAAGGTGGCACAAGCCCGCGCCGAGCTGGAAAAAGCCAACGCCAGAATGCTGCTGGGTATTCGCCGGGTTCTGACTCCCGACCAATGGAAAAAGCTGCAGGCGGAAACACCCCGGCCCGGCCGTGGACCCGAAGGCCAACAACCTCCCACGCCGCGCAAGGACCGCTAAGAGAAGCTCTCAGCTATCAGCTAACCGCCATTTCTCACAGGGGCACTGGCAAAAAGCCGCCTTTCATGGCATAACTGAGTTTCCACACAGCAGTTAACGCCAAAAAAAGACGGCCTTTGCTATGACACAGTGTAGCCAATCCGAATTCGAATTCAAAGGG
>DASWZP010000306.1:0-10260 GCA_036404395.1 Bryobacteraceae bacterium | reverse complement strand
AGCCGCTTACTCCAGCCGGAAAACTTCCTTCATCATGGCGAAGCGCTCGCCAGGCCGCAGGTCCGGCACCGGCTCGAACAGGCGGCTCATGAACTGCTGCCAGCGCTGGTTAACGGGGTCGCGGTCGAGCACGTCCAGTGCCTTGTCGAGATCATCGACGGTAAGGCTCAGGACAAGCTGCTGACCGCGCCGGAAGATCGAGTAATCGGAGATGCCGACCTGCTTGAGTTTGGCTAGCAGTTCCGGCCAGACGCGCTGGTGTTCGCGCTCGTACTCTTCGATAGCGTCCGGCTTGATGCGAAGTTGGTATGCGTAGCGTGGCATATCAGGCGTAACTCGATACACCGGCCATGTTTCGCTGGCGGCGCTCAGCCGTCACGCGCTCCAGGTAACCGCTCTGACGGAAGGCGTCCATCGGGTCGGCGGGCAAGCCCCTGATTTTCGCCCATTCGCGGATGGCCGGCCGCACGTCGGTGGAGAAAGCGTCTTTCAGGCAGTTCTCGGCATCCACCAGGGCGCAATTCTTTTGACCCGTGGCGAGTTTTTCGTGATCCACCAGCGCGGCTTTGGCGTAGAGTTCCATGGCCGTCTGGACGGTCTGAATCATGGCCTCGATCTTGCCTTTCAGGTTGTGGCTCTGGTCGATCATGTAAGCGATATCGGCGCGTGCGCCGGTCTCCCATTCGAAGAACAGGATCTCGTGGAAAATGCGGAAGACCTGGTAGGGATCGATGGAGCCCATGGTGAGGTCGTCGTCCGCGTAGCGCCGGTCGTTGAAATGAAAGCCACCGAGCATCCCCAGATCCAGCAGCCACGCCACAATCTGTTCGATGTTCTGCGCCTGGTAGTGATGGCCTGTGTCCACCAGCACCTTGGCTTGCGGGCCGGCGGAACGCGCGAATTCGAGCGCCATCCCCCAATCGCCGATATCGGTGTGATAGAAGGCCGGCTCGAAGGGCTTGTATTCGACCAGCATGCGCTGGCTCGCGTCCAGGCGGGCGTGCGCCGTTCGCAGGCCCTCTTCAAACCAGTGCTTGCGCTGGCGCATGTTCTGCGTGCCCGGGTAGTTGCTGCCGTCGGCGAACCAGAGTGAAACATCGCGGCTGTTCAGGCGCTTGCCGATTTCCACGCTGTCCAGCAGGTGGTCAAGGGCGGCCTGGCGAGTGGCGGCGTCGGGGTTCCCGAGCGATCCGTATTTGTAGATCTGGTCCTGAAAAACGTTCGGGTTGATGGCGCCGGCGCGCAGGCCGTGCGTGGCGGCCAGCGAGTGCACCTCATCCACGTCGCCCACGCCTTTCGGCAGATCCCAAAGCACGTGCAGCGCCACCGACGGGCACACGCCGGTCCAGCGGTGGACCTGCCCCGCGTCGCTGAACTTTTCGGCGATGGTGCTCGCCGCGGCGGCTTGCTGGAACTTGCCGAAGCGCGTGCCGGTGTTGGCAAATCCCCAACTGGGCAACTCGATTTGAAACCGGTCGAGTGCCGCGTGGATAAGTTCGCTTTGTCTATTATTAGTCACGTTTTGCCTGGCCTATAGTTCTAAGTCACGCCACGGCGCTCGGAAACCCACTGTGTGTCGGGGCGCTTGCATTAGATTAGCATGTAGGAATGCGATGGAGCGTACTTGCGGCCTATGCAGCTGCATATGCGGCTTTGCTCTTTGCCCAACCGGCGGCGCGGCTCGGCGAAGGAGCTGCGGAACTGCGGGCGGCCTTTGCGCACCCTCCGGATGACTGCCGGATCATGATGCGCTGGTGGTGGCTCGGCCCGGCGGTGGAAAAGCCCGAGATCGAGCGCGAACTGCGCGCCATGAAGGAGGGCGGCATTGGCGGCGTGGAGATCCAGCCCGTGTATCCGGTAACGCTGGACGACCCGGCGCGCGGCCTGGTGAACCTGCCGTATCTCTCGGATGGCTTTCTCGACGCCATGAGCTTCGCCAACGATAAAGCGCGCGAGCTGGGGATGCGCGTCGATATCACGCTTGGCAGCGGCTGGCCCTATGGCGGACCCCACACGCCGGTCGATCTCGCTTCCTCCCGGCTGCGTGTTGACCGCCGGCCCGTGCCGGCCAATGTGGGAACGATAAAGATGCCCAAAATTGGCGAGGGCGAAAAGTTCATCGCGGCGTTTGTCGAGCGCGGCAAGGGATTCGAGCGAATCACCGATATCGACGACGCCGAATTGCATTTCGCGCCGGAAGGCCCAGCCGGCGGCGCGTACATCTTCATTGCGAGCCGCACGCGGCAGGCCGTGAAGCGCGCGGCGGTGGGCGCCGAGGGGCCGGTGCTCGATCACTACAACGCGGCGGCTATCGAAAATCATTTGAAATACGTCGGCGACCGCTTGATGCAGGCTTTCGGCGCGCACCCGCCTTACGCGGTCTTCAGCGACAGTTTGGAAGTCTACGGCTCGGATTGGACCGGCGATTTTCTCGCGGAATTTCAAAAGCGCCGCGGCTACGATCTCACGCCCTACCTTCCCGCGCTGGCCGATCAGATGGGCGAGATCACCTCGAGCATCCGGCACGATTGGGGCAAGACGCTGACCGAGCTCGCGAACGTTCATTACCTGACGCCGCTGCGTCAATGGGCCGCCGCGCACGGCACGCGCTTCCGTTCGCAGAACTATGGCATTCCGCCGGTGAATCTTTCGAGCAATGCGCTGGTCGATTTGCCGGAAGGCGAGGGTTCCGCGTGGAAACGCTTTTCGGCCACGCGCTGGGCGTCCTCAGCCAGCCATCTCTATGGGCGGCCGGTGACTTCGTCGGAGACCTGGACGTGGCTGCATTCGCCGGTCTTCCGCGCCACCCCGCTCGACATGAAGGCGGAAGCCGACTTGCACTTTTTGAACGGCATCAATCAATTGGTGGGCCACGGCTGGCCGTATTCGCCGCCGCAGGCGGGCGAGCCCGGCTGGCACTTCTACGCGGCGGCGGTCTTCAATCAGCACAACCCGTGGTGGATTGTGATGCCGGATATCACCGCCTACTTGCAGCGGGTAAGCTGGCTGCTGCGCCAAGGCGAGCCGGTCAACGACGTCGCGCTGTACCTGCCCACCGCCGACGCTTACGCCGGATTCACGCTGGGGCACGATTCGGTGAACCAATCGATGGAGAGGCTGCTCGGCCCCAACGTGATTCCGCAGATTCTGGATGGCGGCTACAACTACGATTTCATCGACGACGACGCCATCGCCGCGGTGGGGATCCAGCATCCGAAACACCGCGCTCTGGTGTTGCCGAACGTAGAGCGTATTCCGGTGAAGACGCTAGCGAAAATCGCGCAGTACGCACGCGAGGGCGGCATCGTCGTAGCCACCGGTCGCGTTCCCTCTCTGGCGCCAGGGTTCCTGGAGGCCAAGACGGACACGCCGCAGATCCGCGAGTTGGCGCAGGCATTGTTTGAAGCCCCAGGCGCGCCTGGGCATTTCTTGAAGGATGACGCGGAGCTAGGCGAGACGCTGCACAAGTTACTGGGGCCCGATGTGACTGCGCCGCCGGAGATCGGCTTCGTTCATCGCTCGATGATACCGTACGAAGCCTACTTCCTCGTCAACACAGCCAACCATCCCGTGCATGGCGCCGTGAGGTTTACCTTCAGCACGCCTTTTGAATCGTGGGACCCATTCACCGGAAAGACCGAGTTACTGGAGCCCGCCCGCAGACCGCAGGTCAGGGAACTCGATCTGGACCTGGCGCCTTACCAGTCGCGCATCATTCTCTGTTTTTCCGGAGCTATGGCGGTTCTTGGGCATCCTGTCTCCGACGCGGAAGCGATGGCAGCACTTGCGTCTGGCGGCACAAAGGCGATTCCGCCTGCCACTCCCGCGCCGGCCGGCCCGCCCCCCGTGCTGCAGGACCTCAGCGCTGGTTGGAAAGTGATCTTCGAGGGTTCCTTGCAGAGAGCGTTTATGGACCCGCTAACGTCCTGGACCGAAGTTCTCGGCATGAAGAACTACTCGGGCCGGGCAACCTATGAGAAGACCTTCCCGGTGAACCCGGCGACGCTGCAGGGCTGGCGCCGCCTGTATCTCGATTTCGGCGAAGGCACGCCCGTCCCTGCGCCGGAGCGGCGCGGCAGCGGTATGCGGGCGCTGCTCGAAAGCCCGGTGCGCGAGGCCGCCATCGTCTACGTCAATGGCCAGCGCGCCGGTTCGGTGTGGCATCCGCCATATGAAATCGAGATCACCGGTCAACTTCACGCCGGCGAGAATACGCTGCGCATCGTGGTGGCCAATCTCGCCATCAACGCGCTGGCCGCGCAGCCGCCGCCGGACTATCGCGGGCTAATCGCCAAATACGGCGACCGCTTTCAGGATCAGGACATGAAAAACATCCAGCCTCTGCCCGCTGGGATTCTCGGCCCGGTGCGAATTGTGGGGCGGTAGGGGCCGGGCCGAGCGGTGGCATTTCCGGCAGACTCTGCCGGAAATTTAACCGATACAAAGCACTTAAGCTCTGTTTTCCGGCAGATTCTGCCGGAAATAGCCGGCGGCCGAGCGGCGCTGCGAAAACAGCCCGCCCGCAAGCGGGCGTTGGCAAGCTAAAGCGTGCCCTACCTACGCCATCACGCGCGCCATGCGGTCGATGGCCTCGTCGATCTCCGCCGTGTTCTTGAAGCCCAGCGTGACGCAGTCCACGCAGCCCAGATTCATGGCGAATTTCATCGCCCGGTCGCGGTCCGCGAAGTCGGTGTAGCTGCCCTCGCCCACCAGTTTCATGCTGATCACTCCCATACCTTGCTGGTGAACGGCCTTGGTATGCTTCACCACTTCGTCCACGCTGCCGATATCGTTGGTGTCGCGCAGTTGTTCGGTGTCCATGTGGATGCCGGTGTGATTCATGCGGATCATGGCGATATCCAGCCATTGGTTGCCGGGAAAAGTCCGCAGCGCCGGCAGGCCATGCACCGAAGCGCCGTGCGACAGGATGATCTTTTTGTCCTTGGCCTCGGACATGGCGTCCTGGAGCGGCATGTAATCCTGCCGCCAGGTGGGCGGGCGCAGGCAATGCAGCAGCAGAATGTCGATGTACTCGGAATTCAACTGACGGCGGTACAAGTCGATTTTTTCCGCGGGTGGGGGCCCATAAGGCGGCGTACTATATTTGGTCATCAGGCGATAGCTATCGCGCGGCAGGCCCTTCAGCGCCGTGGCCAGCATTTCGGGCATGCCATGATAGCCTTCGGCCGTTTCGAAAAACCGGATGCCGCGGTCGTAGGCATAGCGCACCAAGCGGGTGAACCCGTCCTGACCCAACTCCCGCTGCACGGCGCCGCTTTTGCTGCCGGTGCCGAACGCGAGGCGCGTGACTTTAACGTTGGAGCGCCCGAGCGTTACCCAATCCGTGGCCGTGCGCTTGCCCGTATCGGCCAGCGCGCTGCCGCCCAAACCGGCCGCCAGGCTCACGCCCGCGGCGGTCTTCAGGAAATCTCGTCTGGTGGAATGTGCCATCGTTCCCTCCCTTTAGCCCAGTACTTACCGACACTCTATCACTTTGCAAGCGTGCTAGCATAGCTGCGATAGCACCTCCCAAAGGCGCGCTGTGAACGTATCGCTATTTATCACGTGCTATAATGACACGCTTTTTCCTGCCACGGGAAAGGCTGTGGTCGCGGTGTTGGAACGGCTGGGCCACACCGTGGAGTTCCCGCAGGCGCAGACCTGCTGCGGCCAGATGCACTACAATACCGGCTACCAGAACGACGCCCGGCGGATGATGCTGCATTTTCTCGAAGTGTTTCGCGACGCGGAGACGATCTGCGTGCCTTCGTCGTCGTGCGTGGCGATGATCCGCGAGCATTTCCCAAAACTGGCGGCCGCCAGCCCGGACGCCCAAGTGGCCCGCGACGTGGCCGCGCTGCTGCCGCGCGTATACGAATTCTGCGAGCTGCTGGTGGATAAGTTTCGCACCGTCGATACCGGCGCGTCCTTTCCGCACACCGTCACGCTGCATACCACCTGCCATTCCCTACGCAGCATCAAGATCGGAGAGCGCCCGGTGCAGTTGCTGCGCTCCGTGCGGGGCCTGACTTATGTCGAGCTGCCGCAAGCGGACCAGTGCTGCGGCTTCGGGGGCACCTTCGCCATCAAGAACGCGGATGTCTCGGCCGCCATGGTGAGCGACAAGATCCGCGCCATCCTGGACACGCAGGCGGAAATCTGCACGGCAGTCGACAATTCCTGCCTGATGCACATTGGCGGTGCGCTCAGCCGGCAGCGGGCCGGCGTCCGTTGCCTGCACCTGGCGGAGATCCTGGCGTCCACCGCGGGAGAGTCCGCATGAGCGTCAGGGTAGGACAAGCGGCTGGTGCGCCGTCGTTTGCCAAGGCGGCCCGCGGAATGCTGGGCAACACGCAGCTCCGCCATAACGTGCGCAACGCCACGGACGTGATCCGCGCCCGGCGCGCCCACGCCGTAGCGGAAACGCTGGACTGGCAGCAACTGCGCGATTCCGCGCGCGCCATCAAGGACCACGTTCTGCGCAACCTGGAAGCCTATCTGGTGCAGTTCGAAACGGCCTGCACCGCCGCCGGCGGGAAAGTGCACTGGGCGCGCGACGCGGACGAGGCCAATCAGACCGTCATCGACATCATCCGCTCGCACGGCGCCTCCGAGGTCATCAAGGTGAAGACCATGACTTCGGACGAGACCGCGCTCAACCCCGCGCTGGAAGCTGCCGGCATCTCGCCCATCGAAACCGATCTGGCCGACCTCATCATCCAGCTTGGGGCCGACAAGCCTTCCCACATCGTGGTGCCGGCGCTGCACCGCAACAAGGCCGAGATCCGCCGCCTCTTCATGGACAAAATGAAGCTCCAGGATCTGGGCGAGCGCGCCGAGGACCTGACCGCCGCGGCCCGCCGCTATCTGCGCGAGCGGTTCCTGCGCGCCCGCGTGGGTTTGAGCGGAGCGAACTTCGCCATCGCCGAATCGGGCTCCCTCTGCGTGGTGGAATCGGAAGGCAACGGCCGCATGTGCGTGACCCTGCCCAAGGTTCTGATCAGCATGGTGGGCATCGAGAAGATCGTTCCCACGTTCGGCGATCTGGAAGTGTTCCTGCAACTGCTGGCGCGCTCGGCTACCGGCGAGCGCATGAACCCGTACAACTCCATCTGGACCGGCGTCACGCCCGGCGACGGCCCCGAGGAGTTTCATGTGGTGCTGATCGACAACGGCCGCACCGGCGTGTTGGACGATGCGGAATCGCGCGCCACGCTGGCCTGCATCCGCTGCGGCGCCTGCCTCAACATCTGTCCGGTCTACCGTCAAACGGGGGGCCACGCGTACGGCTCGATTTACGCCGGACCGATCGGCGCCATCCTGACCCCGCAGTTGCAGGCGATGAAGCATTCGCGCTCGCTGCCCTACGCGTCGACGCTTTGCGGCGCCTGCTACGATGTCTGTCCGGTCAAGATCGATATCCCGGAGATCCTGATTCATCTGCGCAACAAGGTGGTGAAAGGCCACGGCGCGCCAATGGCCGAGTGGATGGCGATGAAGGCGGCGGCGCGGGCGTTTGCCAGTGGCGGGCGCCTCCAATCGGCGCAGAAACTGGTGCGCATCGCGCAGAAGCCGTATGTCGAGGATGGCGTGATCGGGCGGCTGCCCGGCATGCTGGCGAACTGGACGCGCTTCCGCGACCTGGCTGCGGTTCCCGCCGAATCGTTCCGCCAATGGTGGGCTGCGCGCCAGCGCAAGGAGATCTCATGAGCGCCGCCAAGCTGGACGCCAGGCAGGAGATACTCGAGCGTATCCGCAAGGCCGTCGGCGGCGCGCGAGATCGCGCCGCGGAGTACGCCGCCATTCCGCGCGAATACCGGCGCGAAGGCGGCATGGCGCCCGAGGCGCGGGTGGAGCTGTTCGCGGCCCGCCTCTACGAGTACGGCGCCAGCGTCTACCGCTGCACCTCGGCGCAGATTGCCGATGCCGTGGCACAGGCGCTGACCCAGCGCCGCCGCACCGCCATCGTGGTTTCTCACGGCGTTCCCGCAAGCTGGCTGCCCGATGGCTTCGAATTCGTGGAGGACGACGCCCTCAGCTATGCCGCGCTCGATCAGAGTAACGGCGTGCTCACCGGCTGCGAGGCGGCGGTTGCCTTCACCGGCACCATCATCCTGCGCCATGGCGCCGGTCAGCCGCGCCGAGCGGTTACCCTGGTGCCCGATTATCATCTCTGCGTGGTCCGCGCGGAACAGGTCGTGGAGACCTTCCCGGAAGCCATCCGCCGCGTGGAGGAGTTCCGCGCAGCGCCGCTCACCACTATCTCCGGACCCTCCGCCACTTCCGACATCGAGATGACGCGCGTCAAGGGCGTTCACGGCCCCAGAACGCTGGACGTGGTGCTGGTGCGGTAACGTGGCGCGGCCAGTCCTGGCTGCTGTGTCGGCTGTCGAGCCGACATTTCTTAGTCACTTCACGGCCACGGCATCCACCGCGAAACCGGCGTCCATCGAGGGCAGGCCTTCGAACAGCAGCAGGGTTCCGGCGGGCGGATGCGCGGCATCGAAGACTCCCGCGCGGATCTGGCGCACCTGCGCCGCGATATCGAGCGAGAGCGGATAGTAATCGGCGAACGCCACTCTCCCAGGTGAAATCCCTGCCTGCGTCAGCTCTTTTTGCAGCCGGTCGAAAGCCAGTTGCGTATCGGGCGCCTGGTAGCCAAAGGAGACCTGCGCGCCGGTGAGCACCACTTCGTCAGAATTCACCAGTGCGACCGACGCTTGTCCCGATTCGCGCGGCAGGCCATCCGGATTCAGAAACTGGAGCGGCGCCGCCGGATCGGAACCCAGCCGCGCCACGGCTTCGCAGGCGGCCAGCGCGGCACCAGGCGACCGTTGCGTCTGCACGTAATTCAGCGCCGCGTGCGGGTATGCGGAATCCATCAGGATCCGAGTGGCAACCTTGTCGGCCAGCGTGCTCACGAAGCAGGTTACCCGCAGCACGTTCTGCGGGGTCGCGCCCGCGGCATGGATGGCCTGGCCGAGTTGCGCCAACGCCTGGCGGACCAGCGGCGCCGCCGGATCGAGCGGGCTGGCGGCATCCGCGACCTGGGCGGAGAAGAACGCCAAGCCGTGAGGGTTGACGTCCTTGTGCGCTTCCGCGATCGCCTCCAGCACCACTTGCGCGCCTTCGAGCGGCAGGCCGCCGGCGCGCACCAAGGTTAGCGCGGGCAGTGGCCCCCTGCGTTCGGTGAACTCTTCGCTCACCAGGTCGCGCACGCGGCGCACGTCGCCCGAACCCGCCACGAACGCGCGAATCTTCAGCACCGTCTCGCCGCCCGATTCGCGCGCGAGGGCCTTCAGCGCCTCGCGGATTTGATGCGTCAGCAGCCCCTTGCCGGTGAGCGGCGTAACGTAGAATTTGAGGCGCCGCGGATTGCCCGTGGTGACGGCGGGCAACTCCACCGGAAGTTGCAGCACTTGCGTCCGCTCTTCCTTTTTCGAGCGCTTGTCGGCCGCTGACTGTGCGGCGGCAGTGGCGGCAACCGCGGCCAGCGTGAATAGGAGGATGCTCTGCGGCAAGCGCGGTACGCGCATAGAATTTGGATTGTAGCAGAGGGGTGAAGGTGCCCCGGACCGCTAGCGGACTTCCACAACCCGCTCGCCCGCCTGCAAGCAGGAGAGCAAGCGGGACCAAGCCCCTTCGATGGCGGCCAGCAGAGCGGCGTTGCGGCAGTTGCCGAGGCGGATCCAGACCAACTGGACAAGGGCGCCGGGCTGCGTCGCCCGGTGGAAGAAGTCATCGTCCTTGCTGACCAGGACAAACTCACCCTCGGCGGCGTAGCGCCAGATCTCGGAATCGGAAGCCCGGGCAAGACCCACGTCGATTACGTGCAGGCTCTCATTTCCAGCGCGGGTTAGAAAATGAGCCAACGCAACGGGAAGCTGATTGTCAACGAGGAATCTCACGAAGCCAGCAAAATCGGGTGGTCAGCCTGATGCGCTGCGTACTGGATGGCCGCCAGAATGTCCTCGCGCTCCAGGAAGTCATAGTCCGCAAGGATCTCGTCGATGGAAGCGCCCGCGCCCAGAAGTTCGAGGATGTCGGTAACGCGGATACGAAAGCCTCGAATACACGGACGTCCGCCGCACTTACCTTCTTCGATCGAGATGCGGTGGAGGAGTTCCGGAGCCATGATCCAGAGCCAGTATACCAGTCCTCGACGGACGGGCGTGGCGCTTGCCTTCCGCTGGTAGTTGGGCGGCACTGGCGGCAACCGCGGCCAGCGTCAGCAACATGATCCACTGCGGCAAGCGCGGT
>DASWZP010000305.1:0-1745 GCA_036404395.1 Bryobacteraceae bacterium | reverse complement strand
CTTATCCCCCCTGTTCTACCAGGGGGTGATGTTCGATGGGAGAATCAGTTTCGACGGAATCGCAATCCGCCAAAAACTTTGGTAGTTGGATCTTATTTCCTCCGGGGCTCTGAGTCAAGCGGAAATCCGGCACGATTTTTGCAGCCGTAAGCTACTCGTATGCCCCAACTTGCAGCAACCGGCGAAATCTTACAGTGGTAGCGCAAGGGTGGAAAAGGCCTCGAAAGAGCCTGAGGATTTCTTTCCAAGCTACACATATCAAGCACTTTGCAAAAATCTCCGCAGCTCAGTCGAGGTGCAGGCTGATCATCACTTCGGGTTCCTGTCCGCGACGCATCAGGCGCACGAGCACCCGTGCCGCGCCCATCAGGAGGCCGGAGAGAATCGCAAACAGCACTAGTATCCCAATGAGTTTAAAGATATTTAAGAGCAGGTCGCCGGGGTTGTCGCGCTGCGTGGGAACGCGCTCGTCGCGAGTGACTTCGGCCTGCCAGCGGACCTGGGCCAGGAGGCGCTCGGCCAGGTCGCGGTCGGGGGGTGCCAGCAATACCGCAACCAGCGGCCCGCTGCGTTTGACCATGGCGCCGGGCAATTGCTCGAAATCGGGCACCTTTTGCATGGCGATCTGCGGCGACGGGTAGTTGAAAATGGCCAGCGGCATGGGGCCTTTAGGGCTGCGGAAAACGCCCAGTTGGGCCTCCGCGTCGAAATGGAAGCCGGCCACGGACGGCGAAATGCCGGGGAGGAACCGGGCGAGGCTGGCGGGGCCGGTGATATAGCGTTCGCTGTTGGGAACCAGGTTTTCGGCGGGCAGATAGCCCGGCAAAACCGGCAGGGCCGAGGTGTCGACGTTCTTCAGCGCTTGGCCCAGCGCGGCCAGCTCATCGGCCGCGGGTTGATGGCCGGCGAAGGCCAGCAGATACTGGCCGTGGACAAACAGCAAGCCGCTCCGGGTGGTGGCTGCGAGCGGAGCCAGCTTGGACGGCTGGGCGGTCTCGGGACGCTGCCAGTCGAAAGCCGCCAGGGCGGCGGTGGGGTCGCGAAGCTGCCATACAGTGACGGTGAAGTTGGCCGGGCCCGACGCATAGCTTGCCGCTTCCCAGGCCTTGAGCCCGTATTCGTCCCAAACCGCGCGGTCGGCGAGCGTTGGCTGCGGCTCGGCGGTGCGATGAGCGGGGCCGATGGCGTCGGGAAGAATAGAAGCCGCCAGCAGACAAGGAACAGACAGCAGGGCAAGAAAGGTGCGCATATGTTTATTAGACGCCAAAACGGGGCGGCGAAGGCAAGGTGGTTTGTAAGTTTCCGATCGGATTTCGAACCACCCGGCGTCGACATAAGTGTCGACGCGGCACGCACGAGTGCGTGCGCCACGGCTGCGGACGACTTCAGCGCTGCTCCGTGCGATGATGGTGTTTCCGAATGGCAGAGGAAGCGGAGAAGCGGGAATGGCTGGCGGCGGCGCGCACGGCCATGGAGATCGAAGCGCGGGCGGTGACGCAGGCGGCGGGGCGCCTGGATGGCGCGCTGGTGCGGGCGGTGGAGCTGATACTGGCGCATCCGGGCAAGCTGCTGGTCACCGGCATCGGCAAATCGGGGCACGTGGCGCGCAAGCTGGTGGCGACGCTTTCCAGCACCGGCACGCCGGCGGTCTTCCTGCATCCGGCGGAGGCCGCGCACGGCGACATGGGCATCTACACACCGGGCGATCCGACGATTCTGGTATCGAAGAACGGCAGCTCGGCCGA
>DASWZP010000304.1:0-1513 GCA_036404395.1 Bryobacteraceae bacterium | reverse complement strand
CCCAGCGCCACGCCGCTGCTGACCAATCAGGCCATCGACCAGTTCAAGGAAGCCGGCATTTCGCGCATGGCCATCAGCGTGGACGGCCCCGACGCCGCCACTCACGACGATTTCCGCGGCATCCCCGGCACCTTCGACCGCGCCATGATCGCCCTGCGGCATGCCCGCGATATCGGCCTCGATACGCAGTTCCAAACCACCGTCACCCGCCGCAACATGCACCGCCTGCCGGAAGTGGCGGAGATCGTCAAGGAAGTGCGCTCCAAGATGTGGAGCCTGTTCTTCCTCATCGTCACCGGCCGCGCGCTTGAAGACGACGACCTGGCCGCCGCGGAATACGAAGATGTGTTCGCCTTCATGTACGAGCTTTCGAAGACCGCGTCTTTCGGCATCAAGACCACCGAGGCCATGCACTACCGCCGCTACGTGGCGCAGAGGATGAAGGCCGAGCACGGCGCAACCGAAAATGAAAACGCCAAGGGCGTGGCCTTCCGCACGGCGGGCGTCAGCGATGGCAAGGGCTTCGTGTTCGTCTCGCACACCGGCGAGATCTTCCCCTCCGGCTTCCTGCCGGTGAGCGGCGGTAACGTGCTGCGCGAACCGCTGACGGATGTCTACCGCAACGCCGATCTCTTCCGCTCGTTGCGCGACACCTCGCAGCGCGGTGGCAAGTGCGGCGTCTGCGAATATCAGAAGATCTGCGGCGGTTCCCGCTCCCGCGCCTACGCCTTAACCGGCGACTACCTGGCCGAGGACCCGCGCTGCACCTATCAACCGCACTTGGCCGACGCCATCGCGGGTTAAGCGCGGCGTCGGGCCGGGAACGGGCGTAAGAACTTCTCGCCAGCCTGTATCAGGCGTGCCGATAGGCTCCATTGCGAGCCTGTCCAGCCGCCTCTGCGCCACAGCTCACCAGGTCGCTGAACACGCCGTAAGCGGTCTGCTCCACTCCGGGCTCGATTGAAACCGTGCCGAACGTGCCCATCAGGTCGGTGTGGAATAGCAGGATGTTCGAAGTGCCCTGCGGCGCCGCGAGAATGTCGGCGCGGTCCAGCACTTCGGCGCGTACGCGCGCCGTGACTCCCGCACCCGTGCGCCGCGCGCGGCTGATCAGGCGCACGGTCTTGCCCTGCCGGTTGATCGCCGCCACTCGCTCCGGCGTCAGGCGCGCGATGCCGCGCGTCGAAACCTGCTGCGGCGTGGTGCGCGCGTCCAGCAACACGTTGGCCAGCGCCGCGGTCTTGGCGGCCGAGTCCCATCCCTCCACGTCGAACGCCCCGCCGGCTTCGGTAATCCCCATCGCGCGCGCCGCCGACAGGCCGTCCTCGAACGAGCCGCCGCGCTCCATGGTTTCGACCACCACCTTCGACGTGGAATTGAGCGCGCCGGCGAACCCCAGCACCTTCACTCCCGGCATCGCGTGACGCCACAGGTTGAATACCGGCGCGCCATCCATCACCGCCGATTCGAATCGAAACACTTGGCCCCCGCGCGCCGCCGCGTCCCGCAGATC
>DASWZP010000303.1:0-3918 GCA_036404395.1 Bryobacteraceae bacterium | reverse complement strand
AAGCGCGGCGAGGGCATCGCGGGGCCCACGCGCAAGGCGGGCGTGTTCCCGCCGCTGGCCGCGCACCTGCTGACGGTGGGCGAGGAGACCGGCCGGCTGGACCAGATGTTTGCCCGCATGGCCGAGATTTACGAAAATGAGACGCGGGCGGCCATCCGGCGCTTCACCAGCATTTTCGAGCCAGTGGTGATTCTGGTGATGGGCATAGTGGTCGGCGGTTTGGTTTTGAGCATGCTGCTCGCGATAACGAGCATCAACGATGTGGCGGTGTGAAATGAAGCAGACGGCGAACGGGCGGAAACGGGGCGTGGCCGGCGTCACCCTGATCGAAATGCTGGTAGTGGTGACGATCATCGGGCTGTTCGTGGCCCTGGTCGGCCCGCGGCTCTGGAGCAACGTGGACAAGGCCAAGATCACGGCGGCGCGCGCGCAGATACAAGGTTTCATGGGCGCGCTCGGCACCTACAAGCTGGATAACGGGAATTTTCCCACCACCGAGCAGGGCCTGCGGGCGCTGCGCGAGAAGCCGGCGGACGCAGCCGAGTGGAACGGCCCGTATATGCCGCAGGAGATCCCGAAAGATCCATGGGGCCACGACTGGGTCTACAAGTTCCCCGGCGACCACGGCGACGAGCCGGACATCATCAGTTACGGCGCCGATGGCCAACCCGGCGGCGATGGAATCAATGCCGATATCGTCAGTTGGAAAAGTCAATAGGGCTGGCGCGCCCGCGTACGTTTAAGGAGGACAGCCGTGGGCGATCGCTCAGGCCGAAACGTCAGAACCACTGACGACGCGTTGCACATGGTTCGTAGTTGGGACCCGGGCTCGGTCCCGTGCCGATTGGGCGGGGGTGTCGAGATCCGACTCGGGGCCGTGTCCGAGATCGAAGGGAGCGAGTGGGTGGAGGCGACCTTGCCCGACGGCACAACCGGCTATATTCTCGGGACCGCCCTCCGTGGCCATACTGACATCCAGGAAACGGCCCTTCAGGAGAGGCCTCGTGCGCCGGCGGGCTCGGCGACGACACCGCCGAACAGTCGCGCGGGTTTCGCAGCCGGCTGGGTCCTAGTCGTCCTCGGCGTCGTCCTCGGGAGCCTGTCGGCGCCAGCGATGCTCTTTGTGGTCGCTTGGGGGATCGGGCTGATTCGATCATGGCCCGCCAAGCGCATCGCGATTACGCTGGCGTGCGTTGCCCTGTTCGTACTTCTCCCGGTCCTGACAGTACCGCAGCTCCAGAGGAACGTGGATAAGGCCAGGGTAACGGTGGGGCGCGCGCAGATACAAGGTTTCATGGGCGCGCTCGGCACCTACAAACTGGACAACGGGAGTTTTCCCACCACCGAGCAGGGCCTGCGGGCGCTGCGCGAGCGGCCGGCGGACGCTCCCAAGTGGAACGGCCCGTATATGCCGCAGGAGATTCCGAAAGATCCGTGGGGCCACGACTACGTTTACAAGTTCCCCGGCGACCACGGCGATGAGCCGGATATTATCAGCTACGGCGCCGATGGCCAACCCGGCGGCGATGGAATCAATGCCGATGTCGTCAGTTGGAAAAGTCAGTAGGGGCCGGGCATGCCCGGCCCGCGTAGGACGGACGATCGGTTTGTGTCGTCTGTCGATGTTCCGCGCCATGGCCCGCGCCGACAGACCACGCAAAGCGATGGTCTGTCCTACAGCGGGCGTGACGCTGATCGAGATGCTGGTGGTGGTGGCCATCGTCGGGATACTGGTGAGCATCTCGGTTCCCTCGGTTTCGGCCGGCCTGGACAGCGTGCGGCTGGCCTCCACCGGAGACGCCATCGCCAGTTTCCTGAACGCGGCGGTGACCCACGCCGAACGCAGCGAGCACCCGGTGGTGGTCGAGATTTCGCTCAAAGACGGGACCATTTCCGCCGACGGCACTGACGGCTTCGCGCGGCGATTCCAGGTGCCGCAAGGCATCACCATGGACAAGGTGCTGCCGGAGGGCGACGGTTCCGAGGGAGGCGACTGGCAGATGCTGATTGTCCCAGGCGGCACGGCGCCGGCCATCGGCGTCGAGTATTCCAACCGGCACGGCGGCCGGCGCAGGGTGCAATTGGACCCCATGACCGGCTTTCCGCGCGTGGAAACCGTCAATACAGAGTGAGGCGCACGCGGGGATTCACGCTGCTCGAAATGATCGTCGCCACGCTCATCATGGCGATCGCCGTGGTGGGGCTGCTGGCGGCCATTTCCGGCTCGGTGCGCAACGCGGCGCGGCTGCGCGATTACGACCGCGTGGCGCAGTTGGGGCGCTTGCGAATGAACGACATCATAGCGGATCCCGCTGCGCCGCTGAGCGGGACGTTTGACGCCGACTTGACCGGCGGGTTAGTGGCGGGCTGGGCGGCACAGGTAACGCCCTTCGAAGAGCCGCCGGTGCCGGCCCCGGGCGCGATCGCGCTCGACCACGTCCGGCTGGAAATATGGTGGATGGCCGGCGACCAACGCCGGACGTTTAGAATCGAAGGCCTGCGCCGCAGGGTGCTGACGCCATGAAGCCGGCCGCGGCGCGAAGCCGGCAAACCGGCGTGACGCTGATCGAAGTGCTGATCGCCGTGACGCTGCTGAGCGCGCTTTCGGTGGCTATGCTGCTTTCGCTCGAGGTGGCCTTGAAGGCGTTGCACAAGACGGATGAAAAGCTGCTCGCCAACCGGCGCGTGGCCGGCGCACAGCGAGTCCTGTTGCAGGAATTGGAAGGACTCGTTCCCGTGCAGCCGCCGTGCATGGGACGCCCGGATCTGGCAAATTCCTACTTCGTGTTTTTTCAGGCCGAGCCGCAAGCCATGCGGCTGGTTTCCACATTCTCGTTGCAACAAGGCTGGCGCGGCCCGGCGCAGATCCTCGAGATGTTCGTGATGCCGGGCGAGGAGGGCGCCGGAGTGCGGCTGGTGGTGAACGAGAAGCCTTACACGCGGATCGGAGCCGGCAGCGCGTGCGTCGACATGGTACCGGACCCGATAGGCGGGTTGATGCCGCAGTTTCCGCCCGCCGTGGCCAGTCCGAAGTCTTTTGTGCTGGCGGACAAACTCTCGTACTGCCGGTTCTCTTATCTGGTGATGCCGCCGGCGCCTCCGAAGCAGCCCCAGTACCTGCCGCCGCAGTGGATGGCCAGCGCGACGGGCACCGGCTGGCCGGTGGCGATTCGGGTGGAAATGGCGCCGCTCGCAGCCGAGCCCTCCCACTTGCAGCCAATCACGGTGACGGCGCCGATCCGCATCCACCGCTCGTGGCAGATCCACTATGAGGACTTCTAGAATGACGTGGCGCACGCACTCTTGCGTGCGGCGTCGGCACTCGTGCCGACGCTCGGCATTTCACCCGCGAACAGGTGTCGAGAAGAGTCTCGACACGGCACCGAAGAGTGCGTGCGCCACGGGCAACCGTCGCGGGCGCCGCGGCAGCGCGCTGCTGGCGGTGCTCTGGCTTTCGGCCGCACTGGCGGCGATCGGGTTTTCGCTGGCGACCACGATTCACGGAGAAACCGAACGCACATCCACCGCGCTCGACGGCTTGCGCAGCTACTACCTGGCTGCGGCGGGTATCGATCGCGCCGCGGTCGAGGTTCTGTGGGGCATCCAGAACCCCGCCGCGAGCACAATCCCGCAGGGCGCTACTCAGGTGACCTATCATTTCGCGAGCGGCGACGTGCGGGTGGAGTTCATTCCCGAAGCGGCCAAACTGAACGTCAACCGGGCCAGCCTCGAAGATCTCACCCGGCTGGGAATGGCGCTGGGGTTGGACGAAGCCCAGGCGGACGCGCTGGCGCACTCGATCGACCAGGCGCGCACCGGCGCGGCCGGCCCACCGGACCTGACGCAGGGACCGTCTTTTCCGCCCTCGGCCGCGTCCTTACAAGAGATTGAGGAGTTGTTGTCCGTGCCCGGCGTAAC
>DASWZP010000302.1:0-9901 GCA_036404395.1 Bryobacteraceae bacterium | reverse complement strand
CGCCGCTTTCTTCTTATTCGCCACCGTGCCGCGGCGTGGTCCTTTGCGCGTGCGCGCGTTGGTATGGGTGCGCTGGCCCCGCACCGGCAGGCCGCGCCGGTGCCGCAATCCGCGGTAAGAGCCCATCTCGATGTGACGCTTGATGTTCATCGAGACTTCCTTGCGCAGGTCGCCTTCCACGGCGCCCTCTTCTTCCAGAATGGTGCGGACTTTGTTGATCTCGTCCTCGGACAAGTCGCGCACCTTCTTATCGAAACTGATGCCCGCCCGGAACAGCAGCGACTTCGCCCGCGTACGGCCGATGCCGTAAATATAGGTGAGCCCGATCTCGGCCCGCTTCGTGGGCGGCAGATCCACACCGGCAAGACGTGCCATATTCTTCTCCCGTTATCCCTGTCTCTGTTTGTGCTTGGGGTTGACGCAAATGACCCGCACCACGCCTTCGCGATGGATCACCTTGCACTTGTCGCAAATCTTTTTTACCGACGCTCGTACTTTCATGATGTCTTTCCCGCGGGCCCATTGCCCGATTCCGGGCCGGGTCATGCCCGGCCCCTACAATTTCTTTACGATCCTGCCCCGCCCGGGATCGTGAGGCGCCAACTCCACCTCCACCCGGTCGCCCGCGACCAGCCGGACGAAATTCCTTTTCACTGACCCCACCAGGTGGGCCAACGCCGGCTGCCCGGAGTCCAGCTTCACCAGGTAAATGGCCGCCGGCCGCTCTTCCACCACGGTCGCCGCCACCACCGACCTTCCGCTCACGGCCGGGTCAGAACCCACGGGCCGTTCTCCGTCACGGCGATGCAGTGTTCGAAGTGAGCCGAATTCGACCCATCGCTGGTCACTGCCGTCCACCGGTCCTTCAATACCTTTGCCTCCGGCCGCCCCGCGTTCACCATCGGTTCGACCGCCAGAACCATGCCTTCCTTCAGCCGCGGATTCTCGTTCTTGCGGTCCACGTAATTGGGGACCTGCGGCTCTTCATGGAGCTGGGTGCCGATGCCATGGCCCACATACTCCCGCACCACCGAAAAACCATTCGACTTGACGTGGCGCTCCACTGTGCCGCACACGTCAAACAGCCGGTTGCCGGCCCGCACCTGATCGATGGCGAGTTCGAGCGATTCCTGCGTCACCCGAAGCAGTTTCTTGGTCTGCTCGCTCACCTCGCCGATCGGCACCGTAATGGCGGAATCGCCATAATAGCCGTCCAGCTTCACCCCGGTGTCGATGGAAACGATGTCGCCCGCCTTGAGCACCCGCTTCGCATTCGGCATCCCGTGAACGATCTCGCTGTTCACCGAGGTGCACAACACAAACTTAAACGCCTCGCCCGCCGCCGGCACATAGTACCCTTTGAACGCGGGCTTCGCCCCGGCATCGGCGATCATCTTTTCGGCGGCGGTTTCGAGCTCCAGGGTTGTAATCCCGGGCGCCGCCAGTTCCTTCATCTTCTGCAATATCCGCCAGACCAACAACCCGGCCTGCCGCATCTTCTCGAGTTCCGCGGCCGTCTTACGCACGATCATTCGTTTTCAATGCCCGGCAAATACTCTCCGCGACGCGCTCCGGCGGCTCCTGGCTGCCATCCACGTCGAGCATCGCGACCGGCGCGGTCCGGTAATACTCCAACACCGGGCGCGTCTGGCGCTCGTATGTGTCCAGCCGCTCGCGGATCGCTTGCTCGTTATCGTCGTTGCGCGCCGTCAGCGTTTGCCCATCCAAATCGCACACATTGTCCCGCTGGGGCGGTTTGAGAACGAGGTTGTACAGAGTGCCGCACCGGGGACACTGCCGGCGTCCCGTCAAACGGGCAATAACTATATTGTAATCAACTACGAGATGAATCACCACCTCGCGAATCCCGCGCGCTTCGAACCACGTGCGCAAATGCCTGGCCTGCGGCAGCGTACGCGGGTAACCATCCAAAATAAATCCCTGGGCCGCATCGGCCTCGGCCAGCCGCTCCTCCACGATCCCGTTCACCAGCTCGTCGGACACCAACAGGCCCGATTGCATGGCGGTAGCCGCGGTGGCCAATTCCGCCCCCTGGCGAACCCGTTCCCGCAGCATGTCGCCGGTGGATATGTGGGGAACGCTCAAACAACCCTTCAGCAGTTTCGCTTGCGTACCCTTGCCCGAACCGGGCGAACCGAACAACACGATTGCCTTCAAACTACAGCCTCCGCGCCCGCGACCCGGCGAACGCGCCCAACCAACGCGCGCATGGTTAGAACGAGCTCCGGCGTCCGCGGATTCTTCCCGACCGCGGAGTAAAGCCTTCATAATGGCGCATGATCAACTGCGCCTCAATCTGATTAATCGTATCCATGGCCACGCCGACCACGATCAGCAGCGACGTTCCGCCAAAATAAAAGTTCACGTTCAGACCTTCCAGCAGGAAGCGCAGATGCAGATTGGTGAACACCCGGTCGATCCAGTTGCCGACCAGCGCCAGGTGCTGCAGCTTGATACCGGAAATCATCAAATCGGGGATCAGGCACAGGATCGAAAGATAAATGCCGCCCACCACGGTGATCTTGGTGAGGATCTCGTTCATGTAATCGGCGGTGTTCCGCCCCGGCCGGATTCCCGGAATGAAGCCGCCGTACTTGCGCATGTTGTCGGCCGCTTCATTCGGATTGAAAATGATGGAAACGTAAAAGAAGCAGAAGAAAATGATGGCCGCCACGAACAGCACGTAGTACAGCGGCTCGCCGAACCGGATAATCGCCAGCGTGCTGGTCAGCCAGACGCTGCTTTTCACGAAAGGAAGCGCGGCAAGCTGCTGCGGAAAGGCCAGAATGGAGGAGGCGAAGATCACCGGGATGACGCCGCCGGCGTTGACCTTGAGTGGCATGTGCGTGGACTGCCCGCCCATCACGCGCCGCCCCACCACGCGCTTGGCGTACTGCACCGGAATGCGGCGTTCGCCGCGCTCCACCAGCACGATGAACGCCACCACCCCCACCATTGCCGCCAGGATGACGATCATCTGCAGCGGATTCCATTCGCGGGTGACGAAAGTGTTGTAGTAGATGTTCTGAATCGCGCGCGGCAAACCGACCACGATGCCGGTGAAGATGATGAGCGACATGCCGTTGCCCACGCCGCGTTCGGAAATCTGCTCGCCCAGCCACATGATGAAGGCCGAACCGGTGGTAAGCGAAAGCACGGTGAGCAGGATGAAGCCGATGCCGGGGCTGATGACGATTCCCTGCCCCATGGACTGCAACCCGCCGGCGATGGTCGAGGACTGAATGACGGAGAGAATCACCGTCAGGTAGCGCGTCCATTGGGTGATCTTGCGCCGGCCCAGTTCGCCTTCCTTTTGCAGTTTTTCGAGCGTCGGGACGACCACGGTCAACAATTGCAGAATGATCGACGCCGTGATATACGGCATGATGCCCAGGGCGAAAATAGTCAGCTTGCGAATGTTCCCGCCGGCGAACATATCGAAGAAGCCGAAGATGGTGCCCTGCTGCTGGCTGAAGAATTCCTGCCAGCGCTGGATGTTGATGCCCGGGGTGGGGATCTGGCCGCCCAGCCGGTACACGGCCAGTATCGCCAGCGTGAACAGCACCCGCTTGCGAAGGTCGGGGACCCGGAAGATGTTGGCGAACGCCTCGAAAAACCTCATGGTTGTCTTCGATTCCCGGCGCTCCTCAAGCCGTTGCGCCGATCACCTGCGCCTTGCCGCCGGCCTTGGCGATCTTGTCCGCCGCCGACTTGGAGAACTGATGCGCCTCCACCGTGATGGCCCGCGTCAACTGGCCGGCGCCCAGGATTTTGAGGCCGGCGCCGAGCCTGTGAATCACGCCCAGCTCAGTCAGCCGATCGGCATTGAATACGTCGCCTTCCAGCTTTTCCAGCCGTCCCAGGTTGACGATGGCGAATTGCTTCTTGAAGATGTTGGTGAAGCCGCGCTTGGGCAGGCGGCGATGCAGCGGCATCTGGCCGCCCTCGAAACCCCGCTTCTGGCCGAAGCCGCTGACTGCCTTCTGGCCCTTGTGCCCGCGCCCGGAGGTCTTGCCCGTCCCCGAGCCCATGCCGCGGCCGATGCGTTTCTTCAAGCGCGTCTGTCCGGCCGGGGGCTTTAGTCCGCTAAGATTCATTGGGTTCTCATCTCCTCACTCGGCGCCCGCTCCATCAATTGACCAGTTCCAACAAGTGCGGCACCTTCTTCACCATGCCGCGGAAGGCCGCCGTATCGGGACGCTCCACCACCTGGTTGAGCTTCCGAAGGCCCAGGCCCTTCACTACCCGCCGGTGCTTCTCCGGGGTGCAGATGATGCTGCGCACCAATTTAATTTTGATTGTGCCGTTCATCAGAGTTTCTCCACCGCGATGCCGCGCAATTCCGCCACGGCCGCTCTGTCGCGCAACGATTCCAGCGCCACGATGGTGGCTTTGACCACGTTGTGCGGGTTGCGCCGGCCGATCGACTTGGTGAGCACGTTGGGCACGCCGCAGGCGGTAATTACCGCGCGCACCGCGCCGCCGGCGATCACACCGGTGCCTTCCGGCGCCGGCTTCAGCAGCACCTGGGAGCTCGAGAATTTGCCCAGCACCTGGTGCGCAATGGTGGTTTCGAGCACGTGCACCCTGCGCAGGTTCTTCTTGGCCGCCTCGATGCCCTTGCGAATGGCCGAGGGCACTTCCTTGGCTTTGCCGACGCCGAAACCGACCACCTTGGCCGCCGGGTCGCCGATCACCACCAACGCCGAAAAGCTGAGATTCTTGCCGCCCTTCACCACCTTGGTGACGCGGTTGATGGCAACCACCTGCTCTTTGAGGTTGAGGCTCGCCGGATCGATCCGTTTGACTATGGCTCGCATTAGAACTCCAGTCCCGCTTCCCGCGCCCCGTCGGCCACCGCCTTGATGCGGCCGTGATAGGCGAAGCCGCCGCGATCGAACACCACCCGCGCGACGCCCTTTTCCTTGGCGCGCTGGGCCACCAGTTTGCCGATGGCCTTGGCCGCGGCCACGTTGCCGCCCTTGGTCTTGACCTCTTTATCCACCGACGAAGCCGCGGCCAGGGTCTTGCCCTCCGTGTCGTCGATGATCTGCGCGTAGATGTGCGCCTCGCTGCGGAACACCGCCAGGCGGGGCCGCTCCGGAGTTCCCGCCAGCTTGCGGCGGATCCGGTTGTGAACGCGCCTGCGGATCTCTGCCTTATTGGTTTTACGGATCATTTCGCACTCGCGCCGGTTTTACCGACCTTCTTGCGCAACACCTCGCCGGTGTAGCGGATGCCCTTGTTCTTGTACGGGTCCGGCTTGCGCAGGCCCCGGATGTCGGCCGCCACCTGGCCGATCAGTTGCCGGTCGTAGCCGCTCAGCGTCAGGCGGAACGGCTGGCCGCTGGACTTCGGCGGCTCGACCTTCAAATCCACGCCGGCGGGGAGCAGAACCTCGATCGGGTGCGAGTACCCCAGCGTGAAGGTGGCGATCTTTCCCTTGACTTCGGCGCGGTTGCCGACGCCATGGATCTCCAGTTCCTTGGTGAAACCGGTGGAAACGCCGTTCACCGCGTTGGCGGCCAGTGCGCGCGTCAAACCGTGCAGCGCGGCATGTTCGTCGCCGGAGCGATGAACCTCGAGCGTGGCGCCCTTCTGCACAATGCTGATGCCGGTCGGGATGGGTACCATCAGCTTGCCCTTGGGGCCGGTCACTTCCAGTTGCTTACCGATCGCAACCTTGACGCCGCTCGCGAGCGGGATCGTCTTTTTACCAATTCTCGACATATCGGAACTCCGTTACCAGACGCGGCACAAAATCTCTCCGCCGACGCGCTCCTTGTGGGCGTCGCGGCCGGTCATCACGCCGCGCGCGGTGGTCAGGATGTTGATGCCCAGACCGCCCAGCACGCGCGGGATCTCGGTCTGGCCCACATACACGCGGCAGCCGGGACGCGAAACGCGCTCGATCGCGGAAATCACCGGCGCGTTGTCGGATCCATACTTGAGATAGATCTTGATGGTCCTCTTGGCGCCTTCTTCCGCCACCTTGAAGTTGGCGATGAAGCCTTCTTCTTTGAGGATGCGGGCAATTTCCGCCTTCAATTTGGAAGCCGGAACATCCACCTTGGGATGGTGCGCCTGAATCGCGTTGCGCACCCGCGTCAGCATGTCGGCAATGGGATCGCTCGTCATAAATCTCCTGATACTCGCCGGACCCGCCCGGCCTCTTCCCTGGTTCTCACCAACTCGCCTTGATCACGCCGGGGATCTCGCCATTCAGGGCGAGCTGGCGGAAGCACAGGCGGCACAGGCCGAACTTGCGCAGGAAAGCGCGCGGCCGGCCGCAGCGCCAACAGCGGTTGCGGTGCTTGCAGCGCAGTCTCGGCGTCTTGGCCTTGACGGCCTTTTCCAGCTTTCGATCCTTGGCGATTTTCGCGGTTGTAGCCATCGTTCCTCTTCTCGTCCGGCTACTGCCGGAACGGCATCCCCATGTGGCGCAGCAGGGCCAGCCCCTCGGCGTCGGTCTCGGCCGTGGTGGTGATGGAAATATTCATGCCCTTGGTCTTTTCCACCTTGGAGTAGTCGATCTCCGGAAAGATCAACTGGTCCTTGATGCCCAGGGTGTAGTTGCCGCGGCCGTCGAAACTCTTGCTCGAAACGCCGCGGAAGTCGCGCACGCGCGGCAGCGCCACGTTGACGAGGCGGTCGAAAAACTCGTACATGCGGTCGCCGCGCAGGGTCACCATGCAGCCGATCGACTGGCCTTCGCGCAGCTTGAACTGCGAGATGGATTTCGTCGCCTTGGTGACGATCGGCTTCTGCCCGGCGATTTGCCCCAGCTCGGCTACCGCGCCATCCATCAGTTTGCCGTTCTGGGTGGCTTCGCCGAGGCCGATGTTGATCGAGATCTTTTCGATCTTCGGCACCGCCATGGTGTTCTTGTAGCCGAACTCCTTGGCCAGCGTGGGAACCACTTTCTTCTGGTACATCTCTCTCAAACGTGCCGCCATAAAATTTCTCCGCTACTTCTTGGCCGCTATTTCTTATCCAGGGTCTGGCCGCACTTGCGGCAGACCCGCGAGCGCCGCGTCTTGCCGCCGGCGATCGGGTCGCTGTGATGGGCCACGCGCGCCGCCTTGTTGCAACCCGGGCAAACCACCAGGACGTTGGAGGCCGCGATCGGGCTCTCCCGCTCGGCGATGCCGCCTTTGATCTGTTTCGAGGGGTTGGGGCGGGTGTGGCGCTTGATCATCATCACGTGCTCGACCAGAATCTTGCCGGTTTCGCGGTCGACGCGCAGCACGCGGCCGGTCTTGCCCTTATCGCGCCCGGACATCACCTTGACGGTGTCTTCTTTCTTGATATCGATGCGGACCGGCTCGGCCGGCTTCCTATGTGCTTTTGCCATCAAATTACCTCGGGGGCGAGCGAGACGATCTTCATGAATCGCTTTTCGCGCAGTTCGCGGGCCACAGGACCGAATACGCGGGTGCCCACCGGCTCGCCGGTCTCGTTGATGAGCACGGCGGCGTTGGAGTCGAACCGGATGTAGGTGCCGTCCTTGCGCCGCGTCTCCTTGCGCATGCGCACGATCACGCAGCGTACCACTTTGCCCTTCTTGACCTGCGACTCGGGAGTGGCCTCTTTCACGCTGGCGGTCACCACGTCGCCCAGACCGGCGCGCAGTCCCAGGTCGCCGCCGCGCGGCAGAATGCAAGAGAGCTTGCGCGCGCCCGAATTATCGGCGACTTCGAGAATCGTTCGCATTCCAATCATAAGAAAAGCTCCAGGGAGTCAGGAGTCAGAAGTCAGGAGTCAGAAGGTAAAACCGCGCATTCTGACTCCTGACTCCTGACTCCTGTCTTCTTTCTTCAAACCTTCACGTCCAGCTCCGCCGGCTGCACAGCCACCTGCGCGGCGCGGCGCACCACTTCGGCCAGCGTCCAGCGCTTCAGCTTGCTCAAGGGGCGGCATTCGACGATGCGCACCACATCGCCCAGCCGGGCAGCGCCCTCTTCGTCGTGCGCGTAGAACTTCTTCCGCTTGCCGATGATGCGCCGGTAGAGCGGGTGCGGCACGCGCCGGCTCACTTCCACCACGATGGTCTTGGTCATCTTGGTGGAGACCACCTGGCCGATCTTCTCGTTCTTGATACCTGCCTGCTGCTGTTCGGCCATCCTATTTCTTCGCTCCCGGCGCCGGTTGCGCCTGCCCGGCCCCCGCCAATTCCCGCTCGCGCAGCACGGTGAAAATGCGCGCGCGTACCTTCCTCATGCTGCGGACTTTCTTCAAGCCGTCCATCTGCCCCATCGACATCTGAAAGTGCAGACGAAACAGTTGCTCTTCCATTTCGGCGAGTTGGCGCCGCAATTCCAAATCGTCCAGATCGCGAACCTTTTGCGACTTCATATCCTTTACTCCGCGTTCTCCCGGGTAACGAACTTGGTCTTGATGGGCAGCTTGTGGGCCGCCAGGCGCATCGCGTCCATCGCCGTGGCGCGGTCCACGCCTTCCATCTCAAACAGAATCTTGCCGGGGCGAATCACCGCCACCCACTGCTCCGGCGCGCCCTTGCCTTTGCCCATGCGGGTTTCGGCCGGCTTCTTGGTGATCGGCTTGTCGGGAAACAGGCGGATCCACACCTTGCCGCCGCGCTTGATGGAGCGCGTCATGGCGATGCGCGCGGCCTCAATCTGGCGGTCGGTGATCCAGGCGCATTCCATCGCCTTCAAGCCGTATTCGCCGAAAGAAATGGTGGATCCGCGCCAGGCTTTGCCGGTCATGCGCCCGCGCTGCTGCTTCCTGAATTTGACCTTCTTTGGCATCATCATGGCGGTTTTCGCTCAGTCCTATTTGTTCTCACCCTCGCCGGCTGCGGGCGTCGTATCGGGCGCCGCGGTCTCGGGTGCGGCGGCTTCGGGCGCCGTGGTTTCAGCAGGTTGTGGTTCGGCTTCCTGGCGCGCTTCGGCCTTCCAGGAAGGCTGCTGCGGCGACATCAGCGGCGGCAGAATCGGCGCCGCGGTGCGAATGGCCGGACGCGGCAGATCGACCGGAGCAACCTGGTGCGCCGGGCCAGCCGGTTCCGGCGTTGCCGCCACCGGCGGCACATAAGCGCGCTCGGGCGGACGGCCACCCCGATCGCCACCGCGATCGCGGTCGCGGTCACGCCGGTCGCGGCCGCGCGGCTCGCGGCGCATCTCAGGCTCGGGCAGCCCGCTGCCGCGCCGTTTGCTGAGATCCAGAATGTCGCCCTTGTAGATCCAGGTCTTAATACCGATCACGCCGTACGTGGTGTGCGCTTCCGTAAAACCGTAGTCGATATCGGCGCGCAATGTGTGCAGCGGAAGTTGCCCTTGCAGGTACCATTCGCTGCGCGCGATCTCGGCGCCGTTCAAGCGCCCGGAGACGCGCACCTTGATGCCCTTGCAGACGAACGGTCCGGTCGCGAATCGCATCGCCGTATCCACCGCCTTGCGCATGGCGCGGCGGAAGGCGACACGCTTCTCGAGTTGCAGCGCGATCGATTCGGAGATGAGCTGAGCGTCGAGCTCCGCCTTCTGCACTTCCTGGATGTCGATGAAAACCTCGCGGTGGGTCTTCTTGGCCAGGTCCTGCTTGAGCTTTTCGATTTCCGCGCCTTTGCGTCCGATAATGATGCCGGGCCGCGAGGTGCGGATGGTGACGCGCAGTTTGTTGCCGGGGCGGTCGACTTCAATCGAGCTGACGCCGGCCGATTGCAGCCGCTCGGTCAGGTTGCGGCGCAGCTCGACGTCTTCCTGCAGCAGTTTGGAATAGCCGTGCTTGGCGAACCAGCGCGAGCGCCATGGCTTGTTGAATCCCAGCCGGAAACCGTACGGATGAACTTTCTGTCCCATCTATGCTTCCTTCTCCGCCACCCTGATGACGATGTGCGCCATGCGGCGCTGGTACCGGT
>DASWZP010000301.1:0-4209 GCA_036404395.1 Bryobacteraceae bacterium | reverse complement strand
TTTGTAACCTTACGCGGCGCCGGCGACGTCTCTCGATTCTGCCCACCGCCTTGAGTTGCCGATGAATCCGATCGAGATCCCGTTGCTCGCGCTCGCCGCCGCGCCGCTGGCTTATTATGCGATTGCCATTTTCAGCGTGTGGCGTTTTTTCCGAGCGGCGCGCAGTGGGGCGCCGGGCCAATCCGGCTTCACGCCCGCCGTCAGCAATTTGAAGCCGATCCGCGGCGCCGATCCGGACGCGTTCGAAAACTTCGCCAGCTTCTGCCGCCAGGATTACCCCGATTACGAGCTGCTGTTTTGCGTCAGCGACGCGCAAGACCCCGCGCTGCCGGTGATCGAGGAATTGCAGCGCGCCTTCCCGGAACGGCCGATCCGCGTGCTCTACGGCTCCGGCCGCGACGCCGCCAACGACAAAGTGGCCAAGCTCGACCGCCTGGTCGCCGAAGCCGCGCACCCGGTCCTCGTCATCAGCGACAGCGACGTACGCGTGGGCCCGGATTATCTGCGCACCGTGGTGGCGGCGCTGGCCGATCCCAAGGTGGGCGCGGCCACCTGCTTCTACGTGACGGCGGAGGAGAAAACCTTCGCCGACTGCCTGCATTCCACCGGCATGTTATCGGATTTTTATGCCGGCATCATCGTGGCCTGGCAGTTGGACGGCGTCAAGTTCGCGCTGGGTCCCACCATCGCCACCACGCGCGAGCGGCTGGCCGGTTTCGGCGGTTACCGCGCCATCGAAAACCTGCCCGGCGACGACCTGCTGGTCGGCCGGCTCATCGCCGAGCAGGGTTACGAAGTGAAGCTGTTGCCCTACACGGTGGAAACCGTGGCCGATTTCGCCTCCATGCGCGAGCTGCTCCACAAGCGCCTGCGCTGGATGGTGGTGATGCGGCACATGCGGCCGTGGGGACACTTCGGACTGCTGTTCACGCAAGCCGTGCCGTGGTTGCTGGCGGCCGTGGCACTGGCGCCGGCCGCCGCGGCGCTGGCCTATTGGGGGACGTACTTAGGCCTGCGGTGGCTGCTGACGTGGATGATCGCCGCCTGGGGACTGCGGCAGCCGGGAGTCGCCCGCAAGCTGTTGCTGGTGCCGCTGTGGGACGCGGTGGCCTTCGGCATCTGGGCCGCCAGCTTCACCCGCCGCACGCTGCGCTGGCGCGGCCACGATTACACGATTCGCAACGGCGCGCTGGTCCCCATCGCCACGCGCGAGTAACCAACCTGCCCCACACCACGGTGCTATCATTCTGGGAACCGCGCGTTGCACGCGAACCGCGGCGCATCCCATGCCTTCGAACCTTCCCCCGCAGTCAGGCCCTACGCGCTACTTGCCGGCGCTGCTGTTGTTGTTTGGCTTGAGCGGCTGCTCGGCGTTGATCTATGAAATCGTCTGGTACCAGTTACTGCAACTGGTGATCGGGTCGACCGCGGTTTCGCTCGGCGTATTGCTGGCCACTTTCATGGGCGGGCTTTGCCTGGGCAGCCTGGCCTTGCCGCGGGTGGGCGTCGCGCGCCGCATGCACCCCCTGCGTGTTTATGCGTATGTCGAACTCGGCATCGGCGCCGCGGCCGTGCTGGTGCTGCTGGTGATGCCGCTCGCGAACTACGCTTATGTGGCAGCGGTGGGTCACGGTATGCCGGCCATTCTGTTGCGCGCTTTGGTCGCGTCTCTGTGCCTGCTGCCGCCGACGTTGCTGATGGGCGCTTCGCTGCCGGCGGCTTCGCGTTGGCTCGAATCCACTCCCGAGGGCATCTCGAGGATGGGGCTGCTCTATGGCGCGAACACCGCCGGCGCCGTGCTCGGCTGCCTGCTGGCGGGGTTCTGGTTGCTGCGGTTCGCCGACATGACCACGGCGACCCTGTGCGCGGTGGCGATCAACGTCGCGGTGGCAATCGCGAGCCTGGCGCTGGCCCGCCGCACCGGGCAACCGTTCGTCCCGACGGTTGCGCCGCCGGACGCGAAAGGCTATTGGCCGGCGCATGTGACCATCGCCATCTCGGGCGCCTGCGCGCTGGGCGCCGAAGTGGTGTGGACGCGGCTGCTGGGACTGTTGCTGGGCGCCACCGTCTACACATTCTCCATCATCCTCGCCGTTTTCCTGGCCGGCCTGGGAATCGGCGGCGCGGCGGGCGCGCTGATTTCGCGGGCAGTCCGGCCCCGCCTGGCGCTTGGAGTTGCCCAGGCGCTGCTGGTGGCGGCCATCGCCTGGACCGCGTTGCAGATCTCCCAATCGCTGCCGTGGTGGCCGGTGAACCCGCTGCTGGCTACCGGCGCGTGGTACATGTTTCAAACCGACCTGGTGCGCGTGCTGTGGGCGATTCTGCCGGCTACTCTCTTGTGGGGCGCGAGTTTTCCCTTGGCGCTGGCCGCCGCCGCTCGACCGGGCGAAGATCCCGGACGGCTGGTGGCGGGAGTTTACGCCGCCAACACGCTCGGTGCGATTGCGGGCGCGCTTGGCTTCAGCATCGTTTTGATTCCGTGGATCGGCACCGCCGGCGCCGAGCGCGCGCTCATCCTGCTGGCCGCCGCGGGCGCGCTGTTCATGCTGACGCCTGCGATTCGCGCCAAGCCCCACGCGGCAACCGCGCTCGCGGCAGCCGCCACCGTGGCAGGCGCGTTCTTTCTGGCCCGCGGCGTTCAACCGCCGCCGCCCATGCTGATCGCCTTCGGCCGGCGCATTATGACTTCCGCCAACCGCGCCAAAATCCTCTACTGGGGCGAAGGCATCAACTCTTCGATCGCCATCTCGCAATGGGACGACGGCGCCGTGCAGTTCCACGTCAGCGGAAAGGTGGAAGCCTCTACCGAAAGTTACGACATGCGGTTGCAGCGCATGCTCGGCCACCTGCCGGCGCTGCTCCATCCCAACCCGCAATCGGTGCTGGTGGTCGGTTTCGGCGCGGGCGTCACGGCGGGAACGTTCGTCGTGCATCCGGAGGTGCGGCGCATCGTCATCTGCGAAATGGAGCCGCTCGTCCCCCCCACCGCCGCGCGCTATTTCGGCCGCGAGAATTTCGACGTCGTCCACGATCCGCGCACAAGCATCGTCTATGACGACGCGCGCCACTTCGTGCTCACCACGCCGGAGAAGTTCGACATCATCACTTCGGATCCCATCCATCCCTGGGTGAAGGGCAGCGCCACGCTTTACTCGCGCGAGTATTTCGAACTGGCGAAGCAACACCTGAATCCGGGCGGCATCGTTACCCAGTGGGTGCCCTTGTATGAGAGCGACGCGGATACGGTGAAGAGCGAGATCGCCACCTTTTTCGAAGCGTTCCCGCACGGCACGGTGTGGGCGAACGAGTTGAATGGCGGCGGCTACGACCTTTTCCTGCTGGGCCAGGTCGAACCCATGCGGATCAACCTGGATCAGCTCGAAACCCGCCTGGCGCGGCCGGATCATGCGCGCGTGGTCGAGTCTTTGCGCGAGGTGGGCTTCCACTCCCTGCCGGACCTGCTGTCGGTTTACGCGGGCCAGGCAGCCGAGCTGCGGCCGTGGCTGGAAGGCGCCCAAATCAATCGCGACGGCAACCTGCGGCTGCAATACCTGGCCGGACTGGCGCTGAATGACAGCCAGGAGAATTCGATCTACAACGAGATCGGAACTTACCGGCGTTTTCCGAGTAACCTGTTCGCCGGCTCGTCGGAGCACGAACTGGCCGCCCTGTTCGCCGCCATGGCCGCCGGCCAGCATCGCTGAGCAAAGTGGGGCAGGCGCTTCCGCCTGCCAACCGTAACTTCCACATCTTCGCGAGATGTCCGCAGCGCCAGCGTTCTTGCCGCCGGTGTTCTTTTTCCGACTTCGCCGCCGTTCGCAATCCTCCCGCGTGGTACAAAGTGCGTATGCTCTCTTTCCGCGTCGAAACGCCGCAGGGGTGTTACAACGCCATCGTCGAACGCGGCATCCTTGGCCACGCGGCTGAGTTCGTGCCTGCCCGCGCCGGCAAGGTATTCGTGGTCTCGACCGAGGATGTCTGGCGGCACCAGGGCGCAGCGCTCGTCCGCGGCCTGGGGCAGATGGCTCACGAAGTTCTCTACCTGCCGGGCGGCGAAGAGAACAAACGGATGGCGCCGCTGGAGAGCCTCGCCGAGCGGATGGTGCTGGCCGGCGGCGACCGCTCGAGCGTAGTTCTGGCTTTCGGCGGCGGCATTGTCACCGACATGGGCGGTTTTCTGGCCGCCATCTTTATGCGCGGCATTCCGGT
>DASWZP010000300.1:0-14663 GCA_036404395.1 Bryobacteraceae bacterium | reverse complement strand
CGTCGATGTGCAACAGGCGCGCGCCGGTGATCTGCTCATCCGCGATCTCGGCGGGATCGATGCGGAGACAATCGTCGCGCCGCCACAACACCGTGCGCTCGCCGGTGGAGCGATCGACGATGATATAGGCGGATTGGTTGGAACAGCCCTTCCGCAGTTGCACGTGGTCCAGGTTCACGCCGGTGGAGCGCAGGCTTTCCATCTGGATGCGGCCGCGCTCGTCGTCGCCCACCGTGCCTATATATTTCGCCCGCAGCCCCAGCCGCGCGCACGTCACCATGGCGCTGGCTACCTGGCCGCCGGGACTCATCACTTCCGCGTCGTACGGCACCTTGCCGGCATAGGCCGGGAAATGCGGCACCATCAGCAGCGTGTCGGTGGCATTGAGGCCCACGCCCACCACGTCGAATTCAGGCATCGATAGACATTGTAACGGCGCGCGGTCCGTCCGCGTTCCATCGTGCATAATAAGGTCACCGGATATGTACTCGGAGCGGTTGCTCGATCACTTTCAGAATCCGCGCAATGTGGGAGAGTTGCCGGCGCCGGCGGTCACGGTGGAGGTTTCCAATCCCGCATGCGGTGACATCCTGCGGTTGTCGGCGCGTTTCGCGGAGGGGTGCGTGGTGGAAGTGCGTTACAAAGTGCGTGGCTGCACGGCATCCATCGCCGCCGGCTCGGCCTTGACGGAATGGCTGCTGGGGAAGCGGCGCGAGGAACTGGCGGCATTCGAGCCGGCTGCGATCGAAGCTGCGCTGGGTGGTTTACAGCCGGAGTCGAGACATGCGGCCGTGCTATGCGGAGACGGGGTCAAGCGGTTGCGGGCAGCGGCGGGAACGGAGTAGCTCGACCACAGCGAGACAACGCCGTGCAGGCCGATTGGCAATCGGCCGCAGGTTGCCAACATGCCCCACAGGGGCAAGCGCTACAACGCGGCGGTTTCGGCGCGCAGCAGGTCCATTTCCCGTACCAGCGAAGCCAGTGACTCGACGCACTCGGAGAACTCGCCACCCGCCGCCTTGCTCTCGATTAGCTTGAACATGCCCGCCGCGCGGTTGGCGCCCACGTTGGCACACGCGCCTTTGGAATAGTGCGCTAGCCGCATGCACTGAGCCGTGTTCTGCGCGCGGATGGCGGCCTCGAGCAAGCCCATCTGCTGTGAGGTATCGGCGAGCAACGCCGCCAGAATCTCCCGCATCAGCTCCGCATCGTCCATGGTGATATCGCGGAGTTGGTTCTTATCAAGGACCGCGTCCGTATCGGGGGAATGCACGATTCCATTCTGGGGTAAATACGAGTTTTTGGAAATCGGGCGGAGGGCTTAGATAGGAACCAAGGATGCCTTAGGCGACCGTTTCACAGGGAGGGGATTGGTTGTGACTGATGGTCGAGGCAGCCGCGGGCCGGGCATGCCCGGCCCCTACGGGCGGTGACAGGTAGCGCATCATCGAGGGCGCAGGGCGCCAAAGCGGAAAGTGGCGTCCAACACGCGGAGCTGCGCGTCCACCAGCGCGGTGGCTTGGAAGCCGGGAGCCGATGGCGTGCCGAAGCGCAGGTCGAACAGTTCCACCAGCCTGCCGCCGTCGAGCGCGGGCGCTGGGGTGACACGCCACAGCGGGCACTGATTGAATCGCAGGAATTCGCGAAAGACGGGCGTGCGCGCGGCGGCATCGAGCGCCGGATCGGCGTCGGGCTTGTAGAGGATCAGCGCGCGGGTGGGGTCGAAATCGCCGGTCACATCCAGATCGGTGACGGCGTAAAAGGCGGGGGTTTCGGCCAGGCCGCGCCAGCGCAGCGGGTTGAACGGATTGGGCAAGGCCGCCACTCGGGTGGGCGAATCTCCCTGGTAAGCTCGCGCTTCGAGCATCGCCACGGCGCGCCCGTGCAGAATCAGCCTGCCGCACTCTAAGACCATCACGGCAGCCAGAGCGAACACGGCGGCGGCGCGGCCATGGTGGCGCGGCTTGGCGCCCCCGGAAGCGATCTCGGAGCCGACCATGCGCGCCAGAAATGGTCCCACCAGGGCAGCCGCCGCGATGGCCCAGATCCACAAATCCACCACGGCGGTCGAATCCAGGCGCAGCCAGCGGCCGGAGAAAGGCAGCAGCAGCCGGATGCCGTAGACATTGGTCCAATCGAGTAAGAGATGGAAGGCCACGCCGAGCATCGCGGCCGCCAATGCACCCGGCCAATAGAGCGGTTTCCTCCCCGCTAGGCGCACCAACACCACGGACAGCAATGCCAGCACGGGCATGGCGACAAGCGCGTGCGTGATGCCCCGGTGATAGTGCAGGTAGGCGAGCGGACCGGCGGCACCGGTCACCACGTCGATGTCCGGTGCGTTGGATGCCACCAGCAGAATCGCGGTTGCGCGCGGCGACCACTTCCCCGCGCCGGCCCGCGCCAGGAAAAGGCCGATCGCGGTGTGGGTGAGATTGTCCATGGCGGCGAGTTCCTATTGTAAGGAAGATTCGACCGGAGGGTTGGAACCTCTCGCCGGCCTCGTGCGTACCTGATACACTGCGAATTTCGGGGAAAAATCCAGTGAAAAACGTCTTGGTCGTATTGGCCGTGGGTTTGGCTTTGACGGGCTGCCAGCAGAAAGCGGCGCGGCCTGGGATGGGCGGCATGCCGGTGGTACCGGTGTCGGTGGCCAAGGTGTCGCAGGAATCGGTTCCTACCGAGCTCAAGGTGGTGGGGACGGTGGAGGCCTCGGCGATTGTTCAAATCAAATCGCAGGTGGCGGGCGAATTGATGGCCGTGCACTTCACCGAAGGACAGAACGTGGCCAAGGGCGATCTTCTGTTCGAGATCGATCCGCGGCCATTCGACGACGCGCTGCGGCAGGCGCAAGCGGCGGTGGAGCGGGACAAGGCGCAGATTGCGCAGGCCGAAGCCGCGCTGGAGCGCGACAAAGCCACCGCGCACTTCGCCCAGGGCGACGCCCAGCGGCAGGCGGAGCTGAACAAGAGCGGGCTGACGCCGCACTCGGTCTACGACCAGGCGCAGTCGAGCGCGGATGCGGCCAGCGCTTCGGCGCGCTCCACACTGGCGACCATCGATACGGCCAAAGCGGCGCTCGATTCCGACCAGGCCGCGGTGGAGCGTGCCAAGCTCGATCTGGTCTACTGCCAGATTCGCGCGCCGATTTCCGGCCGCACCGGCAACCTGCTGGTGCACCCGGGCAACCTGGTCAAGGTGAACGACGTGGCGCTGGTGGTGATTCACCAGGTGTCGCCCATCTTCGTCAACTTCGCGGCGCCGGAAGAGTACCTGGGCGCCATCCGCCGGTTGGCCGGCGAGGGCCGCAAGCTGGCCGTGAAAGTCGAATCGCAGGACGACCCCGGCCGCGCCGCCAACGGCTATCTTTCGGTGGTGGATAACACGGTGGATTCGACCACCGGGACGATTCATCTGAAAGCGACCTTCGAGAACGCCGACCGCATGTTGTGGCCGGGGCAGTTCGTCACCGCGACGCTCACGCTCGATACCATTCAGAATGCCGTGGTGGCGCCGGCCGAAGCCGTGCAGAGCGGCCAACAGGGATATTTTGTGTACGCCGTCAAACCGGATAACCACGTGGAGGTCCGCCCGGTGACGATGGGCCGCGCCTGGGGCGCCAAGGTGGTGATCTCGAAGGGCCTCGCACCCGGCGAGACCGTGGTCACCGACGGGCAACTGCGCATCTTCCCCGGCGCGCAGATCGTGCCGGTGGATCCAGCCAAGCTGGGAACGGGGCCGCTGTGAACCTCTCGCGCATCTTCATCGACCGCCCGATCATGACGACGCTGGTGTGCTTCGCCATCCTGCTGTTCGGGACGGTGGCGTTTCGCGCACTGCCGGTGGCCGCGCTGCCCAGCGTCGATTACCCGACCATTGAAGTGAGCGCGGCGCTGCCTGGCGCGAGCCCGGAGACGATGGCATCCTCCGTCGCTACGCCGCTCGAACGCGAGTTCTCCACTATCGCCGGCATTCAATCGATGAACTCGGTGAATTCGCAGAGCAGCACCGATATCACCGTGCAGTTCACGCTGGACCGCAGCATCGACGCCGCCGCGCAGGATATCCAGGCCCACATCGCCGCGGCCGGTGGAAGATTGCCGGCCAGCATGCCGCGGCCGCCCTCCTATCAGAAGGTCAACCCGGCCGAGCAACCGGTGTTCTACCTGTCGCTGGTCTCCGACACCCTGCCGCTGTATACGGTGACCAATTATGCCGACGTTCTGCTGGCCCAGCGCATTTCCATGGTCAGCGGCGTGGCGCGCGTGCAAGTTTATGGGGAGCAGAAGTACGCCGTACGCGTGCAGGTGGATCCCGATAAGCTCGCCGTCCACAACATCGGCATTGACGAAGTGCAAAACGCCATCTCCTCCAGCAACACCAATTTGCCGACCGGGCGGCTGGACGGCGCCAAGCAGGCCTTCACCATCGAATCGAGCGGCGGCCTGCTCAATGCCGCGGCCTACCGGCCCATCATCGTCTCCTGGCGCGGCGGCGCCCCGGTGCGCCTGGACCAGCTCGCCAACGTGGTGGATGGCGTCGAAAACGACAAGCTGATCGCCTGGTATAACAACGAGCGCGGCGTGATCCTGGCCGTCAACCGCCAGCCCGGCACCAACACGGTGGAAGTGGTGGACAACGTCAAGCGCCTGCTGCGGGATCTCGGAAAAGAGGTTCCACCGGCGGTGAAGCTTTCGGTGGCATTCGACGCTTCCGAATCCGTGCGCCAGTCGATTCACGATGTCGAGTTCACTCTCACCCTGGTGGTGTGCGTGGTGGTGCTGGTGATTTTCCTGTTTCTGCGCAACATTTCCGCGACGCTGATTCCCGGCGCCGCGGTGCCGTTTTCGATCATCGGCACTTTCGCCATGATGTACCTGCTGGGGTACAGCCTGAACAACCTGTCGCTAATGGCGCTCACTCTGTCGGTGGGCTTCGTGGTGGATGACGCCATCGTGATGCTGGAGAACATCGTACGGCACATGGAGATGGGAAAGTCGCGCATGGAAGCCGCCATTGCCGCTTCGCGCGAGATCGGTTTCACCATTCTCTCGATGACCTTCTCGCTGGTCGCGGTGTTCATTCCGGTGCTTTTCATGGCCGGGATCGTGGGCCGGCTGCTGCACGAGTTTTCGGTCACCATTGTGGTGGCGATTCTGATTTCCGGCTTCGTCTCGCTGAGCCTGACGCCGATGCTGGGCAGCCGGTTTCTGCGCAGCGAACGCGAAGCGCGCCACGGCCTGCTGTACCGCACCCTGGAGCGCGGCCACAAACTGACCGAGCGCTGGTACGAATTCACGCTCGCGATCGCCATGCGGTTTAAGCTGGTGACGCTGGGGGTCGCGGTGCTGATGCTGGTGGGCACCATATATCTGTTCAAGACCATGCCCACCGGGTTCATCCCGTCGCAGGATTCGGATTTCTTCTTCGGAATCACACTCGGGCCGCAGGATATTTCGTTCGAGAATATGGCCCGCCACCACCGCGCCATCTCGGAAATCGTGCGTGCCCAACCGGGCGTCTCGGACGTGGGCTCGTTCGTCATCGCCGGCAATGAGGCGTTCTTCTTCGCCAACATGAAGCCGCGCGCCCAGCGGGCCCTTTCCGTCGATCAGACCATCGAAGCCCTGCTGCCTAAGGTGATGGCCGTGCCGGCGCTGTTCCCCATCCTCCAGAACCCGCCGCCTATCTCCGTCAGCGGCCAGTTCGGCGCGGCGGATTACCAGCTCACCATGCAGAGCCCCGACCTGAAGGAGCTCTACGCGTGGGCGCCCAAGCTCACCGCCAAGATGCAGCAGATTCCCGGCTTCGTCGGCGTCAGCGACGACTTGCATATCGCCGCGCCGCAGTTGATGGTGGAGATCGACCGCGACCGCGCGCTGGCGCTCGGCGTCACCGCGCAGCAGATCCAGGATGCGCTCTACAGCGCCTTCGGCCAGCGCCAGGCGTCGGTGATCTACGCGCCGGCCGACCAGTACGAAGTGATCCTCGAGCTCGACAAGCAATACCAGCGCACGCCGGACGCGCTGTCGAAGCTCTACATCCGCTCCTCGCAGGGGTCGCTGGTGCCGCTCGACGCGGTCACCCGCACCCACCGCCAGACCGGCGCGCTCAACATCAACCACTACGGCCAATTGCCCGCCGTCACCGCGTCGTTCAACCTGCGGCCCGGCTTCTCGCTCGGGCAGGCCGTGGACCAGGTGGACCAGGCCATCCTCGACCTCCACATGCCCTCCACCATCTCGACCGGCTTCCAGGGAACCGTGAAGGAGTTTCAGAATTCGTTCCGCAATTTGACGCTGCTGCTGATCGTCGCCATTCTGGTGATCTACATCGTGCTGGGCGTGTTGTACGAAAGCTTCATTCACCCCATCACGATTCTCTCCGGTCTGCCCTCGGCCGTATTCGGCGCGCTGCTCACCCTGCTGCTGTTCCACAAGGAGCTCGACCTCTACGCGTTTGTCGGCATCATCATGTTGTTCGGCGTGGTGAAGAAAAACGCCATCATGATGATCGATTTCGCGATTGGCAAGCGCAAGGAAGGGCTCTCGGCCGAGCAAGCCATCTGGGAGGGCTGCATGCGGCGCTTCCGGCCCATCATGATGACGACGGTGGCGGCTCTGTTCGGCACGCTGCCGATTGCGCTCGGCTATGGCGAAGGCGGCGACGCGCGCCAGCCGCTAGGCCTGGCGGTTGTCGGCGGCCTGTTGGTCAGCCAGTTCCTGACGCTGTATATCACGCCGGTGATCTACGTGTACATGGAGCGGCTGAGCGGCGAGCGGGCCGGTGCGGTGGTACAAAGGGAAGCGCAGGCGACGACTTAGGGGCTGGCGATCACGAGGATAATTCGGAGCCCGACCGTCAGGAAGCTGTTCCCCAACGGCATCGAATTCCGAGGTCAGAGTGCTAGCCCCGCTAACCCCCATCCTCCAGGGGCCACTGCGCCAACACCCACTCCAGCGCTTCGGCTGGCGTGCTTAGGTGATGCTCCAACTGGGCGTCTTCGACGGCGGAGAGGATCTCGGCGAAACGGGGGCCGGGGCGGTAGCCGGCGGCGATCAGGTCGGCGCCGGTGATCAGCGGGGCGGGTTTGATCTCTTCGGCGGTCATCTCCTCGAACTTCCGCTTCACCAGGTGGTAGGTTTCCAGGCGACCGTTGCTCGCCAGGCAGTCCAGGCGGTGCAACTCGAGGTGCTCGTCGAAGCGGGGCAGGCGCATCAGGCGCTTGAGCGTGCTCTCTCTCATGCGGCCCACGTCTTTGAAGTGCATGTGATGCGCCACCAGCGACTCCACCTGCGCGGCGTCATCGCGCGAGAAACGGAGGCGGGTGAGAATCGCGCGGGACATCTCGACGCCCTTCTCGACGTGCCCGTCGAAGCGGATGCGATCCGCCACGCGGAACACGGGCGGCTTGCCCACGTCGTGGAGCAGCGCGCCCAGAGCGAGCGTCGGCGTGGCGTGGTCGAGACTAGCGAGCAGCAGGCGCGTGTGCGTCCAGACGTCGCCTTCGGGGTGATACTCGGGTGGCTGCTCGACGCCGTGCATGGCGGTAATTTCGGGCAGCAGCACGGGCAGCAGGCCGCTTTCGTCGAGCAGGTCCAGACCGTGAGCGGCGCCGCCTTCGGTGAGGATGCGGGCCAGCTCGTCGCGTACGCGCTCGGCCGATACGCGCGTAATCAGGGAGGCATGGCGGCGGATGGCGGCGAAAGTGGCGGGCTCAATCGTGAATCCCAGGCGGGCGGCGAAGCGCACGGCGCGCAGCAAGCGCAGATGGTCCTCGCGAAAGCGTGCGTCGGGATCGCCGATGGCGCGGATGAGGTGGGCATCGAGATCGGCACGGCCCCCGACGTAATCCAGCACGGTGAGGTCGGCAGGCGAGTTGGCAGGCGGAAGCGCCTGCCCCACATTGCCGGCGTCGGCGTCGCCACCGGCGGGCGTCGCGAGGTTGGCAGGCGGAAGCGCCTGCCCCACGTTTCCGGCGTCGGCACGGCCCTCCATGGGATCCATCATGAGGCCGTTGATGGTGAAGTCGCGGCGCAGCACGTCGGCCCTCGGGTCGGTTTCGAAGTGCACGGCGTTGGGCCGGCGGCCGTCCTCATATTCGTGGTCGCTGCGGAAGGTGGCGACTTCCACCTGCGCGAAGGCGTCACGCACCAGAACCACTCCGAAGTGCGCACCGACCAGGCCGGAATGCGGGAACAGGTCCATGATGCGATCCGGGCGCGCATCGGTGGAGATATCGAAATCCTTGGGAGCGGCGCCGCGCAGCAGGTCGCGCACGCAGCCGCCGACGAGCCAGGCCTGGTGTCCGGCCGAGCGCAGCCGTGCGATAACCTGGCGCGCCAACGATTCGGCGTGGGACTGCGACATTTCAACCCCCTCACATATGCTAATATGTTGTGGCCGAGCTCCACTTGGGGGCGGGGATATCAGTTTGGGGCGCAGTCCCACGTAGGACAGATCGCATTCCAGTTCCAACCCGTCAGCACCTCGCAGGCGCAGTCGTAATGCGCAGCCCCTTCGGCCGAGCGGGGGAGAACCATCTAGTGACCAACCAGCAACGTCCGGCGGCGGTGAAAGTCGTGGTCGCCACCACCGTGATGCTGTCCTTCATTTCGTTCTGGCGGGCGGCGGCCATCGTCCTGAGCGATCTGGCCAGCTCGGCCTACTACGTGGGCGGCATCGCCGAAACGGCCATCGGCAAAGCGGCGCCATGGTTCATCCTGTCGATCATGCTTTTTTCATACGCGGTGCGCGCCATCTATATCGAGAGCTGCTCGATGTTCGTGCGCGGCGGCGTGTACAAAGTGGTGCACGAGGCGATGGGCGGCACGCTGGCCAAGTTTTCGGTGTCGGCGCTGATGTTCGATTACGTGCTGACCGGCCCCATCAGCGCGGTCAGCGCGGGCTTGTACCTAGGCGGCCTGATCAATGAAGTCGGCCCACGGTTCGGGATGCCCAACCTGCACGTCAACCCGCCAACCTTCGCGGCGGTGTTTGCGGCGGTGGTGACGGTTTATTTCTGGCGCAAGAACATCATCGGCATCCATGAATCGAGCGAGAAGGCCCTGCGCATCATGCAGATCACCACGGTCATGGTGGTGATTCTGATCGTCTGGTGCATCGTCACCATTTTGAAGAAGGGCTACCAGCCGGTGCCGCTTCCCATACCCGCCAACATCAAGTTCAGCCCTGAGGCGTTGGGCTGGCTGAAGGGGACGGTGGCGCCATCGATCACGGCGATCGCCATCATGATCGGCCTCGGCCACTCCCTGCTCGCCATGAGCGGCGAGGAGAGCCTGGCGCAAGTGAACCGCGAGATCGCGCATCCCAAGCTGAAGAACCTGGAACGCGCGGGGTTCGTGATCTTCATCTACAGCATGTTGTTCACTTCGCTGGTCTCGTTTTTTGCCGTGATGATCATCCCGGACGCGCAACGGCAGCAGTTTCTGGACAATTTGATCGGCGGCCTTTCGATGTTCCTGGTGGGGCCCGTTTCGGTGCGCCTGCTGTTTCATGGCTTCGTCGTGCTGGTGGGGACGCTGATTCTCGCCGGGGCGGTAAACACAGCCATCATCGGTTCCAACGGCGTGCTCAACCGCGTGGCGGAAGACGGCGTGCTGCCCGACTGGTTCCGGCATCCGCACAAGAAGTTCGGCACCACGTCGCGCCTCATCAACGTGATCGTGGGGCTGCAACTGATCACCATCCTGATCAGCCGCGGCGATGTCTACATGCTGGGTGAAGCTTACGCCTTCGGTGTGGTGTGGAGCTTCGCCATGAAGGCGCTTTCGGTGCTGGTGCTGCGCTACAAGCAGCCGGAAGGGCGCGAATGGAAGGTGCCGCTGAATTTCCACATCGGAAAGACGGAGATTCCATTGGGCCTGATGGCGATCACGGTGGCGCTTTTCGCCCTGGCCATTATCAACGTGCTGACCAAGAGGGTGGCGACCATCTCCGGCGTGAGTTTCACCATCGCCTTCTTCATCGTCTTCGAGCTGTCCGATATTTACAACCGGAAACGCAGGGCGGCGCACGGGGAGGAGATGGAAAAATTCCGGCTGGATGCGCGCGACGATCTGACCGCGGGTTCGGTGGGCGTGCGGCCGGGCAACGTGCTGGTAGCGGTGCGAAATCCCAACCGGCTGCAACACCTGGCGCGGATTCTGCACAAGACCGACACGCGCAGGATGGACATCGTGGTGCTTTCGGTGCGACAGGTCACGCAGGCGGCTTCCGGCGAGCACCCGCTCGATACCGAACAGCTTTTCTCCGAAGCCGAGACCAATGTGTTCAGCCACGTGGTCACACTGGGGGAAAAGGCCGGCAAGCACGTGGAACTGATGGTGGTACCGGGCACGGACCCCTATGAGGCTATCGTGCAGACGGCGGCGCGGCTGCGAAGCTCGCGCATCGTGATGGGCCTGTCGCCCAAGCTGACACCACCCGAGCAAGGCGCTGCGGTGGGCGCCTTCTGGGAGCAGTTGCCGGAACCGCGGCCGTCGCTATCGCTCGAGATCGTGCTCGAGAACGAGAAGGACGTCGTGTTCTTTAACTTGGGCCCACACCCGCCGCGCCTCTGGCCCGAGGACGTCGCGCTGGCGCACAAGCTATGGCTCGAACTGAGCGGCATGGGCCCGGGATCGAAACTGCACCACCGCGACGTGATCGGCGTCGCCCTGCGCCGGATGAGCGACGAGTTTCATTCCGAGCGCAAGGAAGAAGTAGTGGGCGACGTGCTGCGCGAACTGGGCAACGGGCATTCGGAGCAAAACGGCATTAATGGCGGTAACGGGGTCAAGCCGAAGTAAGGGATTGCCGCGAGACAGCCAGTCCAATCGTCAGCAACCGCTCCCTGACGGTCGCGGCTCGACCGGGTTTTTCCCCAACCTGCTAAAATAGGCGTTACCCACTCCCCGGGAGGAACAGCCTAACTTGAATACTGCAATCCTCGCCCTGGAAGACGGAACGGTCTTCGAGGGCCGGAGTTTTGGTGCGCCCGCCGAGCGCGCCGGCGAGGTCGTATTCAACACCGCGCTCACCGGCTACCAGGAAGTATTCACCGACCCGTCGTACTCCGGCCAGATCGTCATCCTCACCAACCCGCAGATTGGCAACTATGGAACCAGCCGCGACGATAACGAAAGCCTGCGGCCTTACATCGAGGGGCTGGTGGTGCGCGAATTCTCGGCGCTGGCGAGCAACTGGCGCTCCGATACGGTGGCCGGCGAGTTCCTGGGCGCGGGCGGCGTTCCCATCGTTTCGGATCTGGATACGCGCGCGCTGGTGCGCCATCTGCGCAGCCGCGGCGTGATGCGCGGGGTTCTCTCGGCGGTGGAATCGGACGCGCAACGGTTGGTCGAAAAAGCCCGCTCGATTCCGACCATGGCCGGGCTCGATCTGGCCAGCCTGGTGAGCACGCCCGAACCATACGAATGGACCGCGCCGGTGGAACCGTGCTCTCCATCGCAACGGATAGGCAAGCCGGCGGAGGTCCGTTACCACGTGGTGGCATACGATTTCGGCATCAAACACAACATTCTGCGCCGGCTGGTGCATGCCGGCTGCCGCGTCACGGTGGTTCCGGCGCTGACCTCGGCTGAAGACGTGCTCGCACTCAAGCCAGACGGCGTGTTCCTCTCGAACGGCCCCGGCGATCCCGAACCGCTGGTCGCGCAGGTGGCCAACATCCGCGAGCTGATCGGCCGCAAGCCGGTGTTCGGCATCTGCCTGGGCCACCAGTTGCTGGGCCTGGCCTGTGGCGGCAAAACGTACAAACTGAAATTCGGCCATCGCGGCGCCAACCACCCGGTGCGCAATGAGCTCACGCAGAAGGTGGAGATCACGTCGCACAATCACGGCTTCGCGGTCGACCCCGATTCGCTCAACGTGAACGACGTGGAAATCACCCACTGGAATCTCAACGACCAGACGCTGGAGGGCTTCCGCCATCGCCGCCATCCGGCGTTCTGCGTGCAGTATCACCCGGAGGCTGCGCCCGGCCCGCACGATTCGCATTACCTGTTCGACGAATTCATCAAGCTGATGCGCGAGAGCCAGCCGGGGGCGGGGAAATAACGGATGCCGCGACGCAACGATCTCCATCGCATCCTCATCATCGGGTCCGGCCCCATCGTCATCGGCCAGGCCTGCGAATTCGACTATTCGGGAACCCAGGCGGCCAAGGCGTTGCGCGCCGACGGCTTCGAAGTGGTGCTGGTGAATTCGAATCCGGCCACCATCATGACCGACCCGGAGCTGGCCGATAAAACCTACGTCGAGCCGCTGACGGTGACCTATCTCGAAGAGATCATCCGCCGTGAACGGCCCGACGCGCTGCTTTCCACCGTCGGCGGACAGACCGGGTTGAACCTGGCGGTGGAGCTGGCCGAGGCCGGGATACTGGAGAAGTACGGCGTGGAGCTGATCGGCGCCAAGATCGACGCCATCAAGAAGGCCGAGGACCGGCTTCTGTTCAAGGACGCCATGCGCAAGATCGGCCTGGAAACGCCGGAATCGCAGCTTGTCAACAGCCTGGACCGCGGGCAGAAGTTCGCCGCGCGGATCGGCTTCCCGTGCATCCTGCGGCCCAGTTTCACGCTGGGCGGCACGGGCGGCGGCATCGCCTACAACAAGGAAGATCTGGACGAAATCCTGGAGCGCGGGCTGGCGCTTTCGCCGGTCCACGAGGTGCTGATCGAAGAGAGCGCGCTCGGCTGGAAGGAATTCGAGCTGGAGGTGATGCGCGACCTGGCCGACAATTGCATCATCGTCTGCTCGATCGAAAACTTCGACGCGATGGGCGTCCACACCGGCGATTCGATCACGGTGGCCCCGGCGCAAACGCTGACCGACCGCGAGTACCAGATGATGCGCGACGCGGCCATCGCGTGCCTGCGCGAGATCGGCGTCGATACCGGCGGTTCCAATGTGCAATTCGCCATCAACCCCGCCAACGGCCGGATGGTGATCATCGAAATGAACCCGCGCGTTTCGCGCAGCTCGGCGCTGGCGTCGAAAGCCACCGGCTTCCCGATCGCCAAAATCGCCGCCAAGCTGGCCGTGGGCTACCGGCTCGACGAGATCGCGAACGACATCACGCGCAAGACGCCGGCCTGTTTCGAGCCCACCATCGACTACGTGGTGGCCAAGATTCCCAAGTGGGCTTTCGAAAAATTCCCCGGCGCGGATGCGACGCTGGGCACGCAGATGAAATCGGTCGGCGAGGTGATGGCCATCGGGCGCACCTTCAAAGAAGCGCTGTGGAAGGGCATCCGCAGTTTGGAGACCGGCAAGGCTTTCGGCTCGGAGAAATTCGATCCGGCGCTGGTGGCGCAAAAGCTGATCACGCCCACGCCCGACCGCCTGGGCTACATTCGCTTCGCCCTGGCCAATGGCTACAGCGTGGAAGAGATCCAGGAGATGACCTCCATCGACCCGTGGTTCCTGCGGCAGATGAAAGAGGTGGTGGATTTCGAAGCCGAGCTGCGCGAGACCACGCTCGACGGCGCGCCAGCCGCCTTGTTCCGCCGCGCCAAGCGGTGCGGCATCTCGGACGCGCAGCTTGCGAAGACCTGGAGCGTCGATGAGCAGGCGGTGCGGAGCCGGCGCAAAACGCTGGGCGTCGCCGCGGTGTTCAGCCGCGTGGACACCTGCGCCGCGGAGTTCGAAAGCTTCACGCCGTATCTTTATTCGAATTACGAAACCGCGTGCGAGGCCGAGCCTTCCAGCGGCAAGAAAGTCGTCATCCTGGGCAGCGGGCCCAACCGCATCGGGCAAGGCATCGAGTTCGACTACTGCTGCTGCCACGCATCCTTCGCGTTGCAGGAAATGGGCGTCGAGTCGATCATGGTGAACTGCAACCCGGAGACCGTCTCGACCGACTATGACACCAGCGACCGGCTCTACTTCGAACCTCTGACGCTCGAAAATGTTTTAAACATCTGCGACACGGAAAAACCGGATGGCGTGATCGTTCAGTTCGGCGGCCAGACGCCGCTGACGCTGGCGTTGCCGCTCCAGCGATTGGGGATTCCGATCATCGGCACCGATCCGAAGAACATCGACCTGGCGGAAGACCGCAAGCTGTTCGGCAAGCTGCTCGACGATCTGGGCATTCCTTGCCCCGCCAACGGGACCGCTACCAACGCCGAGGAAGCCTGCGAGGTGGCGCGGCGCCTCGGTTTCCCGGTGCTGGTGCGGCCCAGCTATGTGCTGGGCGGCCGCGCCATGGTGATCGCCTACGACGAAGAGATGGTGCGCCAGTACATGCGCGAAGCCGTGACGTTTTCGCAGGATCGTCCGGTGCTGATCGACCGGTTCCTCGAAGACGCCACGGAGGTGGACGTGGATGCGCTGGCCGATTCGGGCGGCGGCGTTCTGATCGCGGGCATCATGGAGCACATCGAGGAAGCCGGCGTGCATTCCGGCGACAGCTCGTGCGTGCTGCCTCCGCAATCGCTCGCGGTCGAGAGCGTCCGCACCATCGAAGACTACACGGTGCGGCTGGCCAAAGCGCTCAACGTGATCGGCCTGATGAACGTGCAGTACGCGATTCAAAACGGCACGGTATACGTACTCGAGGTCAACCCGCGCGCGTCGCGCACCGTGCCTTACGTCAGCAAGGCTACCGGCGTGCCACTGGCCAAGATCGCGGTGGGACT
>DASWZP010000299.1:0-9553 GCA_036404395.1 Bryobacteraceae bacterium | reverse complement strand
GCCGAAGGTGATCCAGGTGATCAGCGTGGTGGTGCCGGCGCGATATTTTGTGTCGATCCTCAAGTCGCTGTTCCTGAAAGGCGTCGGCATGAGCGTCATCTGGGACCAGATGCTGTTCCTGGCTATCTTCGGCGCATTCGTGTTCTGGCGTGCGGCGCAAAAACTGAAACGGCAGAAAGTGGCATAGGCATGTGGGAACGAATCGGCGTGATGCTGCGCAAGGAATTCTTTCAGGTGTGGCGCGAGCCGCGCATGCGGGTTTTGCTGTTCCTGCCTCCGCTGCTCCAGTTGATCGTGTTTGGTTATGCCGTGACGCTGGATGTGGATAATGCGCGGATCGGCTGGATGGACATGGATCACACGCCGGAAAGCCGCGCGCTGCGGGCGCGGTTTGAAGGCTCCGGCCGTTTCCAGGTGACCGCCATCGCGCAAAGCGAGCAGGACGTGCAGCGCCTGCTCGACCGCAGCGAGGTGCACGCCGTGGTTGCGGTGCTGCCGGGATTCGCGCGCGATCTGGCCCAGCGGCGCACGGCCCAGGTGCAGGTGCTGCTCGATGGCACCAATTCCAACACCGCCTCGCTGGTCTCGGCTTATGCCGGCCAGGTGATCGACGAATTCGCCGCCGACGTTTCCCCGGCGCAGCACAAGAACCGGCAGACCATCAACCTGATGATTCGCGGCCCCGGCCGGGCGGCGCCCCGGCAACTGGGGCAGGTCGAGTCCGGTACGCGGGTCTGGTTCAATCCGGATCTGCGCAGCCGCAACTATTTCGTGCCCGGCGTGGCGGCCAACATTTTGCTGATGGTCACGCTGATGCTGACGGCGCAGGCCATCATCCGCGAAAAGGAAATCGGCACCATGGAGCAGTTGATGGTGACGCCGCTGCGGCCCATCGAGCTGATGCTCGGCAAGACGATTCCATTCGCGATCGTCGGCATGGTGAACATGGTGATGGTGACGACCGCGGCGATCGTGATTTTCCACATTCCCTTTCGCGGCAATTTTCTGTTGCTGATGTTCTGCGCCGCGCTGTTCCTGATGACGGCGCTAGGTGCGGGCCTGTTTCTTTCCACCATCTCGCGCACGCAACAGCAGGCCAACATGGGATCCTTCTTCTTCACCACGCCTTCGTTCATGTTGAGCGGTTTCACCTTCCCCATCCGCAACATGCCGGTGGCCGTGCAGTACCTCACCTACCTCAACCCGCTGCGCTATTTCATGGAGATCGTGCGCGGGGTGTTTATCAAGGGCGTGGGCGTGGCCGTGCTCTGGCCGCAAATGCTGGTGCTGACCTTCTTTGGCGCCACGGTCCTGACCCTAAGCGCGGTGCGGTTTCATAAAACCCTGGATTAGCGAAGAAGTGGGGCAGGCGCTTTCGCCTGGCGCTTTCGCCTCCCAATTGCAACAGTTGGCAGGCGACAGCGCCTGCCCCACCGCCCTACAGCCGCTGCACCCTCCGCAGCGTGAACAACTCCGGCCGCATGTTTTCCTTCTCGAAGCGCTTCCAATCGTCGGTGGACTCTACCAGCTTGCCGCTGATGTGATTGGAACGCGGCGAAGCCAGAAACGCGACCAGGGCGATTTGTTTTTCCGCGGACGTGCCGCCATCGATGCGCACCTGTTGGGCCGCCGCGATTTCATGAGCTCCGGCTTTCTCTTCTCCCGCCCGCAGGATCTCGTCCGTCATGTGCGTGTAGCTGCGGCCGGGCGCCACGCAATTGATCTGCACGTTATCGCCGCTGACTTCCTCGGCCACGCATTCGACGAAGCGGGTGACGGCTGCCTTGGTGGCGGCATAGACGGCGAAATTGGGCCGGGGATGGCCGGCGCCGCCGCAGACGATGACGACGATCTTGCCGGAGCGCTTCTCCACCAGCGAAGGCAGCACGGCGCGAACCGAATTCACCACTCCGAGCAGGTTGATGTCCAGGGTTTCGGCCCACGCCTCGGGCCGGCTGGTAAGCAGAGGTCCGATCGGCCCCAGCACGCCCGCTGCGGCCACCAGGCCGTCCACGCCGCCGAGCACCACCTTCATGCGATCCACCGCGGCCACTAGTTGTTCCATGTCGCGCACGTCCGCCCGCAGCCGCAAGGCGTTGCCGCCCGCCTGCTCGATTTCGAGCTTGGCCAGATCCAGTTCCGCCTGGCTCCGCGCCAGCAGCCCCACGCGGGCTCCGGCTTGCGCCAACCCCAGCGCGAGGCGCTTGCCGATGCCCCGCCCCGCCCCGGTGACCAGGATGCTTTTGTTACGAATGTCGCTCAAGACGAGTTTTTCCATGCGGGCGTCCCCACGCAATTGTAATCCCGTTCAATCCCGGCGATACGGTCCCGGGCGTGCGCGATTCTTGCCGCCGGCCTGCGTTATGATCGAACCCATGATCGAGACTCACATGGCGCGCGGCCCAGCCGCCGCGGCGGCGGCATTTCTGATCCTGGCCTGCGCCGCCGCCGCGCAGCCGCTGGCCGGCCAGTTGCGCCAGCGCATCGCTGGCTTTCCGGGCGAAGTTTCGCTCTACGCCAAGAATCTGGACGGCGGGGAGGCGATTGGTATCCGCGAGACCGAACCGGTGCGCACGGCCAGCACCATCAAGCTGGCCGTGATGGCGGCGCTGTTCGACGCCGTAGCCCGCAGCGAAGTGCAATGGAGCGAGCGGCTGACCGTCACCGAGGCCGAGAAAGTGGCCGGGGCGGGCGTGATCGAGAGCGAGCTTTCGAGCGGCGTTCAACTGCCGATCGCAGATGTGATGCACCTGATGATGGCGCTGAGCGACAACACGGCCACCAACATGATCCTCGAGCGCTTTCCCGCCGACCGCGTCAACGCCTATCTGGACCGCATCGGCCTGGGCTCCACGCGCTCGCTGCGCAAGATTCTGGGCAAGAACGGGCCGGCCGGTGTCTCGGCGGCGGGCAAGCTGGAGCGGAACCAGAAGTATGGCCTGGGCGTTTCCACGGCGCGCGATATGGTTGCCCTGGTGGAGCGCATGGAGCGCGGCGAACTGGTGAACGCGGAGGCCTCGCACGAAATGATCGCGGTGATGAAACGCTGCCAGGATACGACCGGCATCCGGCGCCCGTTCGGCGATCTGGAGGTTGCCAACAAGACCGGCGCGCTCGATGCGTTGCGGTCCGATGTCGGAATCGTTTACTCGAAGACGGGTCGGATCGCCATGGCGATTACCGTGGACGGCATCGCACAGCCCGATTGGGGACCGGATAACCCCGGCTCGCTGCTGATCGCGGACCTGGCCGGAATCCTGGTGCGAGGTCTGGCGACACCGCAGGTTGTAAAATAGGCGCAGGCTCGGATGCAGATCTATTTGTTGCGGCACGGTATCGCCGAAGTCGCCCGTTCCGGGCAGTCGGATGCAGAGCGCGCGTTGACGGCGGAAGGCAAGGAAAAGCTGCGCCGCGTGCTGCGGCGTGCCGGCGCGGCGGGAGTGCGGCCGGCGTCGATCGTTTCCAGCCCGTTGCGGCGCGCACTGGAAACCGCGGCGGTTGCGGCGGAGGCGCTCGGATACGCCGGCAAGGTTGTAGAGTCGCCCGCGCTGCTACCGGAGGCTTCGCCTTACGATCTCTGGGAAGAAATACGGCGGCGCGGCGAGGAACCGGCGATACTGCTCGCCAGCCACGAGCCGCTGATGAGCGCGATGGCCGCGTTTCTGCTGGGCGGCCCGGCGCTCCAGGTGGATATGAAAAAAGCCGCGCTGGTGCGCATCGATTGCGACCGCCTGGCGCGCGAGCCCAAAGGCGTGCTGAAGTGGATGCTCACGCCGGCGGTGTGCGAATAAGACCTGGGAGCGTCATTGCCTGCGCCGCAACCGCTTGCTAACGTGCGCGGCTCCGAACAACACCGAATTGGAGCCGCGACCGTAGGGAGTCTCTATGGGCCTCCGGCCCACCCATGGAAACGAAAAACACGCCCGCCCCATCTTCGGGGGCGAACAACAGGCGAATCCGGGCGTGTTCTTCAACGGAGCGGTCGGGCCGCACCTGTCCTATGACCGAAGCCAGTCTCAATTGCCGATCGCGGTGTACAGGGTTTGCGTGCCGGCTACGCCCCCCAGGGTGAAGGTGATCGGGGTCAGATCGTCGGCGGGGACGTTGGGCACCACCACGTTGAACTGGTAGAGGCCCACGTATCCGGGCGCCAAACCGGAATAGCTCACCGTGGCTGGCGTGCCGTCAAAAGAGATCTGGACGGCACCGGTGGGCAAGGTGTCGCCGGCGCCCGCGATCTGCCCAACGGGCACGTTCCCGCCAAAGCCGATGCCGTACAGAATGATCGTGTCTCCCGGCTTGGCGCGCTGGCTGGTGAAACCGGTAACCGCGCCGGGCGGCAGAACGTAGGTTAGCGGGCTCGGAATCGGAAACAGCGCGCCCACATATTGGTTTCCGCCTATCAGGAGTTGCGGCGGGGCATAAAGGCCGGGCGCGGTGGCATTGATGGTGATGGAGAGAGGCTGGCTGACATTCGATCCCGAAGTCACTACGACGGGCTGCGTGCCCGTGGGAACCGTGGAAGGCACCTGCACGTTCACCTGGCCGGGGCTGATGTAATCGACATACGCAAGCCGGCCACCGATGGTGACCGACGTGCCATCGAGCGAAGTGGGGGCGTTGTTGCCGTTGAAATCGGTGGTGGCCCATAGGCGCGAATCGGTAGCCAGGCTGGAACCGTAAATCTCGATCCACGAGCCAGGCGCAGGCGAAGCCAGGGCGCCAAATTGGTAGGCGCTGGTCACGCCACCCTTGCTGACCGCTGGCAGGCTGGAAGCACTCGAAGTCGTCAATTCGCGCACCACGTCGTTCTGCGTGTCGGCGATGTAAACGTCGCCCGAGGAATCCGCGAAAACGCCCTGCGGGAAGTACATCTCGGCGCCGGTGGCGGCCGCGTTGCCGGAGTAGCCCGGGGTGCCACTGCCGGCGACGGTGACGACGATGCCGCTGGGCAGGACTTTACGAATGCGGAAGTTGCTCTTATCGGCGACGTAAATGCTGCCCGAGGCATCGAGTGCGATGCCCGACGGGCTGGCGAACTCGGCCTGCAGCGCGGGCCCGTCACTAAACCCCGCCGTGCCAGTTCCGGCAATGGTGTTGATGATGCCATCGGGCGTCACTTTGCGCAATCGCTCGTTTTCGGTGTCGCTGATGTAAACGCTGCCATATGGGTCCACCGCGACGGAGTAAGGCTTGTTCAGCTTGGCGGAGGTGGCCGGCCCGCCATCGCCCTGGAAAAGGGCGTAGCTGCATAGCCCGGCGAAGGTGTGAATGTTCTGGTCCGGAGTTACGATGCGGATGCAGTTGTTGTTGGTGTCGGCGATGTACAGGTTGCCGGCGCCGTCGAAGGCCAAGCCGCTCGGTTCGGAAAGGCTGGCGTCGATGGCCGGGCCGCCATCTCCGCTGTAGGCGGAAGAATTATTTCCTGCAACCGTCGAGATGATGCCGCTCGTGTTCACTTTGCGGACCACGTGGTTTCCCGTATCGGCGATATAGATGTTGCCCGCGGTATCGAAGGCGATTCCGTTGGGCCGGTTCAGCGAAGCGCTGGTGGCCTTGCCGCCGTCTCCGGCGTAGACATCGGCCGTGCTGGAGCCGGCCACGGTACTGATGACGCCGTTCGAGGCAACCTTGCGGATCCGGTCGTTGTCCTTGTCGACGATGTAGATGTTGTGGCTGGAATCCACCCAGATGCCTGTCGGACCGGCGAGCTGGGCGCTAAGGGCTTGCCCGCCATCCCCGGCGAACCCCTCCGTTGGCAACGCCGGCGGCACCGGCGCCGTGCCGGCGAAGAGTGAAATGGTGTAGGTCTGGGCACAGCCAAGAGCGGGCAGCAGGATGGCCCAAGCGGCGACGCAAATGCGGACTGTGCGATTCCGGCGGCCGAATCGATCTCCCGGCCAGTTGTAATTGCGAGACACGATTATTTGGTTCCTTTCGTTCCCCGATCCCCTCTAAGCAAACACCCTTAGCCTCTTATAACACTAAGAAGGGCTCCAGGAGCGGACCGGTGGCGCAGGGCAGGGTACTTTTTGGACGCACCGGGCGGCGATTGGGTTGCACACGCTCAGCCGATTCCCAGCTCGTCGATGCGCTCGACGGGCTTGCCGCAGGTTCGGCAAAGGAGCGCGCCGCAGTCGCCGCACAGCAGCGGATCGGGAGCGGGTTGGGCGCAGTTCGGACAATAAAACTCGGCGGCGGCGGGCTGGACATCGGACATGTTGCCATTATCACGCTGCGGAGTCTCCAGCTCCATTGAAAAACGGCCAAATGATGTTATGCTGAGGTCAGCATGCGGCAGGTTTCCAACATTCTGATGGCGGCGCTGGTTGTGTCGGCGCTGTTTTTTGGAAACTGCCTGTCATGCCCGCAAATGTTGATGGCGATTGCCGGCCACCAACCTGGGCATGGCTGCTGCCATCACCCAACCGCCAAGATCGATTGCCATTCGCAGGCGCTCAGCCATTTCGTGAAGGCGCAAGGCGCGAACGCCACTCCGGCTTTTGCCGCGTCGGGCCTGGCGCCGGCGGTTGCGGCAGTAACAACGCTTGCCCGGCCGGCGATTGCACCTTGGCGCGCCGCGGATGTGGCGCCGCCTGATTTGCTCTCCTTGCATTCCCTGCTTCGCGTTTAGATTTCCCTTCACCGGTTGAATTCCCAGACAGGATTGGTGTGTTGTCCCCCAGGCCGGGCCGCGCAGTCGGAAGCCGGCTGTCCGTGGGGAAAACAGATTTGGTGAATGGAAATGAAGGTTCGTTATTGGATTTGGTGTTGGTTGGCGCCGCTGGCGGGAGCGCAGCCGGTCGCTTCGCTGGTGCAAGAGGCGCTGCGCAATAACCGGGAGATCCTGGCGGCGCAGAAAAAAGTGGAAGCGCTGCGGCAACGGCCGGCGCGCGCGAGCAGCCTGCCGGACCCCACACTTTCTTTGGGCTGGACATCGAACGGCGGCCCGTGGCCAGGCGCTGGACTGGGGATCGACGCCACCAGCAACATCGGCGTAATGGTGTCGCAGGAAGTGCCGGCGCCGGGCAAGCGGAAGCTGCGCGGCGAGATTGCCGATGAAGAGGCGGCTGCGGCGTTCAACGAGTACCTGGCCACCCGCCTCAAAGTGGTTTCGCGGCTCAAGCAGGCATATCACGAGTTGCATCATGCGGCGGTCGCCATCGGTTTCGTCGACCGCTACCAGGAACTGCTGAATGACATGCTGCGCATTTCCGAGGCGCGTTACGCGGTGGGCCGCGGGGCACAGCAGGACATCCTCAGGGCGCAGACGCAGTTGGCGATCTTCGAGACCGAGCGCGTGCGGTTCGAGCAGGAACGCGAGTCGAAGCAGATCGAAATCAACGCGCTGCTCAACCGGCCGCAAGCTGAGCGCATCGAGGTCCCGGTCGACATGACGGCGGGGACTATGCCGGCGCCGCTCGAGGAAATGCTGGCGCAGGCGCGAGCAAATTCGCCGCTGGTGGCCCGTGACAGGGATGTGGTGCAGGGCAACGAACTGTCGGCCCGCCTGGCGCGCAAGGATTATGCGCCGGATTACACCGTGTCGGGCGGCTACTTCAACCAGGGTGGGATGCTGCCCATGTGGCAGGCGCGGGTGGATTTCAAGCTGCCGGCGTATTTTTGGCGGAAGCAGCGCGCGGCGGTGAACGAGCAGGAGTCGAGCGCCAGCCAGGCGCGCCACGAGTACGCGGCCACGCTGGTGGAAATCGAAGCGGGCATCCGCCAACAATACAGCGCGGCCGAAGCGTCCCGCAAACTGGTCGACCTCTACGAGAAGTCGGTGATTCCGGAGGCGCGGCTTGCGTACGAATCCGCGCTGGCCGGTTACCAGACCGGGCGCGGCGATTTCATCGGGCTGTTCACCAGTTTCACCAGCGTGGTGGATTACGAGCTGATGGACCACGAGGAAATCATGCGATTTCACGTAGCGCTGGCCAAGCTCGAAGAACTGACGGGAGTGGAGCAGAAATGAAACCAACCTTGGTGGTCCTGATGGTGGCCGCGGCGTTTCTGGGCGGTCTGGAGCTGGAACGCTGGCACGCAAAACCAGCCGCAGCCGGGCCGGCGGAGCGCAAAGTACTCTACTGGGTGGACCCGATGCACCCCTGGTACAAGTCCGATAAGCCGGGGATCGCGCCCGATTGCGGCATGAAGCTGGTTCCCATGTATGCGGGCGAGCAATTGCCAAACCGGGTGGCCGCCAACGCCGTCCAGGTATCGCCCGAAAAGCAGCAATCGATCGGCGTCGAGTACGGTACGGCGGAATACGAGACCACCGCCGATACAATTCGCGCCGCGGCGCGGGTCACGCTGGACGAAACCAAGATCGTGAAAGTGCAGACTCGCCTGGAGGGCTGGATCGACCGCGTCTTCGCCGATTTCACCGGCAAGTACGTGAAGAAGGGCGATCCGCTGGCGACGGTGTATAGCCCGGACGCGCTGGCCACCCAGCAGGAGTATCTGCTGGCCTTGCGCGCGCAGCACATCATGCATGACGACGCCATGCCGGCGATGGCGGCTGGCAACGACAACCTGGTGGCGGCCGCGCGCAAGCGGCTCGAGTTGTGGGACATCTCCGGCCCGCAGATCGACGAAGTCGGGCGCACCGGAAAACCAATCGAGAACCTCACGGTCTACGCGCCGGCTTCCGGATACGTAACCGAGCGCAACGCGTTTCCCAAGCAGCACGTGACATCCGACACCGTGCTGTACACGCTGGCCGACCTTTCCTCCGTTTGGGTTCTGGCGGACGTATTCGAGTACGAAGCCGCCGGCGTGCGGCTGGGCCAGGCGGCCACGCTGACGCTCGATTATCTGCCGGGGCGGACTTTCTACGGCCGCGTGAGCTACATCCTGCCGGGCGTGGACCCGGCGTCGCGCACGCTGAAGGCGCGCATCGCATTCGATAATCCCGGCGGCTTGCTCAAGCCGGATATGTACGGGCAAGTGGAGATTCACACCGGCGGCGCGCGACGGCTGATGGCGCCGGAATCCGCCGTGCTCGATTCGGGCGACCGGCAGGTGGTCTATGTGGATCGCGGAAACGGCAACCTGGAGCCGCGCCCGGTGCGCGTCGGAGAACACGTGGGCGGCAAGGTGGAAATCCTGGCAGGCTTGACGGCAGGCGAGCGCATCGTCACCTCCGGCAACTTCCTGCTGGATTCGGAGAGTCAGTTGAAGGCCGCTGGCGGCGGGACGGCGAAATGATCAACGGTTTGATCGAGTTTTCGGCGCGCAACCGGTTTCTCGTGCTCCTGTTCGTGGCCGCGGCCGCGCTGGGCGGCTGGTGGTCGCTCAAATCCATTCCGCTCGACGCGATTCCCGATTTGAGCGACACGCAGGTGATCGTCTATTCGAAATGGGACCGCAGCCCCGACATCATCGAAGATCAGGTGACCTACCCGCTGGTGAGCGCCATGCTGGGAGCGCCGCGCGTGAAAGACGTGCGCGGGTTTTCCGATTTCGGCTACTCGTACGTGTACATCATTTTCGAGGACGGCACCGACATTTATTGGGCGCGCTCGCGGACGCTCGAATACCTTTCCAAGAT
>DASWZP010000298.1:0-3846 GCA_036404395.1 Bryobacteraceae bacterium | reverse complement strand
GGCAGGCAAGACTGCCCGCGCCACCTTACCGGGCTGCTTGCGAGTAAAGTCGCACCGTCGAAACTGCTTTGCCTGGCAGCGGGTCGGCGGCCAGCGCGAAAGTGCCGTTGCGGCGGGCAGCTTCGATCGGGTGCAGGACGTTGTCGGACGGCAGACACACCAGGCCCTGCGCGGCTGGCGCGTGAGCGGCGTAAACCACCATGTCGAGCTGCGACCAATCGAGAGCGGCGGTGGATTGGGCCGGTTCCATCTGCGGGATCACGGCGCCATCGCGGACCAGCATCACGACGGGGATGGTTCCCGCCTCGATCCTGTGCCAGCCGCCGGAATAACTCTTGCCGGTCTGGTAATCGATCCACTCGCCGGCCGGCAGGTACACGTCGCGGCCGGTCGAATTCTCCTCGAGTAACGGGGCCACCAGAATGTCGGAGCCGAACAGGTATTCATTGTCGACCTGCCAGGCGCCGGGATCGTTCGGATATTCGATGAACAACGCCCGCACCATGGGCAGGCCGTGCTGGGTCGAATACTTGGCCTGGGCGTAGATGTAGGGCATCAGGCGATATTTCATTTCGTCGGTGCGGCGGAACAGGTCGAGGAAAGCGGGGCTGTATTCCCACGGCTCCTTGGGCGGCGCGCCGTGGCAGCGGCTGTGCGAAGTCAGCATGCCAAAAGGCAGCCAGCGGCGGTAGAGTTCCTCGGGAGTCTTGGCGGTGAAGCCGCCGATGTCGTGGCTCCAGAAAGTGAAGCCGCTGAGCCCGAACGACAGGCCGCCGCGCAACTCGGCGGCCATGCCGGTATCGGTGTTGCCGGCGTCGCCGCCCCAGTGCAGTGGATAGCGCTGGCTGCCGGCCCAGGCGCTGCGGGCCCAAATGATGTTTTCGCCGCTGACTTTTCGCGTGATCTCGGCCACGGCCTGGTTGTAGCGCAGCGGATAGAGGTTGTGTTCGTAGAAGCCCGTGCGCCCGTTGGCATAGACGCCGGTGAGCGGCGCGGCTTCGCCGAAATCCACTTTGATCGCACCCACGCCCATCTTCAGCAGGCTCGAGATTTTATCCTGGTACCACGCCACGGTGGCGGGGTTGGTGAAATCGAGCACGGCGTCTTCATACGGCAGATTGCCTTTGGCGTCCTTCACGGCCAGGCCTTTGGCGAGGATCTCGGGGAACAGCGAATTCTGCGGCACGAAGTAAGGAAGCTGCCAGAGCGAAATGTGGAAGCCTTCGCGCTTCAGGTCGGCGATCATTTTTTCGGGATCCTGGAAGCGCGTCTTGGAGAATTTGTAATCGCAGCGCCAGTCGGTTTCGAACCAGCCGGTATCGATGTGGATGACGTCGTCCGGGATGCGGTTTTCGCGCAGCTTGGCGGCCACGGGCGCACTTCGGCTTCGGAAAAATAGCTGATGCGGCTCATCCACAGGCCGAAAGACCACAGCGGCGGCATGGCGGCCTTGCCGGTAATGTTGGTGTATTCGTCGAGGATGTCCTTGGGCGAGCCGAGGAAAACGAACAGGTCGAGCGCATCGTCGCCCAACAGCAGTTGGTTCGAGAAGCCGTAGGAGGCGCCGAAGTCGAAGGTGGCCGGCGCCGAGGTGTGGACGAACATGCCGTAGCCGCGGCTGCTCATGAAGAACGGGATCGGCTTGTACATGCGGCCGCTTTCCACGCCGTTGGCATCGTTGGCCCAGAGCACGACTTTTTGGCCGCGCTTATCCAGGCGCGTGAAGGATTCACCGCAACCGAACAGCTTCTCGTCGGGCGAGAGCGAAAAGACGGCGGCCAGGCTGCGCGAGTAATCGGAAGGGCGGCGAATGAAGGAAAAGGGCAACGCCGGATCGAGCGAAGTGGCGAAATCGGAAGTGTGCTGCGTCTTGGTGAGCAGGCGGCCCTGGGCGTCGCGAAACTCGATGTGCCAGGGGTTCTCGAGAATGGTGACCGAGCCGGCGCTGCTCGCGTAGCGGTAGCCGCCGGCCACTTTCTCCATCTTCCAGGAGTTGTCGCGCGGCGGCTCGCCCACCAGCATCGGCGATGGCGCCTCGGGGCCGGCTTCGACTCCGGTCCGGATGCGAATGCGAACCGTACGCGGCGAGACGAACTGGATGGAAAAAGGCAGCGACGGATTGACGGCGTATTCGCGGCCGGGGAAGGTGAGGCCGTTGAACGGCTGGAGCACCGGTTCCATATTGTTGAAGGCGATGCGCGGGTAGAGCTGGTTGCGGCTCCAGGTGAGCGAACCGGCGCCGGTCGCCGGGTCGAACGCGGCCAGGCGGTCGGCCAGGAAGTAGGTGGAAGTGAAATCGTGAAAATCGGGGCTCACGTCCATCAGGTCGCTGAGCAGAGCCGGCGGCTGATTGGCGGAAGCGGCGAAAAGGGCGGGGACGGCAAACAAGGCCGCGCAGTAACGGATCACGGAGTTCTCCTTTGGAAGCGACCAGTCTAACAGGGCACGTGACCAGAACGGAATGGCGCGCGATTGGTCGCTTCCTGTGATAGTCTGTCGAAATGCAGCCGGGGCATCCGCTTCTTTATGCCGCCAGCCAGCGGCTGGGACCGCTGGTCGAAGAGGAGACCTTCGCCCGTCTTTACCGCTCTCGCGAGTTCCTCGCCAGTAGTTTCGACCAGCGCCTGCAATTATCGGAGGCCGCCCGGAAGGCGTGCCTGTCGCCGTTCCACTATCACCGGATGTTCGTGCGCGCTTTCGGAGAAACGCCGCACGATTTTCTCACCCGCCGCCGCATCGACCGGGCCAAACAGTTACTGGCAAGGGACGAATGTCCCGTCACCGAGGTGTGCCTGGCAGTGGGTTATGAGAGCCTGGGTTCGTTCAGCTCGCTGTTTCGCTCCGTGGTGGGCCGCTCGCCGCTCGATTACCGCCAGAGCCTGAGGCGCGTTTTTCCGGTACCGGATCTGACTCCCTATCGCTTCGTTCCCGCGTGCTTCCTGCTCTCGTTTGGCTCCCGGCCGTTCTGACCCTCCAGCCGCCGCGCAAAACAGCAAGATTCAAGAAGCGGGCTGGTGTATTCTGTGAGAATCTGAATCCCGGAGGGGGACACATGATCCAACGCTTATCGCACATCAGCATCTACGTTCTCGACCAGGACGCAGCCTACGATTTCTACGTGAACAAGCTCGGCTTCGACGTCCACACGGACGCAACCATGGACGGCGGGTTTCGCTGGCTGACCGTCAACCCCAAGGGCCAGCCCGATTTGGAAATCGCGCTCATGCCTAGCGGGCCTGGACCGATGATGGACCAGGAAACTTCCGACATGCTGCGCACGCTGATCGGCAAGGGAGCCATCGGCAGCGGGGTGCTGGAGACGGCCGATATCCGAAAGACCTATGAGGAGTTGAGCGCCAAGGGCGTCGAGTTTTCCCAACCGCCGACCGAACGCTTCTATGGCATCGAAGCCTTGTTCAAGGACAACTCCGGCAACTGGTTCAGCTTGACGCAACGTGCGCCGGGGCATAAGTGATTGCCGCACGATGTTTTGCACAGGAGGGGCAATATGACAGAGCGCATCATTCTGGCAGGCGCATTAGGCGGGGTTGCCATGTTCCTCTGGGCGTCACTGGCTCACATGATTCTTCCGTTGGGGCGGGCTGGAATTCGCGAGATTCCCGGCGAGCAGGCGCTGCTCGGCGCCATGCACTCCGCGCTTGGGGAATCGCCGGGTCTATATATGTTCCCAGGCATGGGTGCCAATGCCGACATGCACCAATACGAACAGGCGTTGGCCGCCAATCCGTCGGGCTTGCTGATCTACCACCCGCCCGGGGCCAAAGCCCTGACGCCAGCCCAGTTGATTACCGAATTCCTGACGGAGCTTCTCGAAGCTCTGCTGCT
>DASWZP010000297.1:0-30238 GCA_036404395.1 Bryobacteraceae bacterium | reverse complement strand
TGCCTCTGCAAATACTCCACCACGCCACTCGATATACATCGCTGGTATAGCGCCAAAGCGCCACCACATGTCTGGTCCATACAACTGAAACATAAACTGAAATTTATGTCTTGACCAGGCTTATTTAAGTGGCATTGGGCGAAAGCGCCTGCCCCACTTTGCCGCCGAAGGATTTTGCAGGGAAGTGGGGCAGGCGCTTTCGCCTGCCAACTGTTTTACTCATCTGACACCTCCCCTTGTCACCCCCGCGTCATCCATTGTTCATCTTGATGCAGTAATCTGAAACGAATAGACCCACCATGCCGCGGATTCGCATAACGACTCGGCTGCTGCCGTGTTTCATTGCGCTCACGGTGTGTTCCGCCTGGCTGCTGCACTGGCTGGTGCCAGAAGCCCCGCCCGGGCAGTGGCTGCGGGCGTCCGCCGCATTCGGATTGGCGGGCACCACGATCCTGGCCCTTTTCCTGGCGGTCAACGACCGGCGGGCTCTCACATTGCGCCGAGCCCTCGAGCGGTTGCCGCAAGTGGGCAAGAGCGAAAACCGGAGGCAGGCAAGCGGCGACGAGTTAAGCGCCCTGGCCGGCGCCATCGAGCACGCCACGCGGCGCGTGCGCGCCATGGTGGAAACGCTGCAGCGGGAGAATTCGCGGCGCGAAGCCATTCTGGGCAGCATGGTGGAAGGCGTGGTTGCGGTGGACCCGCTGCTGCGCATCACCTTCGCCAACCGCGCGTTCGCCGAGATGATGGGCGCCGCCGCGCCGCCCGCCGCCGGCACTCCACTGGTGCAGGTGGCGCGCGACCACGCTTTGCACGAAATGTTCGCCGCCGTGTTCGCCGAAGGCCAGCCGCTGCAACAGAGGTTGATCCTTTCCGCCAGCACGCGCTCCTTCGAAGTGCAGGTGGCGCCGCTGGCCGGAGACCCGCAACGCGGCGCCATCGCCATGCTGTACGACATCACCGGCCTGGAGCGGCTGGAGCGCGTGCGCAAGGACTTCGTGGCCAACGTCTCGCATGAACTCCGCACGCCGCTGGCGGCGATATGCGGTTATGCCGAAACCCTGATCGAAGGCGGCCTGGAAGATCCCGCCAACAGCCGCCCATTCGTCTCCATCATCCTGGCCAAGGCCCGCCAGCTTACCAACATCGTGCAGGACCTGCTGATCCTCTCCAGCCTGGAAAGCGCCAAGCCGCCCGCCGCCGAGCCCATCTCGCTGCGGCAGAGCATCCAATCCGCCCTGCGCACGGTCGAGCCAATGGCGAAAACGCGCGGCATCAGCCTGGTGTGCGAGTCGTTTCCGGATATGGAGGTCCTGGGGTATGAAATCCGGCTGGAGCAGGTCTGGGTAAACCTGCTGGACAACGCCATCAAGTTCAACCGGCCCGAAGGCGAAGTGCGGGTGGACGTGGTGCGCGATCCCGAGCGCGCGCTGGTGCGCGTTTGCGACACCGGCTCGGGGATTCCCTCGCGCGACTTGCCGCGTATTTTCGAACGCTTCTATCGCGTGGATAAAGCCCGCTCGCGCTCGACCGGCGGCACCGGCCTGGGATTGGCCATCGTCAAACACGCGGTCGAGCAGATGGGCGGCTCGGTGAGTGTAGAGAGCCACCTGGGCCAGGGTTCAGTATTCACAGTAGCTCTTCCCCCCTTCGAGAATAACCTGGCCGCAAACGAACATTAATCGTTCAGTAACATTGGGCCGATATACTCGCAGTTCTACCTATGAAACTTACTGTATCTACACTTACTGTGTGCGCGCTCGCCCTGACTTTGCTGCCTATCGCCAAGGCCCAGGGAAGCGACGTCAACGACATCGAACTCTTGAAAGCGAAGCTGGCTGAGCAGCAAAAACAAATCGAAGTGCTACGCCAGTCGGTCGATGCTCAGCAGAAGCTGATTGAGCGATTGACCCCGCCGGCTGCCAAGCCGGCCGAGCAGGCCGCAACCCAGCCGGCGGCGCAGGCGCCCGGCTTCACTCGCGTGGGCGGCACAGTTGCCAGCACCACCGGCGTTCTCCCCGACTTGTCTCCCGTGGCGGCGAGCCCCAAGTATTCCCTCCAGGAGCCCCCGCAGGGCGCGGCCACCAGTTCCCCGCTGCAAATCCAGCTCGGTAACGTTACCATCATGCCGGTTGGCTTTATGGATGCCACCGCCGTGTGGCGAAACGAAGCGCCTGGTTCGGGCATTGGCAGCAGTTTCGGCAGCATTCCGTACAGCAATGCGGTCCCCGGCGGCAAGCTGGAAGAATTTCGCTTCAGCCCGCAGAACTCGCGGCTCGGCTTCCGCGTCGACGGTGACTGGAAGGGCTACCGCTTCATCGGCTACAACGAGTTTGACTTCCTCGGCACCAGCGCCTCCAATGGCATCGGCGTCACCAACGGCGCGTTCGTGCCCCGGCTGCGCCTGTTTTGGGTGAACGTCCGCAAGGGTCCGGTGGAATTCCTGGGTGGCCAGAGCTGGAGCATGTTGACCCCGAACCGCAAGGGCATCTCGGCGTTGCCGGGCGACATCTTCTACAGCCAAGTCGTAGACGTGAACTACATGTTGGGTTTGACTTGGACCCGCCAGCCGGGATTCCGCTTCCTGGTGCATGCGCCGAAGGATGTAGTGACGTGGGGACTCTCTTTCGAAAATCCCAACCAGTACATGGGCGGTTCTGCCGGCGGTCCTCAGATTACTTTGCCGACTGCTCTTGCCGGGTTGTTGGGCACCCAGTTGGACAACACCTCGACCAGCTACCTGAGCACTCCCAACGTGATGCCCGATATCATCACCAAGCTGGCGTTCGATCCGATGTCCCGAGTCCATTTCGAAGTCGCCGGACTCGCGCGCGACTTCAAGGTCTACAATCTCACCACCGGCCAGCCGACATCCGGCCAGACCTTCTCTAAGGTCGGCGCTGGCGGCTCAATCAACGGGAATTTCGAACTGGTCAAGAACTTCCGCCTCGTCACCAACAATTTCCTGAGCGATGGCGGCGGCCGCTACATCTTCGGTCAGGCCCCCGACCTGATTATTCGCTCCGACGGCAGCATCAGCCCGATTCGCACTTTGAGCACGGTGGATGGTTTCGAAGCTACGGTGGCCAAGAAGACCCTGCTGTACGCCTATTTCGGCGGTCTTTGGATCGGCAAGAACGTGGCGCTTGACGCGAACGGCACCACCAAGATCGGTTACGGCTTCCTGGGTTCCTCAAACAGCAATAACCACATTGAGCGGGAATACACGTTTGGCATCAACCAGACCGTCTGGAAGGATGCGAAATATGGCGCCATCAACGTGATGGGCCAGTACGAATACCTCACGCGGAATCCCTGGTACATCGCCTTGGGCGCGCTGGACCACGCCTGCGACAGCACCATCTACTTCAACGTAAGGTACACTCTTCCGGGTGGCGTCCCAGCTATGAAGTAGCCAGGAATTCATCCGAACTTAACTGATTTGTAACAGTCTGCATTCGAGAATAAGAGGAGTTATCTTTCATGAAGACGTCGATTGCATTAGCTGGAATTGTGATGGCTGGCGCCTCGATTGTGTCGGCGCAAGCCATCAACGGCGCGGGTGCCACATTTCCGTATCCGATCTACGGTAAGTGGTTCGAGGAATTCCGGAAGAAGAATCCTTCCATCGAGATCAACTACCAGTCCAAGGGTTCGGGCGCCGGCATCGCGCAGCTTACCGAAGGCACGGTGGATTTCGGCGCGTCCGACATGCCGATGAAGGACGAGCAGATCGCGGCGCTGAAGGTGAAGGCGCTGCACTTTCCGACCGTGCTGGGCGGCGTAGTGCCAACCTTTAATGTGCCTGGCGTGTCGGAATTGCAGTTTTCGTCGGAGATGATGGCGGGCATTTTCCTGGGCAAGATCACCAAGTGGAACGACTCGAAAATCGCCAAGGCCAATCCGGGTGTGAAACTGCCGGCCACCGACATCGTCGTGGTGCATCGTTCCGATGGCAGCGGCACCACGTTCGTCTTCACCGATTACTTGTCGAAGATCAGTCCGGACTGGAAGGCCGGTCCGGGAGCGAATACCTCCATCAAGTGGCCGACCGGTGTGGGTCAGCAAGGAAACGAAGGCGTGGCTGGCATGGTGAAGCAGACGTCGGGCGCTGTCGGTTATGTGGAACTGATCTACGCCCTCCAGAACAAAATGAACTATGGCTCGGTCCAGAACGCGGCGGGCGTGTACCTCAAGGCCAATCTGGACTCGGTGACCGCAGCGGCGGCGAGTGCGGCAAAGAACATGCCTGCGGATTTCCGCGTCTCGATTACCAACGCGCCGGGTAAGAACGCGTATCCCATCGCGAGCTTCACCTGGCTGTTGATTCCCACCCGCATCGAGGACGCCAAGAAGCGCACTGCCCTGGTGAGCTTCCTGAAGTGGATGCTCGCGGACGGCCAGAAAGACTGTGCGGCGCTCGGTTACGCGCCGCTGCCCAAGGAAGTAGTTGCACGGGAGCTGAAGCAGATCGCGCAGATTCACTGACATGGCCGCCACGGCAACCGCCTCCGTTTCATCCCGCCGTGCTTCCGGAGCAATGGGTGACGAGATCGCGCGTCTCGTCACCCTTGCTTTTGGAGCCAGCGTGGTCCTCATCACCGTCCTGCTGGTCTGGAACTTGTGGGGAACCTCCGCCCCTTCGCGCCACAAGTTTGGTTTGGGTTTTCTGTGGGGCACCAACTGGGATCCGAACGCGAGCGATTTTGGGGCTTTGCCGTTCATCTATGGAACGGTCATGACATCCATCATGGCGCTGGTGATTTCGGTGCCGCTGGGCGTAGGGGCGGCGATTTTCCTGGCCGAGATGGCGCCACCGGGGTTCTCCTCGGCCTGCACTTTTCTGGTGGAATTGCTGGCGGCGGTGCCCAGCGTGATTTACGGAATGCTGGCGATTTTCACTATCGTGCCCCTGATGCGCGAGTACATCGAACCCGCGCTCAAAGGCGCCTTCGGGTACCTGCCGCAGTTTCAAGGACCCATGCTGGGGGTGGGTTACCTGACCGCCGCAGTCGTGCTGGCCGTCATGACGGTGCCCTATATCATCTCGATTTCGCGCGAGTCGCTGCTCGAGGTGCCGCGTGATCAGCGGGAAGCCGCCCTGGCGCTGGGTGCCACGCGCTGGGAGACCACGTTCAAGGTGGTGGTGCCGTACGCGCGGCTGGGGATCCTGGGGTCGGTTTTTCTGGGCTTGGCGCGCGCGCTGGGCGAAACCATGGCGATCACCATGGTCATTGGCAACGACTCCACGCTGCACGCCTCCTGGTTCGCGCCCGGCTATACCATCGCGGCGGTGCTCGCCAACGAATTCGCCGAGGCGACGGGCAAAGTGTACACCAGCGCCCTGGTGGAACTCGGCTTGGTGCTGTTTCTGGTCACCATCGTCATCAACGCCCTGGCGCGGCTGCTGGTCCTGGCCACCACGCGGAAAGGAACCGCCAAGGTCGTATGAGCCGCCTGATGTACCGCAAGATCGTGAACAACGTAATGCTGACGCTGACCGGCGTGTTCACGTTTCTCACTGTCTCGATACTCTTCCTGATTCTCGGCTATCTGGTGTATAACGGTGGCAAGTCGCTGGATTGGGCGTTCTTCACCAAGCTTCCCCTGCCGCCCGGCGAGGACGGCGGCGGCATGGCCAACGCCATCGTGGGCAGCGCGGAAATGGTGGGCCTGTCGGCGCTGATCGGCTTGCCAATCGGTTTCATGGGCGGCATCTACCTGGCCGAATTCAGCGGCAAGACCATGGGCTTCGCGATTCGCTACACGGCGGACCTGTTGAACGGCGTGCCCTCGATCGTGATCGGTATTTTCGCCTGGGCTCTGGTGGTGGTTCCGCTGCACAGCTTTTCGGGCCTGGCCGGCGCGGTCGCGCTCGGCATCATGTTGATTCCCATTTCCATGCGCACCACCGAGCAGTTTCTTTCCACGGTGCCGAACGCATTGCGCGAGGGCGCGCTGGCGCTGGGGGCGCCGAAGTGGAAAGTGCTGTCCACGGTGGTGGTGCCGGCCGCCATGAAGGGCATTCTCACCGGCATGATCCTGGGCGTCGCGCGCGTGGCGGGAGAAACCGCCCCGCTGCTGTTCACCGCGCTCAACAACCAGTTCTGGCCGCGTGGCGTCAACCAGCCGACCGCGTCGCTGCCGGTGATGATTTACACGCACGCCATTTCGCCTTTCGACGATTGGCACCGTCAGGCCTGGGCGGCCGGCCTGGTGCTGCTGGCGATGGTGCTGGCGACCAATATCGCCGCCCGCTGGATCCTCTCGCGGGGAATCAGCGTTCAGAAGGGATAATCGATGGACCCCATGCCAGAATCGCTTGCGCCGGAGCAAAGGGCTCCAATGCCCGTGGTAACCCCGGCGGCCTCCGACCACAAGGCCGCCGGACGCACCAAGATCTCGGTTCGGAACTTGAACTTTTATTACGGCGGCTACCAGGCCCTGCACAATATCGACATCGAGATCCCGGAGAAGCAGATCACCGCGCTGATCGGCCCCTCGGGTTGCGGCAAATCGACCTTCCTGCGCACGTTGAACCGCATCAATGACATGGTCCGGCACGCGCGGTTCGAAGGCGCCGTGATGTTGGATGACGAGAACGTGCTCGATATCGACGCAACCAACCTGCGGCGCCGCGTCGGCATGGTGTTTCAGCGTCCGAATCCGTTCCCCAAATCGATTTTCGACAACGTGGCCTACGGCATCCGCATCAATGGCCTGAAGGGACACAGCTCGATGCACGACAAAGTCGAGCACAGCCTGCGCCGCGCCGCCCTCTGGGAAGAAGTAAAGGACAAGCTGCACGAATCGGCCTATTCGCTTTCCGGCGGCCAGCAGCAGCGGCTGTGTATCGCGCGCGCCCTGGCGGTGGATCCGGAAGTGCTGCTGCTCGACGAGCCCTGTTCGGCGCTGGACCCGATCGCCACCGCCAAGATCGAAGACCTGATGTTCAGCCTGAAGGATCAGTGCACCCAGGTGATCGTCACCCACAACATGCAGCAGGCGGCGCGCGTGGCGGAGTTCACCGGCTTCTTCCTGCTGGGCAAACTGATCGAGTTCGATCGCACGGCGGTGATTTTCAAGCGGCCTGCCAAGCAACAAACGGAAGATTACATTACCGGCCGCTTCGGGTAGACTAGATGCGAACCCAAGGCGCGGGGCGGGAAGAAACGATGCTTCATTTTCGCGAAGAGCTGGAAGAACTGCAGAGCAAACTGCTCGAGATGGGCGGCCTGGTGGAGGCCGCGATCCACAACAGCGTTTTGGCGCTGGTGGATCGCGACGAAGACAAGGCCAAGGAAGTGATGTGGAACGAGGCGCTGGTCAACCAGAAGGAAATCGAGATCGACGAGCTCGCCACTCGCATGCTGGCCCTGTTCCAGCCCATGGCGCGCGACCTTCGCTTCATCACCGCCGTCATCAAGATCAACAACGACCTGGAGCGCATGGGCGACCTGGCGGTCAACATCACCGAGCGCGCCCTGACCCTGATGCGGGAGCCCGCGGTGAAGCCGCTGATCGACATTCCCCGCATCGCGGACCTGGCCGAAAGCATGGTGCACCGCGCGCTGGATGCGTTTGCCAAGCACGACGCGGATATGGCGCGCGACGTGCTCCTGTCCGACGATGCCGTCGACCGCCTGCGCGACGCCGTCTATGACGAACTGCTCAGTTTCATGCAGGAAGAGCGCAGCACTATCAATCGCGCGGTCTCCCTGATGTTCATCGCGCAGAACCTGGAGCGCATCGCGGACCATTCCACCAACATCGCCGAAGACGTGCTCTTCGCGGTGAAGGGCATCGACGTCCGCCACCACAACGAAACCGGCGAATAGCCGTTGGCGCAGGCTGACGAGCCGGCCGGCGCAGTCCCTTACCGTTTGCGGAAGGCCACCACGGCCAGCGGAGGCAGCGTGACCGCGATGCTCGACGGGTGGCCGTGCTTGGGAATCGGCCTTGAGGACACCAGGCCCCCGTTGCCCAGATTCGAGCCGCCGAACAGCTCCGAATCGGTGTTCAGGATCTCTTCGTAAAAGCCCTCTTCGGGCACGCCGAACTCGTAGCCGGTGCGCGCCACGGGCGTAAAGTTGCAACAGAACAGAATGAAGTCCTTGGGATCCTCGGCGCGCCGCAGGAACGCGATCACGGAGTTGGCCGAATCGCGAAAGTCCACCCACTCGAAACCGCGGTAGTGAAAATCCACCTGATACAGCGCGGGGCTGGAACGGTAGATGCGGTTCAACTCGCGCACCAGCGCCTGCAGCTTGCGGTGGTAGTCGAATTCGAGTAATTCCCAGCGGACCTGGCCGGCGCTGTTCCACTCTTCCCGCTGCCCGATATCCTGCCCCATGAACAGCAGCTTCTTGCCTGGATGACCCCACATGTAGGCCAGGAAAGCGCGTACGTTGGCAAACTGGCGCCACTCGTCGCCCGGCATTTTGTTGATCAGCGAGCTCTTGCCGTGCACCACTTCGTCATGCGAAATCGGCAGCACGAAGTTTTCCGTGAATGCGTATAGCAGGCTGAACGTGATGTGGTTGTGCTGGTACTTGCGGTAGACCGGATCGTGGCTGAAGTAGTCCAGCATGTCGTGCATCCAGCCCATGTTCCACTTCATGGTGAAGCCGAGGCCGCCCAGGTAGACCGGCTTCGAAACGCCGGGAAACGCGGTGGATTCCTCGGCCGCCGTGAAGACGCCCGGCTCCTTGTGCGCCAGTTCGTTGAAGCGCCGCAGAAAATCGATGGCCTCCAGGTTTTCGTTGCCGCCGAACTGGTTGGGCAGCCATTCGCCCGGCTGGCGCGAATAATCCAGGTACAGCATCGAGGCCACCGCATCCACCCGCAGCCCGTCGATGTGATACTCCTTGAGCCAGAAGAGGGCGTTGGAAATCAGGAAGGTGCGTACCTCGTTGCGGCCGTAGTTGAAGACCAGCGTGCCCCACTCCAGGTGCTCGCCTTTGCGCGGGTCGGCGTGTTCGTAGAGCGCGGTGCCGTCGAAAAAGACCAGCCCGTGCGCGTCCTTGGGAAAATGCCCGGGCACCCAATCCACCAGCACGCCGATGCCCGCCTGGTGGCAGCAATCCACGAAGTACCGAAAATCGTCCGGCGTCCCGAAGCGCGAAGTGGGGGCGAAGTAGCCGATTACCTGGTAGCCCCACGAGCCCGAGAATGGATGTTCCATGATGGGCAGCAGCTCAATGTGCGTGTAGCCCATCCGGGTAACGTATTCGACCAGTTTCACCGCCATCTCGCGGTACGTCAGCGGCTGGCCTTGCGGGTCGCGCATCCACGATTCGGCGTGAACTTCGTAAACCGAAACCGGCGATTTCAGCCAGTCGGTTTTCGCCCGCCGCTCCATCCACGCGCCATCGTTCCACTGGTAGCGGTCGATGTTCCACACCACCGACGCCGATTTGGGCGGCGTCTCGCACTCGAACGCGTACGGGTCTGCTTTAAGCTGCTGATGACCCGCGAAGCGCGACCGCACGTTGTACTTATACGTGGTGCCCTCGCCCAGGCCCGGCACAAAAAGCTCCCAAAAGCCGCCGTTGCGGCGTCGCATCGGGTGGCGGCGGATGTCCCAATCGTTGAACTCGCCGGCCACCGTCACGTTTTCCGCGTTCGGCGCCCACACCGCGAAACGCACGCCGCGTACTTGATCGGATTCCGCCAGGTGCGCGCCCAGCGTGCGGTAGGCTTCATGCAGCGTGCCTTCGCCGTGCAGGTAGATCTCCGTATCGGAGATCAACTGGCCGAAACGATAAGGGTCTTCGATCTCGACCTCGCGGCCGTCCGACAGGTGCGCGCGCAGGGTGTACCGCTGCGGCTCGCCCGTCAGTTGGGCGCAGAAGAAGCCAGCGGCATGCCTCTTCTCCATCGGCCAGGCCTGGCCGCCGGCTAACACTTCGGCGGTTTCGGCCTGCGGCAGAAACGCGCGTACTTCCCAGCGCGCCTGCCCGACTTTTCTGCGAACGCCGTGGGGGCCGAGGATCCGGAAGGCATCCCCGTGATACCCGCCCACAATGGATTCAATCTCTGCCGCGGTCATAGGAGCTGACAAGGTCCCGTCGCAAATATGCGAATCTCAATAATAGCCGAGTATGGAAGACTTTGCCGCGCAGTTGCCCAAGGCCGAGCTGCATCTGCACCTGGAAGGGTCCGTGGATGCCGAGACGCTGCACGAGCTGGACCGGGCCACGCCGCTCGAAGAACTGCGCGCGCTCTACCGTTACCCGGACTTCAACGCCTTCCTGAAAACCTTCGGAGCGGTGGTGACGCGCCTGGCGCGGCCCGAGGATTATGCGCTGGTCACGCGCCGGTTGATCGAGCGACTGGCCGCGCAGAACGTCCGCTACGCCGAAATCATCATTGCGGCGGGTGTGGTGCTGTGGAAGAAGCAGGAATTCTCCCCCATCTTCGACGCCATTCACGATGCCGCGCGCGGCTCGGCCGTAGAAGTTCGCTGGATTCTGGACGCGGTGCGCCAGTTCGGCGTCGAACCTGCGTGGGAAGTGGCCCGCCTGGCGGCCGCGCGGATGGACCGCGGCGTGGTAGCCATCGGCATCGGCGGCAGCGAGGAACGCGGGCCCGCCGAATGGTTCACCGAGGTCTTCGCGTTCGCCAAAGCCGCCGGCCTGCATCTCACCGCTCACGCCGGCGAGAGCGGCGGGCCGGAATCCGTGTGGGCCGCCCTGCGCCTCGGCGCCGAACGCATCGGCCACGGTATCGCTTCCGTGCGCGATCCGGCGCTGCTGCGCCATTTGCGCGACCGCGACATCCCGCTCGAGATTTCCATCACCAGCAACCTGGTTACCGGCGTGGTCGCGCGTCTCGAGGATCACCCGATTCGCGCTTTGTACGACGCGCAAGTGCCGATCGTGCTCAACACCGACGATCCCGCCATGTTCGGCTGCACGCTGGTAGATGAATACCGCATGGCTGCACGGGCGTTCCATTTCAGCGAAGCCGAACTGCGCCGCATCGCCGCCAACGGCTTCCGCTACGCGTTCGACTGGCAGGGCGCGGCAGCCGGAAGCGGGGAAGTGACCTGATGTGGCAATGCTCTGTAACTTCGCGATGTCCGCAAGTTGCAGTACTATCGATTGGAATGCCGTTGCGGGGTCTCCTCTGCCTTGTTCTCGGTCCGCTTGCGCTAGCTCTCAATGCGCAGTTGCTCCCGCAGGATATACCTAATAGCGATCTTGGGTGGCCCGCGCGCCCTCCGTTTATCACGTTTTTGGGGATCGGTTCCCAAGGCAAGATGGCCGTGGATCCATCGGCACGCCCGGCTGGTCCTGTGGCGGCGGTGACCTTCGAGGAACTTCGGGTAAGAGGCGACGGGACGACCGATCCCAAAGACCTCTCGTACTCGACTAGAACTCGATTTGACGAACAAGGGCGCCCGACCGAGGAAGTGCGCACAGAGCGTGAAACGCAGGCAACCACGATCAGCACGTACGAGCCCTCGCACATTCTAAGCCGCGAATACACGTTCGTTCGACCGGGTAAGCCCGCGCAGCCGAAGGGGTGGGAGTACTGGAAATATGATGTGTCCGGCAGGCTAGCCGACTTTAGGGCGGGCCGGGGCGACGCACTTCAGAACCACTACACGAACTTTAAGCGCGACACGCAAGGACACCTCACCAGCGTCGAATACCGCCAGGGAGCGAAGGATGAGCCGCAACTGCGCACTGAGTTTGAGTATTCACCCGATGGCCAAACCGTCAAGACCATCGAATACGGCGCTGGCGGCGCGCCCTTTCGATCCGTAACCGAAATCCTCGACCCTAAGGGCAGAGTGAGCCAAGCCACAATCGAGGAAACCGATTGGCGGACGAAAAAGCCGAAGCCAGCACTCAGAGTAGCCTTCAGCTATGACGAACAGGGGAGGCTCACTGAACAGGCAACCGATCTGTATAAGCCCGAGCAGAGTGAGCACGAATTGCCGCCGGGCAAGGTCTCTTTGACCTATGACGATGCGAAACATACCCGGACGGTTTCTTACTTCGGCGACGAAGGGTGGTCGTTGAGTTCGACCATCGTGCTGGACTCAACCGGCGCAACAGTCGCGCAGACCGTTCAGTCCGCGGGCGAGGGGACCAGCACGGTTCTAGACATGAAACTGGAATGCACTTTCGATGACCATGGCAACTGGACGCGTTGCCAGCGCTGGGCAAGCACAGCGGATAACCGCAAGATGACCGGAGCCTGGCGTCGCACCATTGAGTACCGACCGGTAGAACACCCCTCTGCGCCTGGCCCGCGGCACCCCTAAAAACCTTCGACCGCGAGGTGTGCGAGACGCTTTCGCATGTCAATCAGGCGTCCAACCCTTACCTTACTCGTACCGCAGCGCAGCCATCGGGTCCAGGCGCGCGGCTCGCCGTGCCGGCAGGTAACAGGCGACCAGCGCCACCACGGCCAGCAGGCCGGCGGTGGCGGCGAAGATCGCCGGGTCGCCCGGTTTCACCTCGTGCAGCAGGCTCTCCAGAATGCGTCCCGCGGCGAACGCGCCAGCAATCCCCACCGCGAGGCCCAGCACGGCCAGGCGCATGCCCTCGCCCAGCACTTCGCCAAGCACCCTGCCGCGGCTGGCGCCCAGCGACATGCGAATCCCGATCTCGCGCGTCCGCTGCCTCACCGCGTACGCCAGCACGCCGTAAATTCCGATCGCCGCCAGCAGTGCCGCGAGGCCCGCGAAGGAGCCCACGAGCACGCTCAGGAATTGCTGCCCCTCCGCCTGTTCTCCCACCACCTCGTCCATCGAGCGGACGCTGTAGAGCGGCAGGCTCGAATCGATCTGCCCCAGCGCGCGCCGCACCTGCGCCGTCACGCTGGCCGGCGGCATGGACGTGTGCAGAATCAGAAACACGCGCGAATCTCCGTCGAATGCGTCGTACGCCTCCGGTACGGGCCGGTGGGTGAGGCCCCATTGCCGTACGTCGCTCACCACCCCGACCACCTGTTTCCACGGCCCGGTGTCGCTGCCCTGCGAAAACATCTTCCCGAGCGCGTCTTGATCCGGCCAGAAGTGGCGCGCCATGCTTTCGTTGATCACGCACGGGTAGACCATGCCGTTGGTCAGATCCGCGGGTGGCTGCGTGCCGGCCTCCCAGAGCGGGTTGATTCGCATATCGTGATCGAGGGCCGTCTGGACGTCAGACTGCGTGAAGAGCCGTCCCTGGAGCAATCGCACTCCCACGGCCCGGAAATACTCCGGCGAGGCGGCATGCTTCTCCACCAGTTGGTTGCTCATCGCGCCGGTCTGCCCGCGCAGCTTGACATAGTAGTTGCTGCCTCCTTCGAGCGGCAGGTGGTCGCTGAGGGCCACCGAATCGACCCCTCCGATGCGCCGCGCCCGCTCCATCAGCGCCTCCGAAAAGTCGTACATCTGGCGGTCGGTTTTGTAGTTGGCGTCGGGCAGTTGGACGGCCGCCGTCCAGACGCCTTCGCGGCGCACGCCGATGTCCAGGCTGCGCAGCGCCGAAAAGTCCTTCAGCAGAAGGCCCGCCGAGATCAGCAGCATCAGCGAGAGCGCAATCTCGGCCACCACCAGGGCGTGGCTGGTGAAGCGCCGCCGCCGCCCGGGGCTGATCGAGCTGCCGGCTCCGCCTTTCAGCTCCTCGTGCAGGTCGGGCCGCGACATCTGCAGCGCCGGAAACAAGCCGAACAACAGTCCCGTCGCGATCGCCAGCGCGAAGGTGAAGGCGAGCACCGCGGTATTCAACTGCACCGCGTTGAACTCCGGAAGGTCGAAACTTTTGGCGTTGGAAAACAGGGTGACGCCGCCCCACGCCAGTAGCAGGCCTAGCGCGCTGCCCGCCAGGGCGAGCAGCAGGCTTTCGGTCAACAGTTGACGCACCAGGCGAATTCGAGACGCGCCCAGCGCGCTGCGAATGGCCACTTCCTTCTGCCGCGCCAGGGCTCTCGAGAGCAGCAGGTTCGCCACGTTCGCGCACGCGATCAGCAGCACCAGGCCGACCGCGCCCAGCATCATGAACAGCGTGCTGCGCGACTCGCCGACCATATCGTCGCGGAGCGGGGTTACGGCGGCGCCCACCTTGTCGTTCGAATTCGGATACTGCTTTTCCAGGCGCGCGGCGATTACCTTGAGATCCGCCAGCGCCGCCTTGATCGAGACGCCCGGTTTCATTCTGCCGATGGCGCTCGCCCAGTGGTTTCCGCGCCCGCCCATGAACTTGCTGTCCATCACCTGTGGAATCCAGAGCTGCGACTTCGCCGGAAAGCGGAAACTCGCCGGCATCACGCCCACGATCGTGTACTTGCGCGCGTTCAGCTCGATGGACTGGCCAACCACGCGGGGATCTCCGGCGTAGCGGCTTTGCCAGAGGCCGTAGCCGAGGATGGCAACGCCGTCCTTTCCCGGCTGGTCCTCGCCGGCGGCCCAGGTTCGGCCCAACAGCGGCTCGACGCCCAGCAGGGAAAAGAAGTTCGCCTCCGTGGTCAGCGCTTGCACGTGCTCCGGCCGTCCTCCGGCGCTGAGGTTCAGATCGTGCGGCCACCCATACAGGGTCATGTCCTGGAAGGTGCTGTTTTGCGCCTTCCAATCGACGAAATCCGGCTCGGCGAACGGATATTGCCCCGGCGCCGACTCCGTTTCATGGAGACGGACCAATCGATCAGGGTTGCGATACGGAAGCGGCCGCAGCAGGATGGTGTCGATGATACTGAAAATAGCGGTGTTGGCGCCGATGCCGATTGCCAGCGTGACAGCCGCAACCTGGGCGAATCCGCGGGCGTTCCCCAGGTTCCGGAACGCATATCGCAAGTCCTGCAAGAGCGTAGCCATATGAATACTATGAATACTGTATACGTTGCCGATGCACTCGTTAGACGCATTTTCTCATGGGAAGTTTGGTGGAGGCAGGGATTTTCTCGCTGCGGGCACGCAAACCTGGCATTGACCGATACGGCTGAAGCCCGCGCTGGCGTTGTTACCGGCCCTGCGTGCCTACCAGGCCGCGGGTCCAGACATCGGCTAGCGTGAACGCCATCATGATGAACAGCCAAAGGAAAGCGCCGGCGGCAGCGAGTTGGGTCAGCCTGGTGCTATGTCGCATGTGCATGAAGAACAGCGCCACCAGCAGCATTTTGACGGCGGCAATGAGCAGCGCGATCACTACGCTGAAGGCGCCTAAGTCGATATAGGCTACGCCGGTGGTGATGCCGGTGAGAGCCAGCAGGATCAGCCAGACGGCCGTATAAGTCTTGACGGAATCGACGTGTTCGCTCATGGCTATCTCATGTGCCGGTCAATCAGGTAAAGCAAAGGAAACAGGAAAATCCAGATGATATCGACAAAGTGCCAATAGAGGCCGGCGACATCGACGGGAGTCATGTACTGGGCCGTGAACCGGCCGCGCAGGGCGTGAAACAGAAGCCAGGAAAGAATCCCGGCGCCGACCACCATGTGCAGCGCGTGCAGACCGGTCATGGCGAAATAGAGTGAGAAGAAGAGCTGCGCCGGTCCCTGCTCCGCCGCGCCTTCGAAATAGAAGTGCGCGCCCGGAATGTGATGCTCGACGAATTTCTGGTTCCACTCGTACGCCTTGACTCCCAGGAAGACCAGGCCCAGCAGCAGGGTAAGGATAAGGAACCATATGAGGGCTTTGCGACGCCCAAGCTGAGCCGCGCGCACGGCCATCACCATGGTGAAGCTGCTGCACAGCAGGACAGCCGTGTTGAGCGCGCCGATCCACGCAGTGAGCGAGGTGGATGCCATCCCGAATACGACGGGGTAGGTGTTGCGGTAAACCGTGTAAGCCAGAAACATCCCGCCGAAAAACATCACTTCGGTGATGAGAAAGACCCACATCCCGAAGGTGGAGGATTCCTTTTGCTGTTCGGCGGTATTGAACTGCTCGCGCAGCGCGAGCGATTCCACGGGAGCGTGAGCCTGCTCAGCCAACTTCAACCCCCTCTCTGACCACCGTGCTGTAATCGTAAGCCTCGTGCGTCACCACCGGGATCTCATCGAAGTTGTGGACCGGCGGCGGCGATGGCACCGTCCACTCCAGCCCCGTCGCGCCCCAGGGATTGGCGCTCGCCACTGCGCCGTAACGCAGCGACCACATGAAGTAAAACATGGGGAACAGATAGCCGATCGCCAGTACGGAAGCGCCCGCCGTGGAAAGCACGTGCAGCACCTGGAACTCATCCGGATAAACGTGGTAACGCCGCGGCATGCCCATATAGCCCAGAATGAACTGCGGGAAGAACGTCAGATTGAATCCTACAAAGATAATGGCGGCGGATAGTTTGGCCCAGTTTTCCGGATACATGCGGCCGGTAATCTTAGGCCACCAGTAATGCAGCCCCCCCAGGAACGCCATGATCGTGCCGCCGACCATCACGTAATGGAAGTGAGCCACCACGAAGTAAGTGTCGGTAACGTGCACGTCGAAGCCCAGGCTGGCGACAAATAATCCGGTGAGGCCGCCAATGGTGAACAATCCGATGAAACCGAACGCATACAGCATGGGAGTGGCGAACGAGATAGATCCCTTATACAAAGTCGCGGTCCAGTTAAAGACTTTCACCGCGGATGGAATCGCCACGAAGTAACTGAGAAACGAGAACACCAGGCCCGCGTAGACCGACTGCGTGCTGACAAACAAGTGGTGTCCCCAAACCAGGAAGCCGATTACCGCGATGGCCATGCTCGAAAAGGCGACAAAATGGTAACCGAATATCGGCTTGCGCGAAAAAACCGATATGATCTCGCTGATCACGCCCATGGCCGGCAGCACCATGATGTAAACGGCGGGGTGCGAATAGAACCAGAACATGTGCTGGAAGAGTACAGGGTCGCCCCCCAAGGCCGGGTCGAAGATGCCGATGTGAAAGGCACGCTCGCAGAAAACCAGCACGAGAGTGACCGCGACTACCGGCGTACCCAGCACCTGGATCACCGCGGTGGCGTAGTTAGCCCACACGAACAACGGCATGCGGAACCACGTCATGCCGGGCGCCCGCATGCGATGCACGGTGACGATGAAGTTGAGGCCGGTGAGAATCGAGGAAAAGCCCGAGACGAAGATACCGAGCGCGGTGGCGATCACCCAGGTGTTGGAGTAGGTGGTACTGTACGGCGTGTAAAAGGTCCAGCCGGTGTCGACGCCGCCGGCCAGCATGGCGAAAAGAGCGAAGGCGCCGCCGATCACGAGGAGATACCAGCTCAGCAGGTTGATGCGCGGAAAGGCGAGGTCGCGCGCGCCAATCATCATCGGCAAAAAGAAATTGCCCAGCGTCGCCGGTATGGACGGGATCAGGAAGAAGAAGATCATCGCAATCCCGTGCATGGTGAAGAGCTTGTTATAAGTCTCCGAGGAGACCAGGTTACCCTGCGGTGTCAGCAGCTCGATCCGAATTAGCGAAGCGAATATGCCGCCGATGAAAAAGAAAATGGTGATGGTGATGAGATACAGGATCGCGATGCGCTTATGATCCTTGGTGAGCAGCCAGCTCTTCAGGCCATAGCCGGCGTTCAGGTAGTTCTCTTGGGTCTCAATCGCGGCGGTATTCATATGGCTAACGGTTGCTGGGCGCGGCGGTGGCGACGCCTGGGTTCACGTTGATCTCCGCCGGAGTCGTTCCGGCCCCGGCCGGCGCCGGCGCCAGCGACTTGATATATTCGATGAGTTCTAAGACGCCCTCTTCGGTTACCTGGCCCTGGAAGGTAGGCATCAGCGGCTGATAGCCGGCCACGATCTTCGCATTCGGCTGCAGAATGGATTCGCGCAGGTAGGCTTCATCCGCGTTCACATACCGCCCGTCGGCGAGTTGTACGCTTCGCCCGTAAAGTCCCACGAGGCTGGGGCAGCGGCCCGAACCATCGGCCTTGTGGCAATTGCCGCAAGCCAGGTCCTGGAACAGCTTCTCGCCATTCTCCGCCAGCGATCCGAACGAACGCCCGCCGCTCAGCCACGCCTGGTAATCCTGCGGCTCCATGGCGTAAATCCAGCCCGTCATGCCGGAGTGCTTGGTACCGCAATATTCGGCGCAGAATAAGTGGTACTTACCCGGCTTGGTGGCAGTGAACCAGGTGGTGGAGTAACGGCCCGGCACCACGTCCTGCTTGGTGCGGAACGCCGGCACGAAGAAGCTGTGAATGGCATCCTCGGAAGTCATAGTGAGCTTGACCGGCCGTCCCACCGGAATGTGCAGCTCGTTGATTTCGCGCTGCCCTTCCATGTGTTGCAGCTTCCACATCCATTGCTTGGCGACCACATAGATCTGCATGGCGTTTTTGGGAGGGCGGCTTTCCTTGAAGAATATGTTGGCGCCCCATGCGAACATGACCATGGTCAGTCCGAAAGGAATCACCGACCAGGCGATTTCCAACACCAGGCTGGCGTGGATCGGCTTCGGCAGCTCATTGTCGGAGCGCCGCCGGTAGCGGATGGCGAAGTAGAAGATCGACGCGAAAATCAGCACGGTGAAGAACACCGATACCGCGACCAGGTAAAACAACAGATGGTCCACGTCGGGAGCGAAATTCGACGCCGATTCCGGGAAGAGAGGTATCTTCATAATCTGGATTGTCCAGCCTGCCTCACACTCTGCCGCCGCCCGCGTGCATCGCGGCGCAAAGCGATCGCAATTGCCATTCCACCCACTAACAGGAAAGCCGCGGCGGTAATCCGCAGCAGGTTCATGGCGACCGCGCCGTACTTACCGGTTGCCGGATCGTAATGGAAACAGAACAGGAGAACTTCATCCACCGGCGTGCCGATCTTATTGCGCGACGCCTCCACTAATCCCAGGCGGATGTCGCGCGGCGAATACTCGACGCCATAGAAATACTTCGACACCCTGCCCTCCGGTGTGAGGATCATGATGGCGCTGGCGTGCGCATATTGGTCACTCTTGGGGTCGTACTTATAGTGGAAACCGATCGCATCGGTCACGGCACGGACGTTAGCCTCATCGCCAGTGAGAAAGTGGAAACCATTGGCGGTGTCAGCCCGGCGATAGCGGCGCAGATAGTTCTCCTTCTTAGCCGCCGCTAACTCGGCTGTGTCCTTAGGATCGAAGCTGACCGCGATCACTTCAAAATCCTTACCCGGATCGAGCGAAACCACTTTCAGCGCGCTCACCATGCCGCTCAGAATCTGGGTACACAGCATCGGGCAGCGGTAATAGACCGGCGCCAGAAGCACCGGCTTGCCGGGATGAAAGAACGTGGAAAGCGGGACATCGCGGCCGGCTTCGTCGCGCAGAACGGTCGAGAGCGGGACCTGGGCGTCCAATCTCTGATCGATACCGACGCCGGCGAGCGAGCCCGGCAACACCGGCTTCAGGTTGGAATCCTGCAAGCTGTAAGAAGGCTGCATGGGCGCGGGCTGCCCGGGTTGCGCAAGCGCAGCGGCAGCGAAGAGGAAGATGGCGAAGGGGCGTTTCATTTCGTCTTCCTCTTCGGCGCTTCCGCCGCGGGCGCGGGCGCCGGGTCTACCAGTCCTTCCGGAATTTGGCCGGCCAGTGGACCGCCGGGCGGTTGCATCTTGGGACCCAAGCCGGATGCGGTGGGAAGGCTGACGCCGGCGGCGGCGGTTTGAGGTTGCTCGGTTTGACGCGCGGGCAGATGGCTCGCGGCCAACAGGTCGATAGCCTGGTCGATCGGAATCCGCACGATGCCGTGCTCGCGATCCACCCAGCCGTAACTCGAGAGTAACTCATACTCGGCGGCACGCTGCGCCGCCAGGTCCTGCGTCTCGGTCACTTCCAACTGCGGCGCGGGCGGCAGGCGGCGGGCATCGAGAGTGAGCGACTGGGTGGCGCGCGGCAGCACTCCACCGTACTTACCTTCGAAATAACGGAACATCGCGAAGACCAGGCCCAGCGACGCAATGCACGTCAGCAGCAGCGCGATGGCGAATTTGCTGAGCGCCCAGACGTCGGCGTCGGTGCGCTCATGGCGCTGCTCGGGGCGGCTCAGATCGACAGGTGCGTCCGGTTCTGTGTGTTGCGCGTGTTTATTCTCGGCCATGTTCCAAAGCCTCACTGAGCTGCGGATCGTGGAGCGGCAGCAGCGGCCGTTTTTCCAATTGACCAAGGAAGTACGCCAGCCAGATGCCGACCAGCCCGAGCACGGCGGTGAAGTCCATCCAACTCAAACCGAAGGAGCCTTTCAGAAAATCCGGCGCCACTTGCCAGTAAATGTCGACCACCCGCATCAGCAGAACGAACAGCGCAATGTTGCGCAGCAATTTGAAATTACGCTTCAGGTCGCGCGACAGCAGTAAGGCGAAAGGCAGCGCGAAGTGACCGATGACGATCGCGAGGCCCACCCACTGCCAGCCGCCATGCAGCCGCACCAGGTACCAGGGAATTTCCTCCGGCAGGTTGCCGGCCCAGATGATGAGAAATTGCGAGAACGAAAAGTACGCCCACAGCATCACGAGCGCGAACATCAGCTTGCCCAGGTCGTGCAGATGTCGCGGGGTAACTACATCCGCCATCGGTTTGCGCGCGGCCAGAAACACGACGACGGCAATCAGGAACGCCATCGAGGAAAGCGCCTGCCCAGCGATCATCAGCAAGCCATACATGGTGGAGTACCAACGGGGGTCGATCGAAAGAACCCAATCGGTGGCCATGAAGGTGACTGCCAGTCCCCAGAAGATAAGCCCCGGCCCCGCCAGCGCGCCCATTTTGCGCCGTGGTATCTGGCCGCCCTCCCTGTCTTCGATGGCCGACCAACGGCGAAAGAACCAGGCGAGGAAGCACCAGCCGCCCAGGTAAATCAGCGCACGAACGGTAAAGAACGGGACGTTCAGATACGGCTGCTTATGACGCAGAAACTCATCGGCCATTACTAAGTTGGAGTGCGACCATGGGTAAAGGTTGCGAATGCCGATGAAGATGGGGACGAAGAGCAGCAGCACCAGCGGCAGCGTCCGCGCGGCGGCTTCGGCCGGGCGGCGTATGATGACGCCCCAGGCACCGCCGGTGAGATACTGCACCATCAGCCACGCCAGGCTGCCCGAGGCGAGGCCAAGCACAAACAGATAGGACCAAAGCCAGGAACGGTAAAACTGGTTGGGAGACACCAGGAACAAGCCCGCCGCCGTAGCCAGTAGGCCGACGGCGCCTAAAACCGCGAAGCGGATGCGCCATTGCCGCATGATGTCGCGAAGCTCGTCCGTGACCTGGAAATCGGTTGCCTGCGCGATCACTGTCCGCCCTCCTGGCTTAGCCGCGCTTTGGCGTCGGCCGGAATGTCATTGATGGAAGCGTTCTGGCTGAGTTGCAGCGCGCGAATATAAGCCACGATAGCCCAACGGTCTTGAGGCTGAATTTGAGCCGAATAGTCGGGCATGGCGCCGAATCCGTTGGTGATGACGTCATAAAGGTAGCCCGCAGGAACCTGGCGCAGCCGGTCGATGTGATAGGACGGCGGATGACGGAAGCCGCGCCGCACAATGCGCCCATTGCCGGTGCCCAGAGAATCGTGGCACGGCGTGCAATAAATGTTGAAGCGCTCCTGGCCGCGCTCGATGACTTCCTTGGTAACTGGGAAAGGAAACTCGGCGATGAACTTGCCGTCCGGCCCTTTGGCCGTATAGTAGGCGGCGTCATCGTCCAGGTGGCCCCGCGCCACGGTGCCTTCGATCAGCGGCCGCGCCGAACGGCCGTCGGCGAAGAAATCGGTTGGGCGTAGCGGAATGTATTTCGGCTGATCGTGCATGTCCTGCCGGCAAGCGGCGGTTGAGACGGCGAGCAGGAGGACAAGAAAGACCAACACCCGCCCGCTCGCGGGCGTTGGCAAGCTAAAGCGTGCCCTACCTTTAGTGCGCAACTTCGGACACCTCCGTGGGCTCCAGGGTTCCTAGGAACTGGCTGGCTTGGGCCCGATCGAAAAGAGGGTCGGAGGACTCGATGCACAGGAAGAAACGATTCCGGCTGGCGGCGCTGAATCGCGGCACATTGAACACCGGATGATATGGCATCGGCAACCCGCACAGCGCCATCATGCCGAGCACCGCCGATAACGACGCAAACAGAATCGTCAGCTCGAAGGTGATGATGATGAACGACGGCCAACTGTTGAGCGGACGCCCGGCGATGTTGATCGGAAAGTACACGACCGCGATCCAATATTGCAGGAAGAAGCCGGTCAGGCCGCCGATAACTCCGCCCGCCAACACTATAAGTGGGAGTTTGTTCTTGTGCAGGTGCAGCGCGTCGGTAAGTTCCTCGATGGGAAACGGAGAGTAGGCGTCCAGCTTGCGATAACCCTTGGCGCGGGCCGCGCGCGCGGCGCTCACCAATTGCGATGGGCTGTCGAACTCGGCCATCACTCCGTAGATGCCTTGCTCGCTCAACTCTTGGCCTCCTTACTCACTTTGGCTTGCGGCAGTAGCGTCCGCACTTCAAAGATGGAGATCATCGGCAGCGCGCGCACGAACAGGAAGAACAGGAATAGGAACAGCCCGATGGTGCCCAGGTAAGTAGCCCAATCCCAACGCGTGGCGCGGAAAATCCCCCACGAGGAAGGCAGAAAATCCTGCGCCAGGCTGCTGACGATGATCATGAACCGCTCCAGCCACATGCCGACCAGCACCACGATCGACGCAATGAACAGCAACACCGGGCTGCTGCGCACGCGCTTGAACCAGAGGAACTGCGGCGCCACAATGTTGCAAGCCACCAGCGACCAGTATTGGAGCGCGTACGGCCCCGTCATTCGGTGCCAGAACGCAGCCTGTTCATAAGTGTTTCCGCCGTACCACGCGCCGAATAACTCCAACATATACGCATACGCTACAATCCAACCGGTGGCTAGCATGATCTTGCCGCAGTTATCCAGGTGCTTATCGGTGATGAGACCTTGCAAGCCGTAAACCGATCGCAGCGGAATCGCCAGAGCCAGCACCATCGCGAAGCCGGAGTAAATAGCTCCCGCCACGAAGTAAGGCGGAAAGAACGTGCTGTGCCAGCCGGGCACGATGGCGATGGTGAAGTCGAAGCTGACTACCGTGTGCACCGACAGCACCAGCGGCGTGGCCAGGCCAGCCAGCAGCAGAGTAGCGGTTTCGTACACGCTCCAATGGTGTGCCGAACCGCGCCATCCCATCGCCAGGATTCCGTAAATGGCGCGGCCAATCGGGTTCTTGGTGCGGTCGCGCAGCGTCCCCAAGTCGGGCATCAGACCGACGAACCAGAACAGCAGCGACACTGTGGCATAAGTCGAGACCGCGAACACATCCCACACCAACGGGCTGCGGAACTGCGGCTCGATGCCCATAGTGTTCGGATAGGGCATCATCCAATAGAACAACCACGGGCGCCCCATGTGCAGGAGCGGAAACATGCCCGCGCAGGCCACCGCAAACAGCGTCATGGCCTCGGCGAACCGATTGATGGAGTTCCGCCAGCGCTGGTTGAGCAGCAGCAGAATGGCCGAAATCAGCGTGCCCGCGTGGCCGATGCCGATCCACCAGACGAAATTGGTGATGGCGAAACCCCACATCACCGGCGTGCGAATGCCCCAGATGCCCACGCCCTTGGCGAGCAGAACGGTCACCGCCAGCAGGAAGAGCATCAGCAGCGAGCCGCCGAAACCGAAGGCCGCGAACCAGAACAGCGGCGTCTTCCGGGTCAGCACCACGCTCGAAATCTGATCGGTGATGGTGGAGAACGTGTAGCCCGGAGCGATGATCTCGCCTGGCGCGGGCTTCTCGACTACGATCTGTTGGTCGTCTGCCATCGCAATGCTAGTCCTCAATCTCCGGGTTTGGATTGCGCAGCGCCGCCAGATAAGTGGTGCGCGGCCGCGTGTTCAGGTCGGCCAGCATGCCGTAATTCCGCTGCTCGGCTTTCATCTTCGATACGCGGCTGGCGGGATCGTTGATGTCGCCGAAGATGATCGCCTCGGCCGGACAGGTGGCCTGGCAGGCGGTCTGAATTTCGCCGTCCTTCACCGGGCGATTCTGCTTTTCGGCGTCGATCTTGGCGGAGTTGATGCGCTGTACGCAGTAAGTGCACTTTTCCATGACTCCGCGGCTGCGCACGGTCACGTCCGGGTTGCGCAGCAGCTTGAGGCTGGGAGTTTCGAAATCCGAAAACAGATAGAAATTGAATCGCCGCACTTTGTAAGGGCAGTTATTCGAGCAGTAGCGCGTCCCCACACAACGGTTGTACACCATGTCGTTGAGTCCTTCGGCGCTGTGCGTGGTGGCTTGCACCGGGCACACCAACTCGCACGGGGCGTTTTCGCACTGCTGGCAGGGCACCGGCTGGTTGTATATCTCGGGGTCATGCGGCGATCCGCTGTAATAGGAATCCACGCGCAGCCAGTGCATGGCGCGTCCGCGCCGCACCTGATCTTTGCCCACCACCGCGATATTGTTTTCCGCCTGGCATGCCACCACGCACGCGCTGCATCCGGTGCAGGCGTTCAGATCGATGGCCATGCCCCAGGCGTGGCCGGGGTAGCTCCATCCGGGATAAATGGTCAACGAGGCCGGCGGATCTTCTGCGCCTTCATGCACCGATTTCGGGTCCTTCAAATAATCCGCGAGATCTCCGGCGCGCACGATGTGCCGTTTCGGGTCGAGCGCGTGCTCGTTCTGCGTGGTGGCGAGCAGGTAGGATCCGTCGGCCTTTTTCGCCGCGAGGCCAGTGTCGTTCCACAGCGCTTTGGCAGTGCGCAGGCCGTAAGGATTGAAGCCCGTGCCCGTGCCGGCGCGGCCAGCCTTGGTGCGGCCGTAACCCAGGTGAACCGTGACCGACTCATCTGCGTGCCCCGGCTGCGTCCACACTGGTGCGCGCAGCGTGCGCCCCTGATAAGTGAGCTCCACCATCGGCACGCCATCGTAACCGGGGGCCAGCGTGTCGGTGAATACGCCCAGCCGCTTGGCCGTCGCCGGACTCATGATGGCGGCGTTGTCCCAGGTGAGCTTCGTGATGGGCTTAGGCAGTTCCTGCAGCCAGCCCAGGTTGGCGAAACGCCCGTCGTAAATCGTAGGGTCGGGACGAAAGACGATTTCCAGCTTGCCTTCAAGGCGATATTTCTGCGGCGGCGTAGCCAGAGCCGCGCCGTTCATGGCGGGCGTCTTGGTGGGTAGCGCCGAGCCATCTACCACTCCATCATGCACCGCACGCCGCCACCAGGATTCGAAATCGGCGCCCTGGTGCTCGGCCGCCCAGTAGCCCTTAACAATTTGATACCCGCCCATTTCCGGGGCGTCCAGGAACATCTGCAACACCTGGTACGCGGAGCGGCCGTCGTACAGTGGCTGAATCAGCGGCTGCTGAACGGTCACCGATCCATCGAATGCGCGCGCGTCGCCCCAGCTTTCCAGATAATGCGCTTCCGGCAAATGCCATTGGCAGATTTCGGAGGTCTCATCCTCGTACAGGCTCAGGTGCGCGCGCACGCGGGCTTTTTGAATGCGGTCCGCCAGCCCCAGTTCCACCGGCGCGTTGAAGACCGGGTTTCCGCCCAGAATCAGCAACAGGTCCACCACGCCCGCATCCAGATCGCCGACCAGGTCCTCGATCGACGCCACATGGTCCACCGGGCTGGCTTCGATGGAATCGGTGTAGAACACAGTCTTGCCAACGTTGCCCAGCTTCGCGTTCATCACGTGGGCCAGCGCGTGAACGATGGGGGGCTGGAATTCGCCCGCGATCACCAGGCTGGCGCCCTGGTTGCGCATCAGGTCTTTGACCAGGCCGCCCATCCATTTATTGATGTCCCCGTTGTCGCTCTGCTTCGGGCTTTGGGCTGCGCCCAGACCGGCCGCCAGCAGCCACGCGAACTCTTCCACATCGCCGGCGCGCAGCGGCAGCCGATGGTCCGCCTTGCTGCCGGTGGGCGTGGGCATCGGCTCCACCGCGTAAAGCCGGTTCATGGTGGTGTTGGCGCCGTCCACGCGCCGCCGGGCCGCGAATTGGCGCGCGTAGCGCAGGCTGGCCTCGCCGGAAGCCAGGAAATCCGAATCGAGCGACACAATCACGTTGGCGTTCGCCACGTTGCAATAGGTGTGGACGGGATGGCCGAATGCCAGCATGGCGCCGGTGCGCGCGCTGTGCGGCCCGGCCGGTTCCCACTGGTGCCACTTGGAGGCCGGAAACAGCTTCTTGATCGCCGCGAGTTGGTCCGCCATCGCCGGCGATGTCACGGTTTCGGTGAGGATGCGGATACCCGCCCCACCGGTGGCGCGCTGCTGCTCGATCAGGCCGCGCAGCATTCCCAGGAAGTCCGCCCAGGAACGGATCTCGCCGCCTTCGGACGCCGTGCGGCTGCGGTCCGGGTCGTACAGTTGCAGCACCGACGCCTGCCCGAACGCATCGAGCGCGCCCAGCGTGGCCGGGTGCTCCGGGTTGCCTTCCACCTTGGTGGGACGGCCTTCGTGGCTTTCCACCAGAACGCCATTGGCCACGCCGCCGAGCGTCACAGCGGTCGCATAGAAAAGCGGCTTGCCGGGAATCAGATCTTCCGGCTGCCGCACATAGGGCATGATGTGCTCGGTGGGTTGGCGCGTGCACGCGGTCAGCCCGGCCAGCGCCAGCGACGCGCCCATCATCTTGAGGAAGTTGCGGCGCCCTTCGACTCCGTCCTCGTCGTCCGCCCAGCCGATGGCCTGGCGCGGAAACTCGCGCTGCAACAAATCTTCGAACTCGGGCGTGGCGGCCAGGTCCTCGAGGTTGCGCCAGAACTCGCGCCCGCGCTTCCCCTCCAGACGCGCCCGCGCGCCGGCCAAATCTAGGTGTTTCGGTGAGTCGCTCATCGGTGGCAAGTAGAACAGCTCGTCAACACGCGCGTATCTTGTATGTGATTCTCACTCATCAGCCGGCGCCCGATTTCCTGCTGGTCGCCTGCTGGCTGATAGCCCATGGTGGCGATGAACGCCTGCGGCCGCAGCACCTTTTCCGGATTGCGGTGGCAGTCCAGGCACCAATCCATTTGCAGCGAAGCTACCGCCCAGGTCAGCGGCATCTTATCCACCCTGCCGTGGCAGCTCTCACAGCCCACGCCCTTCGCGACGTGAATGCTGTGGTTGAAGTAAACGAAATCCGGCAGGTCGTGAATCCGCGTCCAGCGGATCGATTGGCCCGTGCGGAAACTGGCGCGCACCGGTTCCAACATCGGGCTCGTGCTCCAGATCTGAGAATGGCAATTCATGCAGGTTTTGGTCGGCGGCACGTTGGCGAAACTGGAGCTTTCGACTGACGTGTGACAGTACCGGCAGTCCAGACCCAGCCCGCCGGCGTGATGCGCGTGGCTGAACGGAATCGGCTGCTCGCGCGCCATGAATGCGCGCGTATTGTATGCGCTGCGGTTCAAAGCGTCGAACGCCCAGCCCGCAAACGCGAGGACGAAAATCGCGCCGTAGACCGACATGCGCGCGATGGCGTTCGCGCTTTTAGGAAAGATCTGGGCCATGCCGCGCTACCTTCGACCCGCTTCCACTCTCTCAAAGTTGTTAGTTCGCATAACAGGAAGACAGCACCCTCGCAACCCAATACCCCCGGTCCCCAGCTCTCTTAACAGATGCAAAACTTGTTACGAAGTTCCAAGCTAATCGCGTTGCACAGTTTCATTAACTCCGGGCGTAGAGAAACGCAGCATTCTCCGCGCGGCTCCCGCCCTCGCTGGTGCAAACCGCAAACTGCGCCACCACCTGGACTGCTGATTTATCCCACAACGACGCGCCCGTGTATTCCCCATCATTGCGCAGCGCATAGAATTTCAGATCGACTGCTTCCAGCCGCTTCCGATCATGGTTGAAGTTCCTCGCCACCCGCTCCAGCGCGTCCAGCGCCGCATCTTTAGGCGCCATCCCGCGGCGCATGTTTTCGACCACGGTGTGCGCGCCGCAGACTCTGAGGTTTTCTTCCCCGCGCCCGGTGGAACCGGCGCCGCCGACATCCTGATCCAGCCACAAGCCGCCGCCGACGATGGGCGAATCGCCCAACCTGCCGGAAATCTTCCAGGCCAGCCCGCTGGTAGTGGTCACCGCCGACATTTCGCCCTTTTCATTAAGCGCGATGCAGTTGATGGTGCCATGCGGCGGGTGGTATGCGTTGCGAATGGCTTCGAGCAGCAGTTCATCGCTCGCCCAGGGAAACTCCCGCTTGAGTTCCTCGAGCCAAGCCGTTTTCTGCGGTTCCGGTGGTGCATCCAGGCCGGGGCCCCAGTTATTGTGGCCGTCGCGATCGCGCAGCGACCTTTTCCATACCAGCCACTGCAGCCGCGATTCCTCCGTCAGCAGGTTCTCTTCCTGAAACCCCTCGGCTTTGGCGAACTTGAGCGCACCGGCGCCGACCAGCATCATGTGGTCGGTATCGTCCATCACGCGCTTCGCAACCTTGGAAGGAGTCTTGATTCCCTCGAGCGCGCCCACCGCGCCCATCCGCCGGCTTGGCCCGTGCACCACGCTCGCGTCCAGTTGCACCACGCCGTCCTCGTTGGGCAACCCGCCGTAGCCCACGCTGGTGTCGCGCGGGTCCAATTCTACGATATTGACGCCAGCCACCACCGCGTCCAGCGTATCGGCCCCGGCCTTGATCATCTCCATCGCCTTGGCGCAGCAGTTGACGCCGCCGTCGAAGCGGTTGGCGCTCGAGATCACGACAGCCCGAGGACCCGGCTTCGCCGATACCATGCGGATCACCGGCAGCGCCGCGGCGCCCAGCATCACCGATCTGCGGCTCCAGTCGATCTTGCTCATCAGCGCGTTTTCTTCTCGATCGGTGCCCCGCGAACCGCCCCGGCGCGCCCGGCCCTTGAGAAGGATTTACATTATGCCACAGCCGGAGCGGGATGGAGTACTCCGGTTTCAGTGGGGCAGGTCCCCGACCTGCCAATTCCGTCCTGCTAAACTGACAGCCATGAGGTATCTCGCGGCCGCGTCATTATTGTTGCTCGCCTGTGCCATGGCACTGGCGCAGAAAGGGCGCGACGTCGAGGTCCTGGAAGCCAAGGCCCGGCGCGTCGAGGAAGGGCGGCTCTCGATCGACGGCCGGGTTCGTGCCGGGAAGCCGCTCAAGGGGTTGACGCTGACCTTCGATTTCCTGACCTCCGACGGCGAACTGCTGAGCAGCCAGAAAACCGCCGTGGAGGATGACGCGCTCAAACGGGGCGATGAGTCGTCATTTCACGCCGAGACCGAGAATCCCCCCGGCTCGGTTCGTTTCAAGATCCGGGCGTTCGACGGCGACGGCCGCCAACTGCGCGTCGGCAACGACGGGCCGTTTGTGATCGATTGAACACCGCCTTCGGCGCCTCCATGGGTCGTCCCGGTTAATAGCCCTTCACAACTGTTGCTTATAGCAGTACTATAGTTAGCAAGGGGGGGCTATGGGACCGTTGTCACGAGTCGCCATGACACCGTATCAGGACGAGCACCTGGCGGTGGATTTCGAGCATCGGACCGTTTCGCTGGATTCCCGACCGGTTGGCCTGACGCGGAAGGAATATGCCTTGCTGGCGCTCCTGGTGAGCAATGCCAGCGAAATCGTTCCTCGGCACGCGTTGCTATGGGAAATCTGGGGCTACGGCGCGGGCATCCGCACGCGGACGCTGGACGTTCACGTGCGCCGCGTACGCAAGAAACTGGGCGGGTACGCCGACCAATATATCGAGACCATCTTCGGCATCGGCTACCGTTTCCAACCGTTCCGCATCATCCGGCCTCGGCAGGATATCGCGCAGGACCCGGTGGCCGGGGTTGCGTAGGAAGCCGATGATGAGACGAGTTGTGTTGCTGGCCGCTTTGGCCGCCTCCAGCCTGGCCGCACAGGATTGGGCGATCGCGAAGCTCTCGAAGAGCCCGCGCCACCAGGAATGGGTCACCGTGAAGCACGACGGCCGATCCGTCGAGACATTCGTCGTCTATCCGGAATCCGCCGCCAAGACGCCGGTAGTGGTCATCATCCACGAAATCTTCGGCATGACCGATTGGGTCGAGGATCTGGCGGACCAGGTGGCCGAGGCCGGCTACATTGCGGTGGCGCCCGATCTGCTCTCCGGCATGGCCCCCAACGGCGGCCGCACCAAGGACTTCGCGCCCAACACGGTGATGGAAGCCATCGGCCATCTCGGCCCGGACCAGATCACCGCCGATTTGAACGCCGTCGCCGATTACGGCCTCAAGCTGCCGGCGGCGAACGGCAAGCTATTCGTGGCGGGCTTCTGTTGGGGCGGCGGGCAAACCTTCCGCTTCTCCACCAACCGTGCGGACCTCAAGGGCGCCTTCGTGTTCTA
>DASWZP010000296.1:0-4007 GCA_036404395.1 Bryobacteraceae bacterium | reverse complement strand
AGGCCGCCGATGCGAAACCGGCCCTGCGCATCCGTCTGCGAACTCTGCCCGCCGCGGGCGGACTCGACAAAGACGTTGCAGTTCTCCATCGGCTCGCCATTCGAATCCACCACCGTGCCCGAAATGGATCCGGTGGGCGTCAGCTTCAGCGTCACATCATTCTTGTGATCGCCGGGCTTGAGCGTGAGCGCGTTCGGGCCGTGCTGGTTGAAGACAAAAATGAAGCCCACACGGTCCGCTTGGATGCCGTAGTTGCCCGCGGGCAGACCGGTGACGGAGAACTTGCCTTCCGCGGTGGTCAGGGCGCCGTAGTTGTGCTGCTTGCCGTCCGCGTAGCCATTGATGATCACGTGGGCGCGCAACACCGGCTCGCCGGTGACGGAATTGACCACCACTCCCTCCACGATGGCCGAGCTCTGATCGGCGGGCGGCGCGCCCTGTGCGAACAGCGCGGCGGAGGCGGCGAGGAATAGAACCGGAAAATGTGGCGGACGCACTCGTCGGTGCCGCGTCGGCACCCGTGCCGACGCAGGGGCTCGCGGGACGAAAAGGCATCGAGATGAGTCTCGACGCGGCACGCATGAGTGCGTGCGCCACGGATTGCTAGGGCTTCGCATCGGCGTCTCCTTTCTCGATCAGCTTCAGGTCCTGCACCTTGCGGTCGCCTTCCTTGATTTCGATTTCATCCGCCGCGGCGGCGAGCGTCTCGATCGATTCCAGAAAGTCGGGACCACTGGCGAACAGACCGGGACCGAGAGCCAGCAGCCGGTATTTGCCGGGGCGGATGGCCTGGAAACGGTAAGTTCCATCCTCGGCCCGCTTGAGAGAGCGCTCCAGGTCGATCTGCTTTGGGTCGGCCACCAGAAGCACCATCACCGTCTCGGCGCCCAGCGGCTCGCCGTCCTTGTCGAGCAGCTTTCCCGACACCTGGCCGCCGTTGCGGCTGACCACGATTTTCAACGACGATCCTGGCGCGCCGCGCGAAAGATCCAATTCGCCATCGGGAACCTCGACGCCCTCCAGGCGGACCGATTTCAGATATCCGTTTTCCGGCATCGGCGTCACTTTCAGACGGTAGCGGCCGGGCGCGATATCGGCGATGCGGAAGGCGCCGTTCTGGTCCGCCTCGGCGGTAGGTGGCGGTTCTCCGAAGGAGGCGAAAGGCAGCGGATCGAGGGTGACGGAAAGCTTCTCCTTGGCCGGACCGCCCGCCATCTCCAGCTTTCCGTTCAATTCTCCGCCCGGCGCCAGGAGCAGATTCAGGTTGGTCACATCGGAGCCTTCCAGGCGCAGATCCAGGGGCTGGCTATAGATGCTGGCCTTTTCGCCCCACTGCCAGGCGAGCAGCCGGTATGCGCCCGGCGGCAGATTGGCGAAATGGAAGTGGCCGTCTTTGTCGAGGCCGACTGAGTGGTTGGACCTCATGTGCGCCGGGTTCTCGCCTTGCTGCAGCATCACCATGGCGCCGCCAGCCGCATCCCCCGCGCCGGTGACCACGCCGCTAATGCTGCCGCCGGGCGCCTGTCGCGCGAGGTGGATATCCGTGCCGGTGAGCTCGGCGCCTGCCGCGGCCTCCACCAATACGGCTTTTGCCTTGGCCGCCGAGCCGGGATAATACGTGGCTCCGTACAGGGCGTCGACACTTCCATCGGTACGGATCTCGGTCGGCTGGTTTATGCCACGGTTGCCAGAATTCGCGACGATGTAATACTTGCCCGGCGCGACGCTCAAGTGGAATTCGCCCCGCTCATCGCTATTGCCCCAGCGGCTGAAGTTCATGGCTCGCTCGGATTCGCCCTCCGCGTGAACGCCGGTTTGCACCGGATCGCCATTATCGTCGAGTACGCGGCCGGAAATGGTGGCGCCCTGGGCCATTTCGATTTTGAAATCGGCGATGTGCTGGCCAGCCTTGAGGGACGCGCGCTGGATCGGTCCTTCACCCTTCGGCGGCATATAGAAGAAACCGCGCGCGTCGGCGCCGGCCACGTAAGTCCCGGCGGGCAGGCTGGCAATGGAGAAGCGGCCGGCGGCGTTGCTGATGGCGCCGTATGGCTGCCCATCGGCGGAAGAGGCCGTGCTCAGGAATCGGACATGCACGCCAGCCATGGGTTGCCCGGTCGCCTGGTTGACTACTACGCCTTCGATGGCGGCCGGCTGTGCGCCCAGATACGCGCAACAGATCAGCAGCAGCGACGCGCGATGCATCAATTCCGAATATACCGCAACCGCCGCGGGCCGCCGCGTAAAGATCACCGGCGGCAAGAGACCGCCGGCGTTACCTTCCGCGCGCCACGTCCTGGTAGATTTCGAGCACCTCGCGGGCGGAACGCTCCCAACTGAAGCGAGCGGCCTGGACGCGGCCACGTCGGATCAGTTCGGCGCGTAGCGGCTCGTCGGTCAGCACGTCGCGGATGCCGCGGGCGATATCGAACACGTTTCCCGGGTTCACCATCATCGCCGCGTCTCCCGCCACTTCCGGCAGAGAGCTCACGTTGGAGGTGACCACCGGAGTGCCGCAGGCCATGGCTTCGAGCGGCGGCAATCCGAAACCTTCATGGCGCGAAGGGAAGACGAACGCCGCCGCCGCTTCGTAGAAACAGCGCAGCGTATCGAACGGCACAAACCCGAGGAAGCGCACCGCGTGCTCCATCTTGCTTTTGAGCACGGCCTGCCGCACGGCCGGATACTGCGAGATGGTGTCGCCGATGATGACCAGGCGCAGGTCGCCATAGACCGGGTGCGCGGCCAGTTGTTCGCGCAGCACGGCGAAGGCTTCCACCAGCCGCGGGATGTTCTTGTGATGGCGGATGGCGCCGGCATAGAGCAGGAACGGGCGGTCGATCTGGTAGCGCTCCATGATGCGGCGGCGCTCTTCCTCGCCCGCGGCCGGGTCGCGTCCGAGAAAACCGGGATCGGGCGCGTTGTAAACGCGCGTGATGCGAACCGAGGGCACGCCCAGCAGGTTCGCGACGTCGCGCTTGGTCGCCTCGGAAACCGCGATCACGCGGCCGGCGCGCATCAGGCCGCGGCGGAAACGGAAGCGGCGCAGGTGCATGTGCACGGCGGATAGCTTCTGCTCGTCGTAAAACAGGTTCACCATGTCGTGGATGGTCACCACGTAAGGCCGGATCATCAGCAACGGCACGCGGTTCAGCGGAATATGCACAAGGTCCGGCTTGAGGCGCCGCAGAAAAAGGGGGAAGAACAAGTGATCCGCGTAAGCGTGATCGTCCCCCGCGTAGATGGCGACGCGGAAATTATCCGGCAGCGCTCCCCATACGCGCGCCTCGCCGGGACCGGTGACCACGGTGTAGCGGTTGGCGGCATCGATCCGGCTGAGCGCATGCACCAGACTGCGGATGTAGGTGCCGATGCCGAAGTCACGCACCCGGCGCCCGTCAATGACGATGTCCAGTGCCATGACTGGAAAGTTGGCCGCCCCGAGGGGGCCTAGCCCACTTGCACCGCGCTTTCCGGCAGCACGGCGGAATTCTCCGCCGGTCTCCGCTTCTTCCACGGGTACAGCGGGAAGCGGGCCGTCAGCGCTTCGACTTGTTGCCGCACGCGCGCGATGGTCGCTTCGTCGTCGATGTGCTCCAGCACTTCGCCGATGAGAGCGCCGACCTCGCGCATCTCAGTCTCGCGGAAGCCGCGCGTGGTCGCCGCGGGCGAGCCCAGCCGGATGCCGCTCGGATTGAGAGGCGGATTGACGTCGAACGGAATCGCGTTCTTGTTCACCGTGATGCGCGCGCGGTCCAGCGTCTTTTCGGCTTCTTTGCCGCGCACGCCCTTGGAGAAGACATCCACCAGCATCAGGTGCGTGTCGGTGCCGCCGGAGACGACGCGGAAACCGGCGTCCCGGATGCTCGCGGCGAGCGCGCGGGCATTGGCCAGCACCTGCTTCTGGTACTCCACAAATTCGGGCTGCATGGCCTCGCGCAGACAGACCGCCTTGGCGGCGATGACGTGCACCAGCGGGCCTCCTTGCACGCCGGGGAAAACCAACT
>DASWZP010000295.1:0-7329 GCA_036404395.1 Bryobacteraceae bacterium | reverse complement strand
GCGCCGTCATCACCGCCGAAAAACTGGCGGAAGAACGGGTCCATGTTGCCCGGCATCATGCCCATCTGGCTTTTCACCATCTTGGCGGAAGAAACGTTGACCACCGCCGGCAGCACCTTTTTCACCACCGGGGCGAACGTGTTGCGGCTGCCCGGCTCGTCCGGGCTGGCGTAGCGGAACGAAGCCGGCGGATTGGCGGTGCTCAAGTGTTCCGCGCCGGCCACCACCAGGGCGCCCAACCCAGCAACCATCGCCGTTGCCATCGCCAGAACGCGCGGACGGGTCCAAATGCTTTTGAAACTCATGTAACCTCCAGATTGTTTTGTCTGATGTGCGCCGCTTGGAGGGAAGTGCGCCTCGCAAGTGGCCTCACTAGAACGGACGTATGGCGGGCAAGAAGGTCACGCTGGTAGGGCAGACCATCGCCTTTCGTGGTCTGTGGTTGTGTTTCGTTGAAGCACGAAATCTTGACAGACGACAAAACCGATCGTCCGGCCTACCTCAGGGCACCAACTGGCGCAGATCGTCGATCCAGAAATCGGGCTGGTGCCGCGCCAGTTCCTCGCGCTTGCCGTAGCCGTAGAGCACGGCGCAGGTCCGGATGCCGGCTTGGCGGCCGGCTTCCATATCGGCCGCCGAGTCGCCCACCATCAGGCATTCCTCGGGCCGGGCGCCCAGCGCCTCCATGGATCGCAGAATCACGTCGGGAGCCGGCTTCGAAGGGAAGCCGTCGGTGCCTTGTACGTGGTCGAAGTAGCGCAGCAGGCCGAATTGCTCCAGCACCGCCCGCGTGGTGGGCGTGCCCTTGGTGGTGGCGGTGCCCTTGCGCCCGCCCAGCGCCGCCAGTGCCTCGGGCACGCCGGGATACACGCTGGTCTGGGCGTGGCCGCGGCCGAGGTAGATGGCGCGGTATTGGCGGATCCATTCTTCCATTTGCCCGGGCGTGTGGTTGGGAAACACGTCGCCGAACACCGCGACCAGGTGGAGGCCGACGTAGCCTTTCAGGAAGTCGAAGGAAACCGGCGGAGCGCCGGCCGAGCGAAGCACCTGCTCGACGGCGTCGCAGATATCCCGCGCCGAATCTAGCAGGGTGCCGTCGATATCGAACAGGTAAACCGGAAAGCGCGGAATGTCCACGTGTGAGAGAAACGGTTGACGGGCGAAATCCGCTTCGGACCCGAAAACCGGGGCGCCTGTCCCACTCGGCAACATCACGCCGGCTGCGGATGCTCGCCTTCGTTGAGCCCCGCCACGCGGCGGTCGCTCTCCGGCCGCGACCAGAGGACCTGCTGGGTATGTTCCTCGGCGTCCTTGCCGCCCGGCTTGATCGGCTCGATGGACAGGCCCTTGACGATCTGCATCACTTCGTTGCCGTCCAGGATTTCCCGCTCGAGCAGCGTTTCGGCAATCTTCACCAGCGCGTCGGAGCGTTCCTTGATGATGGCCTCAGCGGTGTCATAAGCGCCCTGCACGATTTTCTTGACCTGTGCATCGATGCGGATGGCCGTCTCTTCGCTGTAGTCGCGGTGCTGGGCGATTTCGCGACCGAGGAAGATCTGCTCTTCCTTCTTGCCGAAGCTGAGCGGCCCCAGCTCGCTCATGCCCCACTCGCACACCATCTTGCGGGCCAGATCGGTGGCGCGCTCGATATCGTTGCCGGCGCCGGTGGTCATGTGATGCATGTAATTCTCTTCGGCGATGCGCCCCGCCATCAGGATGGCAAGCTGCGCCAGCAGGTAATCCTTGCTGTAGGAATGCTTGTCGTCGATCGGCAACTGCATGGTGACGCCCAGCGCCATGCCGCGCGGGATGATGGTCACCTTATGCAGCGGATCGGCTTCGGGCAGCACAGCCGCCACCAGGGCGTGCCCGGCTTCGTGATAGGCCGTATTGCGCTTTTCCGCGTCGGAGAGGATCATCGATTTTCGCTCGGCGCCCATCAGGATCTTGTCCTTGGCCAGTTCGAAATCGATCATCATCACGACCTTGCGGTTCTGCCGCGCGGCGTTGAGGGCGGCTTCGTTCACCAGGTTGGCCAGGTCGGCTCCGGCCAGGCCCGGCGTGCCGCGCCCGAGCACGGAAAGATCGACATTGTCGCCCAGCGGAATCTTCTTGGTGTGCACGCGCAGGATGGCCTCGCGCCCCTGCACGTCGGGACGGCCCACCACTACGCGGCGGTCGAAACGGCCCGGCCGCAGCAGCGCCGGGTCCAGCACGTCGGGCCGGTTGGTGGCTGCCACCAGGATCACGCCTTCATTCGATTCGAAGCCGTCCATCTCCACCAGCAACTGGTTCAGGGTCTGTTCGCGTTCGTCGTGGCCGCCGCCCAAGCCCGCTCCGCGATGCCGGCCCACGGCGTCGATTTCATCGATGAAGATGATGCAGGGCGCGTTCTTCTTGCCCTGCTCGAACAGGTCGCGCACGCGGCTGGCGCCCACGCCGACGAACATTTCCACGAAGTCCGAACCGGAGATGGAAAAAAACGGCACGCTGGCTTCGCCGGCGATGGCGCGCGCGAGCAGCGTCTTGCCGGTGCCGGGAGGTCCCACCAGCAGCACGCCCTTGGGAATGCGCCCGCCCAGCTTCTGGAATTTTTGCGGCTCGCGCAGGAATTCGATGATCTCCTGCAATTCTTCCTTGGCCTCTTCCACGCCCGCCACGTCCTTGAAGGTGACCTTCTTCTGCTGGGTGGAATGCAGCCGCGCGCGGCTCTTGCCAAAGCTCAGCGCCTTGTTGCCGCCGCTCTGCATCTGCCGCATCATGAAAATCCAGAAGGCAATCACCACGATGAACGGCGAAGCGTTGATCAGGATGGAGACCCAGCCGGAGGAACTGGTGTCCTTGATTTCCACGTCGACGCCGTGTTCCTGCATCTGTTTGATGATGTCGGGGTAATTCACCGGAATGAAGGTGTGCAGGGTGGCGTTGGGGTTGGATTTGTAGGTTCCGTGCACTTCATTGCCGGTGATGGTGACCTTATCCACTGAGCCGGCTTCGACCTTGGCGACGAATTGAGTGAAGGTTAGATTCTGGTCTTTGGGCCCGTTGGTGGTGCGGACCACCACGAACAGCATAGCCACGACCAGGAATATGACCACCCAAAACAGAATCTGTTTGATATTAGAACTCACTTAACCTCCCTGCCAACCGGGCCTGCCAACCGGGCCTGCCAACTGGGCCTGCCAACCGGGTTCGACTCCTGCCTTAATAGACGCCGCCCCGTGCGCCTGCGATTCCACCTTCTTCATTTCGGCCGACTTCGCGGATTTCGAGAATCCTAGTACTCGCCGGACCCGCCGCCACGGCTTGGGCGGGCCCGAACCGCCGCGTCCAGACGATGGAGTCGCCGGAGGCCAGCACCGGCCACTGCGCACGCTCCCAAATCGGAATCCTGGCCTGATGGAAGAGAGCCTTGATCTTCGCCTCGTTGGAGTGTCCGTTGGGCTGGTAGCGGTCGCCGGGGCGCCAGTTACGGAATACCAGGCCCCCGGACACCAAGTGCCCGTCGACACAACCCACGTCACCATTATATACGCTTCCCCGTGCGCGTTCCGTTCCCCGGTTTTCCAGCAGTTCCAGTTGAATCTCGGGGCCGGCGCCGGGTGCACGGACGCGGCCGGGAACGGTGGCCGGCTCCTGCCAGGCCAGCGGGGGAGGCTGCGGCGGCGCGAAGCGGATCCAGTCGAAGGAGCGGGTGATGCCAATCCCGGGCGCCTGCACCCGGCCGTGGCCCTTGGCGGCGCGGGCCATTTCGAGCGCGCGGTCCACGTGATCGATGCCGATCCCGCGCAGGTCGCCTTTGGCGCGCTCGATGGCGAGGCGCACCAGGCGGCGGGCGGCGGCCAGCGGCAAGCGGGCGAGCGCCTCGGCCGGCGCCAGTACGGCGGCGCCATCGCCGCGCAGGCATCCGGCGGCCAGGCGCGCGATTTCCTCCTTCCAATAGGCCTCCTCCGCCAGCGCCCAGTCGGCGGTTTTGGCAAGCGATTCCTCGATCGCGGGGTTCCACTCCCGGGCGAGCTGCGGCAAAAGGCTATGGCGGATTCGGTTGCGTGCGAAGCGGGCGCTCGAATTGGTCGAATCCTCGCGCCAGGCGATGGCGCGCGCGCGAAGGAACGCTTCGGTTTCGGTTCGTGTGACGTCGAGCAGCGGCCGCACGATGCCGTCGCCGGTCACCGGCCGGATGCCTGCCAGGCCGGCCGTGCCCGCGCCGCGCAGAAAACGGAACAGCACGGTTTCCGCCTGGTCACTCCGGGTGTGGCCCAGCGCGACCACGTCCACCGCGCCAGCCGCGATTTGCTCGCGAAAAAACCGCAAACGCGCCTCCCTCGCCGCCTCTTCCAGGTTGCCGGCCGCCGGCCCCAGCTCGGCCCGCGCCAGGAGGAACGGCAATTCCATCCGCCCGGCGAGCGCCCGCACGAACTCCGCGTCCTGCCGCGACTCTTCGCCGCGCAACCCGTGATCGAGGTGCAGCACGGCAAGGCGCAATTCCCACCGGGCGGCAAGCGATCGCAACACTTCGAGCAGGCAGACCGAATCCGCGCCGCCCGAGACGGCTACGCCGGCCCGCTGTTGGGGACGGAACATGCCGTACCGTTCGATCGTTTGCACCACGCGATCCAGCACAATGCGGTACCCGCACTTCATTGTAGGGCCTGGGATGAGCTGGCGCGCGGTGGAAGCACACGTTGTTCTTTCGGTTACAATAGTGAATGCGAACATCAGGACAGCATGTCGCTCGATATCTGCGTTTTCTTGCGGACAGCGACGTTTTCCGACGCCTGGCCGCCGGACAGCGCTTGACAATGGACGCATTCTGAGTAATCCTGATAGACATTGGGATCTTATAGCCATCTCGAAAATGTAGCAGCCAGCGACCTGTTGCGGTGGGCCATCGAAACGTACGAAGAGCGCTTCGCCATCGCCACCGGTTTTCAAAAGGGAGGCATGGTACTGCTGGACCTGGCGTGGCGCACGCGACTGCCGTTTCGCGCTTTCACGCTGGACACAGGGCGGCTGCCCGAAGAGACCACTTCGATGCTGGAGACCGTGCGGCGGCGCTACGGCATCAACGTGGAAGTGGTGACGCCCGACCCGGCCGAAGTGTCCGCCATGGTCCGCGGACATGGGCTCGACCTGTTTTATGGCAGCCCGGAGATGCGCCAGATGTGCTGCAACGTGCGGAAGGTCCGGCCGTTCGAACGCAAACTTCAGGAGTTCGACGCTTGGGCGACCGGTTTGCGCCGGGGACGCGGCAGAACCCGCGCGGCGGTGCCGAAAGTGTCGGAAAACGCGGGTCGGCTCAAACTGGCGCCGGTGGCGGACTGGAGCCCGCAGCAGGTGGACGCCTATCTCAGCGAGTTCGATGTACCGGTGCATCCGCTGTACGCGCAAGGGTACACCAGCATCGGCTGCGCGCCGTGCACGAGGGCTATCCTGGAAGGCGAGGACGAACGCGCCGGCCGCTGGTGGTGGGAAGTGGACTCGAAGAAGGAATGCGGCATCCACTTCGCGCCGGAGGCCTCCCGCGGAGCCGTTTCCTAGGAAGCCATTTCGCATTACGATTATGTTTGGTCGCGTAGCTCGCGGGCGAGGCGTGCCTCGCCCCTACAAAACGTACTCGTAGGGGCCGGGCACGCCCGGCCCGCCTCGGCGACCGGACTTTTGAGGAGGCGTACCTGGCCAATGCACAAGGGTTTTACGCTGTGGTTCACCGGCATGTCCGGGGCGGGCAAAAGCACGATGGCCCGGAGTATCGAGGATCGCCTGCGCGCGCACGGTGCCAAGGTGGAGGTGCTGGACGGCGATGAAGTCCGCACCTTCCTGTCCAAAGGGCTCGGTTTCAGCAAGGAGGACCGGGACGAGAACATACGCCGCATTGGCTACGTGTGCGAGTTGCTCTCCCGCAACGGGGTGATCGCCATCGCGGCCGCCATTTCGCCCTACCGCGCGGTGCGCGATGAGGTGCGGGCGCGCATCCCCAACTTCGTGGAAGTGTTCGTGGAATGCCCGCTGGAGACGCTGGCCGCACGCGACGTCAAGGGCCTGTACCAGCAAGCGCTCCAGGGCGCGATCCCCCAATTCACCGGCGTTTCCGACCCTTACGAGCCGCCGCTAAATCCCGAGGTGACGGTCCACTCGTCGCGCCAGACCCCGCAAGAAAGTGCCGACCAGATCTGGGCTACACTGGAACATCTGGGTCTAATCTGTTTTGATCGATCTGCACTCGCACACGAATGAATCCGACGGCAGTCTGGCGCCGTCGAAACTGATCGAAGATGCGGTCCGCGCCGGCGTGACCGACCTCGCGATCACCGACCACGATACGCTGGCGGGCTACGACCTGGCGCTCGACTCGGCGCAGGCGGCAGGCCTGGACCTGCTGTGCGGCATCGAGCTTTCCACCAAGCTGCGCGGCCGTTCCACGCACCTGCTCGGCTATTTCCCGGCGGCCGGCGAGCTCGACGAGTTTCGCGGCTGGGTACGCGGGCAGCAGCAGGCGCGCAAGGACCGCAATATTCGCCTGGTGGCGCGGCTGCGGGAACTCGGCTTCGACATCACGCTCGAGGAAGCCGAAGCGAGGGGCCGCGGCATGACCGGCCGGCCGCATTTCGCCGCCATTATGCTCGAAAAAGGCTACGTGCGGAATTACCGGCAGGCTTTCGACGATTACCTCGACGAATCCGCGCAGGCGTACGTCTATCGCCAAGAGCCGACGTTTTCAGAAGCCGTCGCGGTGGTCCGCCAGGCAGGCGGAATCGCTTCGTTGGCCCACCCGACCCGCGTGCATGGCGACGTGGCGGAGATGATGCCGGAACTCTGCGCCGCCGGGTTGAACGCCATCGAAGCCTATCACAGCGATCACAGCCCGGAAGAGACCGAATACTTCGTCGAACTGGCGCGCCGCTACGGTCTGCTGGTCACCGGCGGATCGGATTTCCACGGCGAAACCGTCAAGCCGGGCGTGCGGCTCGGGTCGGGTTATCACGGCAACCTGCACGTCCCTCCCGAGGTGATGGACTACCTGCGCAACGGCGCCGCCATCGGTTCGAAGGGCGGGCGCTAAGAGGACGTCCGTTCCGCCGGGCCCATGCTACAATAACCAAACCGGCGAGAAAAATGGAACGTCTGAGCAAGCTCATACGCGGTTTGAGACTGCCCGGCGACATGATCACGGAGAGCGATCTGGCCTGCGCGGCATGGCCGCAGGCGGTGGGCAAACGGATCGCGGCACACACGCGCGCGGCCAAGCTGGTGCGGCGGCGGCTGGTGGTGGAAGTGGAAGATCAAATCTGGCAGCGGCAGCTTTTCGTGCTGGGCTATCACATTGTG
>DASWZP010000294.1:0-2320 GCA_036404395.1 Bryobacteraceae bacterium | reverse complement strand
GGGGCACCGAAAGCACCAGCGCCGTGGCCGCGATCCATGCGTCCGCGGAGCTCATCGGCCGGCCTTTTCGCGTGCTTTGGTTTCGAACCACCGCCCAGGTGGAACATAAGAGGCTGTCGGAATGGAGAACCGAGAAATCGGCCAGATACGCTTCCAGCACGTCACACTTGCGCGGCCCCCAGTTCGCATCCAGTGCGCCCTGGCGCATTTCGGCCACGGTCATGAACGAAACGACCAGCTCGGAGCCCCGAATCATGTCGACGTAGCGCGGCGCGAATTCCGGATGCCATTTCAAGACAAAACTGGCTACGTCGGTGTCAACGACCAGCCTTGCCGTTGCGGTTGGAGGAGAGGTCTGTATGGCGCTGCTCATGGATGAGGCGTACGAAGGCTTCGGATTCCTCGGCTGGTGCTGGGTCGACGTGACTCAAAAGGCGATCGAACGAAAACGGACCGGACCGGATGAGGTTGGGTGGATCCTTGACGGGCTGTTGTGGCGGGCGATCCATCTTGATTACTATTCTAGCGCCTCACTTGCGCGCGTGTGCTGCCAGGCAGGATGATCGTTTCTAATGCTTCGACCGTCAGAAGCGGTCCAGAACGGAACACACTATGACACAAGCCATTCGACTTACGCCGTCGCTGCGCGAAAAGGTGTGGGGCAAGACGCGGCTGGAGCCGTGGTTTCCCGATTCGGCTTCGAAAATCGGAGAAGCCTGGTATCTCGCGGAGCGCGAACTTCCGTTGCTGGTGAAGCTCATCTTCACTTCCGAGCGGCTTTCGGTGCAGGTGCATCCCGATGACGGCGAGGACGGGCCACGCGGCAAGACGGAGATGTGGCACATTCTGGAAGCCGAGCCGGGCGCGACCATTGCGGTCGGTTTTCGCGAGCCCATCACGCGCGCGCGGCTGATGGAAGCCACGCGCAGCGGGGAGATCGAGCGCCTGTTGAACTGGATCGAAGTGAAGCCGGGCGAGACGTATTTCACGCCCGCGCATACGGTTCACGCGATCGGCGCCGGCATCGTGCTCTGCGAGATTCAGCAGAATTCCGACGTGACGTATCGGCTGTGGGACTACGACCGGGGACGGCCCATTCAGGTGGAGAAGGCGGTACCGATCGCCGATCTGGGCGTGTATCCGGGAGCCGCGCGCCCGGTGCGCGTGAGCGACACCCATCAGGAACTGGTGCGCGATCGTCATTTCATCACGGAACTGGTGCAACTAGGCTCCGGTGCGGCCGAAGCGCCGGAGCCGCACGCATGCCAACTCTGGATCGTCATCGAGGGCAACGGGAATATCGGTGACGAAGCCTATCGCCTTGGCGACGTCTGGCTGCTGCCGGACGCTGGGGTTCAGCCGGAAGTGAAGGCGGGCAAGCCCAGCCGGTTCCTGCGAACCTGGGCTCCGTAACCTGCTGAGGGAGGGGCCGGCGGAGCACCGGCCGTAGCGAAGGAGACTTGCCCGGATTCTCGGCATCGCGTGGGTTTCCGTGGAAGCTCTCCTGAGCGGGGATTGATTACTTCCAACGATCCAGCACCATGCGCCCCAGCTTCTCAACGGCGGCGGAGGGCGGTTTCACGGTGATAGAGCCCGACACCATCACGCTGATTACGTCGTAGTCTCCGCGAAAAATGACCAAGGACCATGCCACGCCGGCCGTCTCGGTCAAGAGTGCGTCTCTCCCGAGGCCTTGGATGTGCCCTTGCTGCACGCCCTGCTTCCTGGCGTCCACAGTCGCCGTGCCCTGATATCTAATCGGCCTGTGCCGAATGGCGATCGTGACCTGGCCGAAGTCGGCGGCCTTGTAATTGCAAGTGGAGACGACTCCCGGGGTCTGCAAACTGGGGTTCTTCACTCCATCCCCCAACTGGATGCCGAGTGTCTGTTCGATTTCGGTTTTCGAGACGAGCGTGCAGGCGTCCGCGCCCTGTCCCGGTAGTTTGGCTTCCTGCGCAGCGGTGGCGCCCGCGAGCAGGAAAAGAGCGAATGCGGTGAGATCGGCTGGTCTTCTCATAGAGCAATACCATCTGCCTCCTGGCGCTGGATTCTAGCCAGGATTTCCATGCTGGCTCCCGGCTGCGTTGAGTTTATCACGGGGCGCCACATTTGAGCTCCGAATTGCAGCTTTTTGGAGCTTCTTATCCTGGATCCGCCGTTTGGCCCTGACGTGTGCGGCGTGTCCATTCTGGGCTATCGTAGTGGTTGTGAAGGCGCTCATAAAAAAACGGCCCGAGCCGGGGCTGTGGCTGGACGAAGTCGAGACGCCGCAGATCGGCATCAACGATGTGTTGATCCGGGTGCTGCGGACGGGCATCTG
>DASWZP010000293.1:0-5524 GCA_036404395.1 Bryobacteraceae bacterium | reverse complement strand
ATCGAAGAGGCAGATCATGTGCAGCTCTCCGAAAGGGATAGTCTGAGGGTTCTGGATTTGCTGGAAAACCCGCCGGCACCGAACGCGAAGCTGCGGGCAGCCGCCCGAGCGTTGCCGAAGCGGTCATCATCGTGACGGCATGGCACGAAGAGCCGATCAACCGAAAACACGATCGAGAGGCATTCGACTGCGGCGAAGAAGCGTTGAGTGAATTCTTGCGCCGTTACGCCCGCAAGAGCCACGACCTGGGCGGCGCGAAGACGTTCCTTGCGATTGACGACGCCGACAACAAAACCATTCTCGGCTTCTATAGTCTGAGCCCCGCTTCGGTTGCGTACGCGCGAACACCGGAAATCGTACGGCGCGGGTTGGCGCGCCATGATGTGCCGGGCTTCCGCCTGGCGCGCCTGGCTGTGGATCGCAGGTTCCAACGGCAGGGACTTGGCGGACAACTTCTGCTCTCCGCGGGCAGGCGCTGCTTGCTGGCCTCGGCGGAGGTTGGCGGCGTGGTGCTGGTCATCGACGCTAAGAATGAAGGGGTCGCAGGATGGTATTCGAGCTATGGCGCAGTGCCGCTGCTGGATGCGCCGTTGTCGCTGCTGCTGCCGCTAGCAGTAATCGACGCCGCGCTTAAGAAAGCCGGGAAATAACGCGAGGCGGCTTTGCGTTTGAAGGGATCCGCCAGCGTGACCGGCGCGGATGAACCTACACGGTAGGTTAGCGTTTCCACCGCGACAGGTGCAGCCCGGCGGGCAGTTGGGCGTGTTCCACGTCGAGGTCGTCCGCGGCCAGCGGGATCGTCAGGGATACCGGGTTCGCGGGCGAAGGAGCATTTTGGCTGATGAAAACCCGGATGCCCCTGGGCGGCGCGCCTTCCACCACTGAGACGGTGCGGGTGGCGTCGGAGTAAGAACGCAATTCGGCCGCGGTTTTGGGCGTAGCGGCGGTCAACAGGGCTTCGCGCTTCGTCCCTTCCGCCGACGCAAAGGTGATCACGCCCACCACGTTGGGCTGCTTCAGACGGGCGTCGGCCACATCGTCAGGCGGCACTTCGAAACCGATATACCGCATACTCAGCGTTTCGCGTGAAATCGAAAAGCCGACCAAGGGCACATAGGTATCGAACAGATGCTGGCCGGTGCCGAGCTGATAGACCGACCACCAATCCACGTCGCCGGTTCCGCGCTCAATCACGAAGAGACCTCCGTCCACGGTTCTGCCGCCGGTGCCGGTGGCCTTGACGGTGTAAATCGGCTTCTGGCTGAGGCTGGCGCCGAGCGGCCAGGCCTCCAGCACCGTGGTTGATCCCCATTCCGGCTCTTCCAGAATCGCCTTGGACGTAAAGGTCTGCCGCAGCAGCAGGCGCTCGGCCCCGGGCCTGCCGGGAACGTAGGCGGGAGTTACTTCATAAGCGACGTTCGTGATATCGACTTCTTCCGTATCGCCGACTTTGGATAGGGCGACAGTGGACGCGGCGCGCGCCTGAAATGGCTGGTGCGCCGGTTGAGCGCCGGCGCCCACCGCGCAAAGGATTGCAGCCGCCATTTTGAGATTCATGTAGATGCTCCCGTTGAATGTTGTCGGTTCGTCCATGCCACTCGAACAGCCCGCTGATCTTCTCTACGGGTGGACATCGGACGGCAGACGCCGTACCACCGCATCGCAGACCTCGCGCGTCGTCGCCAAGGCGTCTGCGGCCTCTTCCGCGGTCGCTTCCTCGGGATCGCCCGGATAGCGGAACTTCCACGCATACTCGGTGAGCGGCGCCGCCCGGCGCAGCAACGCGTCCAAACTCGGATCGATCCGGCAACACGCTTCTCCCAATTCAATCAGGTTGTGCGTCTTGCGGAACGGAACGCGATGCCACGACAGGAATGCCTTCAGAGATTTCTCCGCAGCCTGTTGAGCGTGAAAGACAATGTCGTCGGCGAACGGAGGTTTTGCCTGCAATTCGTATGCGGCAGCCGCCAGATCCTTGCCTGCCTTCGAAAGCCAGCCGCGCACCTCGGCGGCGAGGGCGGGGTCATGCGGCATGGAGCAGTCTTCCCTCACGAATGACGGTAGCCGGCAGGGACGCGGCCAGGTGCAAGCGGCTATCGAACTGGCTGGCGGTCCAAACTAACACGTCGGACGCGACCCCGGTGCCCCAGAGCGCCACATAAGCGGCGCGGCTGCGATGGAGTTCGGGCGGTGCATCGTCAGGCACGACGACCATGATGTCGTAGTCGCTGTCCGGCCCGGCGTCCCCTCTGGCGACGGAACCGAAGAGATAGATGCGCTGAGGGCGGTACGTTTCCACCAGCCGGCGCACCACCTCGGACAGGGCCGCATCGCTGGCGGTCGGAGTTTTGAAAACAGTGGCTTGGTCGAGAGCCATGGTCCGTCCCTCACCCAGTTTGCCACAACTGATGGGAATTCCGGGTAACGTGATTAGCGTAGCTTTACCGAAATCTTCGCGCCTCACGTCCGCCCTTACTGCAGACACTCCGCAATAGCCTTCTCGTCCACGGCCCCCGGTTTGATCAGGCGCCAGTACGGCTCGGTGATATCGACCGTGGTCGAACCGAGGCCGGTGCAGATGCCGCCATCGAGCACCAGGTCTACGCGGCCATCCATCAGGGCGAAGACATCGATGCCGCTCGCGCAAGTCGGGCTGCCGGAGATGTTGGCGCTGGTGGCGATGAGCGGCTGGCCGGTGAGCGCCACAAGCTGGCTCGCCACGGCCGAGCGCGGCTGGCGCAGCGCCAGGCGGCCGGTATTGCCGGTTACCTTCAACGGCATCCGGGCCGAGGCCGGCACGATGATGGTGAGCGGGCCGGGCCAGAATCGGCGCGCCAGCAGGAAGAAGCGGTTGTTCAACTCGCTCGACAGCTCTTCGGCCATCAGCGTATCGCGGATCAGGATGGGCAGCGAAAGTTGCGGCTCGCGGCCTTTGGCTTTGAAGACCTGGGTGACGGCGCGCAGGTTATACGGGTCGGCCACCAGCGTGTAAAGCGCGTCGGTGGGGATGGCCACCACCTGGCCGCGGCGAATGGCGGCGGCGGCGCGCTCCAGCACTTCCGGCTGGGGCGACTCGGGATCGATCTCGACCAGGTCGGTTGCCATGAATTTGTCAGCGCGGTCCGATGGCTTCGGCTACGTCGAGCGCCATCTGGTAGCGGCCAAACGGCGCGCTCAATTGCACACCCTGCACCATTTTGCGAATGCGCTCCACCATCTGGCGCGCAATGGCCACGCCTTCGGCGCGGGCCTTGTCGGCGTCGTCCACGCGGCGCATACGCTCCATGAATTCTTCCGGGACCGGCACGCGCAGCTCATTCACCATGAACTCGGCGTTGCGGAAACTGGTGAGCGGCCAGACACCGCAGATCACCGGCAGCCTGGCGTGTTCGATGCGCTTCAGGAAAGCTTCCAGCAGATTCAAATCGAACACTGGCTGCGTGACTATGTATTCGGCGCCGGCTTCGGTTTTCCAATCGAAGCGGCGGATTTCCTCGTCCATGTTCAGCGCGCCCGGATTGGCGCCCACGCCGGTGAGCAGGGCGGTCTGCGAGCCCATCGGGTTGCCGCCGATATCCAGGCCGTGATTCAGATTGCGTACGATGTTGACCAGGCCGATGGCGTCCACGTCGAATACCGCGGTGGCATCCGGGTAGGCACCCATGCGCGGCGGATCGCCGGTGATGCAGATCAGGTTGCGGATGCCGGCGGTGTGCGCGCCCAGCAGCTCGGATTGGATGCCCAGGATGTTGCGGTCGCGGCAGCAGAAGTGCAGCACGGCCTCGATCGCGGCGTCCCGCTGGATGAGCTGGCAGGTGACCTGGGCGCTCATGCGCGCGCTGGCGCGCGGTCCATCGGGAACGTTGATGGCGTCGATGCCGGCTTCGGCGCAGCGGCGCGCGCCATCGATTTCGCGCGAGGCTTCCACGCCGCGCGGCGGAAGAATTTCGACGAAGGCCACGAACTTTCCGGCGGCGAGTTTGGCGCCGAGCTTGGATTTTTGCTCGACTGGCACCGGAGCCAGCGCGTGCGACGGCACCTCGCGGTCGCTCACCGTCACCGCCAGCGTCCTTTGCCCCGGTTGCAGCGAGCGTGTTTCCGAACGAATCAGCTTGATGTGGTCCGGCGTGGTGCCGCAGCAGCCACCGACGATTTTCACGCCCGCCCACAACATGCGGCGCGCGTATTGCGCCATGTACTCGGGCGAGGAGAGATAGATGTTGCGGCCCTCCACGCGCATCGGCAAGCCGGCGTTGGGCATGGCGCTCATCGGCTTGGAAGAAACCGCCAGCATCCGCTCGATGGTTTCGAGAGTGGCCTTCGGGCCCACCGAGCAATTGAGGCCGATCACATCCACCGGCCACGAATCCATCTCGCGCGTGAAAGTTTCCGGATCGGCGCCTCCGGGCAGATGGCCGAAATCGTCGATGGTGACCTGGGCGATGATGGGAACCGCGTCGCCGATCAAGTCGCGGCCGGCCAGTACCGCTTCGCGCAGCTCATCCAGGTTGCCGAAGGTCTCGAAGATCAGCACATCCACGCCGGCTTCCACCAGCGCATCCACCTGTTCGCGGAAAGCGGCCCGCGCTTCGGCGAACGAGGTGGGGCCGAGCGGCTCGATGCGCACGCCCAGCGGACCCACGGCGCCGGCCACGAAGGCCGTGTCGCGCGCCGCTTCGCGCGCCAGCCGCACTCCGGCGCGGTTGATATCCTTCAACTTCTCGGCCATCCCGAAAGCCGCCAGGCGCACGCGGTTGGCGCCGAACGTGTTCGTCTCCAGGATCTCCGAGCCCGCCTTGATATAGTCCTGGTGGATGCCGCGCACCAGGTCCGGCGCGGAGAGATTCAGCTCGTCGAAGGAACGGTTGAGGAACACGCCGCGGGCGTACAGCATGGTGCCCATGGCGCCATCGGCCACCAGCACGCGGCGCGACAGTTGTTCGCGAAAGTCCTGGGCGCGTGTGCCGGTGGCCGCCATCATGGGGAGACTCGGAGCCGCACGGGCCATCGGCGGCCCGGACGCGGCATTTGTGATTGTAGCGCACTCGGTCAAAATGAAGAAATTGCAAGGGGTAGGGCACGCTTTAGCTTGCCCGGAACAGAGGGAATAGACGCCTGCCCGCGGAGCGGCAAGCGCGCGCGCCAGGGATTGCCGGGGACTTATCGCGCGGCGCGGCGCGGGTTGCGGCGCCGGGTAGTGTAAACTGGGTGTTGCCTCTCTTATGACTTCGGTTGCTCCCAGGGAAATTGTCAGCGCGCACAGCCCCGATTCCGACGATGCCTTCATGTTTTACGGGCTGGCCACCAAAAAGGTGCGCTCGTCGAAAGTGACTTTTCGCCACGTGCTGGAGGACATCGAAAGCCTCAACCGAAAGGCCGTGGAGGGCCTCTACGACTTGAGCGCGATCTCCTATCACGCGTATCCGTATGTAGCCGATAAATACGTGTTGATGGCCAGTGGATCGAGCATCGGCGACGGGTACGGTCCGATGATCATCGCCACGCGGCCCATGGAGCCGGAGGA
>DASWZP010000292.1:0-6903 GCA_036404395.1 Bryobacteraceae bacterium | reverse complement strand
GATCGTCGAAGGTGTACATCTCCTTGTTGACGATATCGGTGTCGGCGCCCACGCCGCGCGCGAACAACTGCGTCTCTTCGAGAATCGGCGTGCGGATCTCGCCATAATTGTAAGCGCGGAACACGGCTCTCGCCTCGCGCTCCACGGCATTCCAGTTTTCCGTGAATGGGGGCAGTAAGTCCCTGGTTCCTTTGACAGCTTTAATCAAGGTAGTTGGAAAAACCATGCTAACATGGCGCGGTTGGTGGGGCATGCTTTAGCTTGCCCGAAACAAACCAAATAACGGGCAAGCTAAAGCATGCCCCACCAAGACTGTGATAGCTTGCTTCACATGGGCGATCTTACGGTGCTGGTCTTGGCGAATCCCACGGAGCCGCAGCTTGCCATGCTGGAACAACTGCCGGTGGAAACCAGCATCGCGGTGGGCGAACGCTCTGGAGCGTTCGAGCGGGCGGCCGGTGACGCAGACGTCATCTTCAATTGGTCGGGCAGCCGGGAACTGCTGCGCGAAGTTTTTCGGATGTGCCCGCGCGTGCGCTGGGTTCACACGCGTTGGGCCGGCCTGGATGGGCTGCTGTTTCCGGAGTTGGTGGAAAGCGCGGCGGCGCTCACCAACGGAACGGGCGTCTTCAGCGAATCGCTGGGTGAGTTCGCGCTGGCCGGCATGCTGTTTTTCGCTAAAGACCTGCGGCGGATGATCCGCAACCAGGCTGCGGGAAGGTGGGAGCAGTTCGACGTTGACGAAATCTCTGGCCAGACGCTGGGGATCGTGGGCTACGGCGATATCGGCCACCAGGTGGCGGCGCGCGCGCGGGCGATGGGGATGCGGGTGGTCGCGGTGAAACGCCATGCGCTTCCGGCTGGCGCAACTGACGCTTACGCGGAGCGAATTTACACGCCGGAGCGCACTGCCGAGATGATCGCGATTTCGGATTACATTCTGGTGGCGGCGCCGCTCACCGGCGAAACGCGCGGGCTGATCGGCGAGCGGGAATTCGCGGCCATGAAGCCAACGGCGGTAGTGATCAACCTGGGACGCGGGCCGGTGATCGACGAGGCCGCCATGGTGAGCGCGCTCGACCGGCGCCGCATCCGCGGCGCGGTGCTGGATGTCTTCGATACCGAACCGCTGCCGGAGGGTCATCCGTTCTACCGCCTGGACAACGTGCTCGTTTCGCCGCACACCGCCGACCACACCGCGGACTGGCTGGAGCGCGCCATGCAACTCTTCCTCGACAATTTCGAGCGCTTCCGGAAAGGCCAGCCGCTAATTAATTTAGTAGATAAGAAATTGGGTTACTAAGCGCGGCATGATAAAATAAGCCAGTCCCACCGATGGATTATCTCAAAGGGCTCAACGCGCAGCAGCGTGAAGCGGTGAGTTGCACGGAAGGGCCGCTGCTGATCCTCGCGGGGGCGGGAAGCGGCAAGACGCGGGTTATCACGCACCGCATCGCGCATATTATCGTTTCCCGGCATGTGCCGCCGTCCGCTATCCTGGCCGTAACCTTCACTAACAAGGCGGCCGGCGAGATGCGCGAACGGGTTCGGGCGCTGCTGGCCGATACGCGGCTCGATTCCGAGCCTCGGGTATCTACGTTTCATTCCTTCTGCGTGCGGCTGCTGCGCGGCGACGGCGAACCGCTGGCACGCATCCGGCCCGGCTTCACGCGCCGCTTCAGCATCTACGATGACGACGACCAGTTGGCGATCGTCAAATCGGCTTACCGCTCGCTGGGACTGGCCGAGAAGGAATTCATGCAGTACCGCTCGGCGCTGGCGGCGATCAGCCACGCGAAGAACACTAACCAGAGCGCGGCCGATCTGTACAAACAGGCAGTGAACAAACAGACCGAGGCGCTGGCAGCGGTGTTCGAGGACTACGAAAAGACGCTGCGCAATTCCAACGCCCTGGATTTCGACGACCTGCTGCTGGAAGCGGTGCGGCTGCTGAAGCATGATGACGCCACTCGCCAAACCTGGAACCGGCGCCTGAGCTACATGATGGTGGACGAGTACCAGGACACCAATCGCAGCCAGTACGAACTGATGCGCCTGCTGACCGAAGAGCACCGCAACGTGTGCGTGGTTGGCGATGAAGACCAGTCCATCTATAGCTGGCGCGGCGCGGACATCCGCAACATTCTCGATTTCGAGCGCGACTATCCCAACGCGCGGGTGATCCGGCTGGAGCAGAATTACCGGTCGACGAAGAACATCCTGGCGGCGGCCTCCAAGGTGGTGGAGAACAACAAGGAGCGCAAAGGCAAGAAGCTGTGGACGGACGCGGCAGCCGGCGACCTGCTGGGACTGTACGCGGGCTTCGACGCGGAAAACGAGGCCCTGTTCGTGGCCGACACCATCGAAAAGCACCTGCTGGCCAATCCCGACGACCACGTTGCCGTGCTCTACCGCACCAATTTCCAATCGCGGCAGCTTGAGGAAGCGCTGCGGCGCTACGGGCGCGCTTACAAGGTGGTCGGGGGATTCAGCTTTTACCAGCGCGCGGAAATCCGCGACACGTTGGCGTACCTGCGGCTGGCGATTTCCACGACCGATTCCACCAGCCTGCTGCGCATCGTCAACACTCCGGCGCGGGGGATTGGGCGGACCACGGTGGAACAGATCGAGCGCCACGCGCGCGAGCAGGGGCTAAGCCTGTGGGACGCCATCCAGGGTGTGGTCGACGACCGCGGGCTTTCCACCCGCTCCCAATCCTCGCTGGTGCTCTTTCGCAATCTCATGCAGGATATTTCGCTGGTAGCCAGCGCGTCGCCGCTGCCGGAGGTGATCCGCTTTGTGCTGGAACGCACCGGCTACCGCAAAATGCTGGAGCAGGAGCGGACACCCGATTCCGAAGCGCGCCTGGAGAACCTGGACGAGCTGGCTACCGCCGCCGCCGAAGCCGAGTCGCGCGGCGAATCGCTGTCGGATTTTCTGGATCACGCCGCGCTGGTGGCGGAAGCCGACACATACGATGAGCATGCCCCCGTGACACTGATGACCCTGCACAACGCCAAGGGGCTGGAATTCCCGCTGGTGTTCCTGACCGGCCTGGAGCTGGGCCTGTTTCCGCACAGCCGCTCGATGAATTCCGAGCAGGCGCTCGAAGAGGAGCGGCGGCTCTGCTACGTGGGAATGACGCGGGCGCGGCGGCGGCTGATCCTTACCTGGGCCAAGTACCGCCGGCGGTACGGCGGCGGCGAACAGGAGCGCTCCACCCCTTCCTGGTTCCTGAGCGAGGTTCCCGAGGAGTTGCTGGTGAATCTGGGACCACAGGACGAAACGGGCGAAGTGGACCTGACCGCCGAGCGCTTCGACGCGCGACAGATCGCGCGGCGCGGCACGTTCACCGGCAAGACGTACAACTCGGTGTCCAACATCTCGCAATTCTTCGAGCAGCGCGGGATACCTTTCGGCGCGCCGAAGACGGTGTCGGCGGCGGCTCCGCCGCAGCCGCGGCCGCCGGTTCCCTCGAAACCGCTGCCCGCAGCCGCCCCGCCGGTTCGCCGGGGGGCTCGCGCGGGCATGGTCGTCGAGCATCCCAAGTACGGCACTGGCACCGTGGTGCGCCGCGAAGGCGACGGCGATAATGCTAAGATCACAGTTAATTTCCCGCGCTACGGTTTAAAAAAACTGGTGGAAAAGTACGCGGGATTGAAAAGGAACGGATGAATACCACGAAGGTAACCGACAAGCTGGAACGGAAGAAGTTGAAGCGGACGGCCCGCAAGAAAGCGGCTCCCAAGGCCAAGCGCGCCTCCGGTGTGGCGCGCGGATCGCTCAAGAAGAAGATCCGCCGCCAGGCGCAAGGCCAGCGCAAGCGCTAGCGGGATTGCTCATCGGTCTGCGCCGCGACCGTTAGGGAGCGGTCGGGCGTGTGACAGCGACGGTGCCTTCGTGATGGAGACGCCCGGCTCCGCCGCCCGGCAAGGCGGTCAGCTCAAGCATATCGGTTCGTCCCACTTCCCAGGCCGGGAGATCCGCAAGTGAGCCTTTTTCGAACCAAGAGCATCGATGCATTGATCGCGGCGTCGGAGGACCCGAGCCATCATCTGCGGCGCACCTTGGGTCCGTGGAGCCTGACCGCGCTGGGCATCGGCGCCGTCATCGGTTCCGGTATCTTCACGCTCACCGGCACGGCGGCCGCGGGGAAAGTGATCCCCATCAAATCGATCCTCGAGGCGACGGTGATCGACCTGGCCCTGCACGGTTCGCACGCCGGATCGCAGTTGGGGCGTCCCGGCGCGGGTCCGGCCATCACGCTGTCGTTCTTACTGGTGGCGATCGCGTGCCTGTTCGCCGGCCTGTGCTATGCGGAACTGGCGTCGATGATACCGATCGCCGGCAGCGCCTACACCTACGCCTACGCCATCCTGGGCGAAATCGTGGCCTGGATTATCGGCTGGGATCTGATCCTCGAGTACGCCGTCTCGAACATGTCGGTGGCCGTGGGTTTTTCCGCGTACCTGCAGGACCTGTTTCAGAATTTATTCGGCTTTCAGTTGCCGCCGCAGTGGGCCTTTCCGCCGTTTCCCGCGGCCGGCGGACCGGCCGGCTGGTTCAACGTTCCCGCGCTGCTGATCACCATGCTGGTCACCGTGATTCTGGTGCGCGGCGTGCGCGAAAGCGCCGGAACCAACACTGTGATGGTGGCGATTAAGATCGCCGCCATTGTGATCTTCTGCGTGGGCGCGGCCGGCGCCATCAAACCAGGCAACTGGCACCCGTTCGCGCCGCACGGTTTTTCCGGCGTTCTCACCGGCGCATCCATCGTCTTCTTCACCTACATCGGTTTCGATTCGGTCTCCACGGCGGCCGAGGAATGCCGCCGCCCGCAGCGCGACCTGCCCATCGGTATCATTGCCACGCTCATCGTCTGCACCATTTTGTACGGCTCGGTATCGCTGGTGCTCACCGGCATCGCCAATTACCAGACGCTCAATACGGATTCGCCGGTGGCCGACGCGCTGAAGGCGCTCGGCTACGACCGGCTGCGCCTCATCGTCACCGCCGGCGCCCTGATGGGCATGCTGTCTTCGCTGCTGGTGTATCAGTACGGGCAGGCCCGCATCTGGTTTGCGATGTCGCGCGACCGCCTGCTGCCGGCCCTGTTTTCGAGAGTCCACAAAACGTTCCAGACGCCCCACATCAGCACCTGGATCGCGGGCTTCTTCGTGGGCATTCCCGCCGGCATCTGGGACATCGACACCTTCGCCGAATTATCGAACATCGGCACGCTGTTCGCGTTCGTGCTGGTATCGCTGGGCGTGATCGTCCTGCGTAAGAAGCAACCGGAAAGGCCGCGCTCTTTCCGCGTGCCTTTCGTGCCACTGTTCCCCATCATTTCGATCGTCTGTTGCTTGGTCTTGATGATGGGCCTGCCGCTGAAGACGTGGCTGCGGTTTTTCGTGTGGCTGGCGATTGGCCTGGCGATTTACTTCCCCTTCGGGCGGAAACGCAGCACGCTGGCGGAGCAGTAGGGGGCTCTGTCGGCGTTGTTTCAATGCAACGGCGACCGCTCCCTCAGGGTCGCGGCTCCGAACTCCTTAGGGTGTCTGCGGGGTGGGTCCGAATCCGCTTGAACATGGCCCGATGGGACGTAAGAACCCGCTGGCGAAAAGTTCTTTCGCCCCGTTACGGGGCTTTTCGGCGGTTTCCTCGGGTCCAGGAAGGTCGCCCAGTTCAGGCTGACGGGGTTTCTCATGATCGCGACGGGCACGCTTCGCAGCGCGCCGGGCCGATGTCACCGGGCCATTGGTCCATGCGCAAGCTATCGGCTGAAACGGGGGCGGACTGCAGGGTGTTTTCGGAGTGGGTCCGAATCCGCTTTAACATGGCTCGATGGGGGCGTAGGAATCCGCTGGCGAAAAGTTCTGTCGCCCCGTTCCGGGGCTTTTCGGCGTGGAAGATCTGAAAAACAGACGCCCGCAAGCGGGCGTTGGCAAGCTAAAGCGTGCCCTACCGCAAGCCGTTTTCGCGTTCGATGCGGTTGAGGGCAGCGGAGAGGCGCTGGAGGATAGCGGTGAACTGGAGCCAGTTCTCGCCGCAGCGTTCCTTGACGGAGAATTCCTGAAGCTCGGCGGTGAGCGCTACACAGCGTTCCTCGAGAGCGGCGAGCTGTTCGTGGGGGGAAAGCTGAGGGGCGGGCTTGGGGGCGGCGCGGCGGAACGCGGCGATGGCATTGGCCAGCCTACGGGAGTTTTCCGGGACCACTTCGATCACTTCGCCGTTGAAGTGAAGGGCGCCATCGCGGATGGAGGGAGCAAGAGCGCGGTAGGTGTCGGGGGGAATGGGAGTCAACTGCGCGAGCTCGAAGTACGCGGCGCCGAACTCCTCCCAGAGACGAACGATCTTGTCGGCGTTTCGGCCATCGATGCCGAGGTGGCGGGAACAGAATTCGCGCCAGCGCGAGGTGACGAGCTGAAATTGGTTCGTCCGGCGCAGGCGGTGGAGGCAGGCGGCCTGGGCCGCTGAACAGCGGCCGGCAACGATACCGAAGGCCAGACCCTGGCCGAGGACGGAACCGAGGTTGAGCAGGTTGGCGACATCCGCGTTGGAATGCGACTTTTCCATGTTGTCCAGGCGTCCGAGTGGGGCAAATTGCCCCACGGCCAGCCAGTTAACTTATTGAAAATAAACAACCAGGCTGGTGACTCGTGGGGTGAAGTTGCCCCATTTGGAGGCGTTCGATCAAGAAGCGGCCCAGCCCGGCGTCGGCACGAGTGCCGACGCGGCACGCACGGGTGCGTGCGCCACGCGAGGCTTTCCTGTATTTACTGTGGCATGGAGGGATGCGAGAGGAGGAGGCGTGGAGCGCGGGGAGGTGGGGGTAAGTCTCGTGGGACTGGCGGCTTGGAGGGAGCGGGAATAGTTGGTGAGGGTTGTGACCGGGTTTTGGGG
>DASWZP010000291.1:0-4601 GCA_036404395.1 Bryobacteraceae bacterium | reverse complement strand
AGACGTCCGTTACACCATCCCCGGCATGGCGCGAAACCTGCCGGACGATGTCACGGATCTGATTCGCGAGGCCATCGAAGCTCTGGACTCTGCGCCGCGCCAACTGCTGGCCGCCATGTCGGCGTGCGCCGCGGAAGGTTTTTTTCTCGATCTTGCGGCGGAAATAGCGGGTTTTGACGGAGCCGGCGCGCTGGCGCCTTTGCAACAACTGATCGCGCGTTCGCTGGCGGAGGAGATCGACCGCACCGACCGCCGTTACCGCTTGCATGCCCTGGTTCGCGAAACGGCCGATGGCAAGCCGCTCGGGCAAAAACACACGGAAGCGGTCGCACGCCACTTCGAAAGCTGGGAAGCGAACTGGCGGCGGTGTGAGCAGGAGCTGCCCGACTTTCAACTGGCCTTTGAATGGGCGCTGCAAAGCGCCGGCGACCCCTTGGCGCGGGCCTTGGCTAATCGCGGTTACAGCCTCACCAGCCGCGTCGGACGGCTCACCGAGTCCTTTGACATCTGCGAGCGAATGCGCCGACTGGGAGAGGGGCAGCAGAACCGCGACGCCTTACAAGTCTGGCTCGGGAACCAGGCGCTGATCCTGCATCTGTGGGGCCGGCTGGAAGAAGCGCTGGCGCTCCACAAGAAGGAGGAAGCGATCTGCGAGGAGCTAGACGACAGGGACGGCCTGCAGGTCAGCTACGGGAACCAGGCGGTGATCCTGCAAGCATGGGGACGGCTGGAAGAAGCGCTGGCGCTCCACAGAAAGCAGGAGGCGATCTGCCTGGAGTCGGGCAGCAAGGAAGGCCTCCAGATCAGCTACGGGAACCAGGCGCTGATCCTGGAGGATTGGGGCCGGCTAGAAGAGGCCCTGGCGCTCCACAAGCAGGAGGAAGCGATCTGCCTGGAATTGGGCGACAAGGACGGCCTGCAGACCAGTTACGGCAACCAGGCGGGGATTCTGAAGGAGCGGGGCCGGCTAGAGGAGGCGCTGGCCCTCCACAAGAAACAGGAAGCCATCTGCCTGGAATCGGGCAACAAAGACAGCCTGCGGATCAGCTACGGGAACCAGGCGCTGATCCTAGATGATTGGGGCCGTCGGGAAGAGGCGCTGGCGCTCCACAAGAAGGAGGAAGCGATCTGCCTGGAGTTGGGTGACAAAGACGGTTCGCAGATCAGCTACGGGAACCAGGCGCTGATCTTGCAGGAGCGGGGAAGGCTGGAAGAAGCGCTGGCGCTCCACAAGAAGGAGGAAGCGATCTGCCTGGAATTGGGCAACCGAGACGGCCTGCAGATCAGCTACGGGAACCAGGCGAGAATGTTGCGGGGGTGGGGCCGGCTGGAAGAGGCGCTGGCGCTTCACAAAAAGCAGGAAGCGATCTGCCTGGAATTGGGCAGCAGGGACGGCCTCGCGCATTGTTACTGGAGTTGGGGCCTGGTCGAGCGCGCCCTCGGCGATTCCGAGGGTGAGCAAGCGAAGCTATCGGCCGCCCTCGCTCTCTTCCGCGAACTCGGTATGCCCCGCGAGCAGGCCGCGGTGGAAGCGGAGCTCGCCAAGACCCAGCCAGGTGCGCTGCCGATATCGGATGGCGCCGGATAGCCCGGTAACGCCGGCGATCTTGTCGCCGGTGCTTTTGCAGTGCAAGAGGCGGCGCTGTATAAAGACAAAAAGAAGAACACCGGCGGCAGAGACCGCCGGCGTTACCGGCGCATTGGCAATTCCGGCAGAATCTGCCGGGAAACAACACTTAAGTCCTTTGTTCCGGTAAAAATTCCGGCAGATTCTGCCGGTTTTCAACGCGTGGGGCAGGCGCTGCCGCCTGCCAACCAGCCAAGCCCATGCGTTGGCAGGCGGAATCGCCGGCGGAATCGCCTGCCCCACGGCTGGGCTACGATTGGTACGTGGCCACCGCATTGGTGCTTTCCGCCGGCGGCATGTACGCGGCATGGGAAGTGGGCGTCTGGAAGGCGCTGCGCGATCGCATCTCGATCGACCTGGTAGTGGGCGCTTCGGCCGGCGCGTGGAACGGATGGGCCATCGCCGGTGGCGCCACGGTGGACGAGCTCGAGCGCGACTGGCTGGATCCGGCGACCGGCCGCATTCTCGCGTGGGGGGCGCACTACACCGGCCTGCTCCGGCCGGAGCCGCTGTACCGCAAATCGCGCGATCTCTTCGCGCGCTATCGCCCGCGCATTCCGTTCGGCGCGACCGTGGTGGAAGTGCCGCGCCTGCGCCCGCGCCTGCTGCGCGATTCCGAGATTACGTGGCAATACCTGGCGGCTTCCGGCAGCATTCCCTTCTGCCATCCGCCGATGCGCATCGACGGCAAATATTATGTGGATGGCGGCCTGCGCGGCGCGCTGCCGCTGTGGGCGGCCGAAGCCATGGGCGCCACGCGCGCGATTGCGGTGAATGCGCTCACGCATCCGCTCTTCCGCGCCGTACACACGATCCTGGACCGGCGCCGCCCCAGCGCGGCGCTCGAAGTGATTCGCATCGAGCCTTCCGAGCCGCTCGGCAGCTTGCGCGACGCGGTGGTCTGGAGCGGGCCGACCATCGCGCGCTGGTTCGCGCTGGGCGAACGGGACGGCGAGCGCGCGCTGCACTCGATTACATCGATTACAATGTAGGGCTATGGCGTTGTACCGCATCTACAGAATGAAGGACGCCGCACGGCAGCAGTTCCGCATGGCGCCTCACGTGAGCGGCGCGGTTTCGGTGAAGCCGAAGGATTTCGAACAGCTCGGCCAGGTGGAAGGGCTGAACGACTACGACGCCTGGCGCGCGGCGCGCGAAGCGGGCAATCCGCTCGAAGTGGGCGACCTGCTGGAGTCCGACGACGGCCGCTTGCGCATCTGCAAATACGTGGGATTCGAACCGGCCGATTGGGCGCTGCCCGAGCCCAAGCACGCCGCGGAGCCTGAGCCGGCGCCTCAATCCACCACGGCTTAGGCATTAGGAGACACCATGCGCGAACCGAGGCTCGGAGACGATATCGACGATTATTGCGTGCGCTGCAAACGCATCATGAACCACTCCGTGGTGTCGGTGATCAACGCCGAGCCCGCCAAGGTGCGCTGCCGCATTTGCCACAGCGATCACGATTTCCGCCACGAACAGGCGCCCCCGCCCAAAGTGGATGCGCGCAAACAGGCGCTCTTCAACGAGGTGCTGAAAAAAGCCAACCCGCAGGCGGCAGAAGCCGTGGTTGCGGTGGAAGAGCCGCCGGTGGAGCTGCCGGAAGCGGCATCCGTCGCCGCCGTGGTTGTCGAAAAGCCGAAGGCGAAACCGGTTGCGCAGCCGGCGGCCGAACCCAAGCCTAAGTTCAAGCCCAAGACCGCGGCCAAAGTCAAAGCCAAAGCCAAGGCCCGCAAGTAGACATGCGGCGCCGGGCGCGCATCGGGCGAGTTGGCAGCCTTCCGGCGCTACTGGCGTTGGCCGCGCTCGATGCCGGCGCGGTCGAGGTTCATCTCCAGTTCGGCGCGCTGGAGCGCATGCTCGCGAAGCAGGTTTTCACGCAGGACGGCCGCAAGTACGTGAAGGGCAGCCAAAAGACGCCCTGCAATTTCGCCTATCTCGAGCATCCGCAATTTCAAGGCAAGGATGGCAAGCTGCTCATCCGCGCGCGCTTCAGCGGCCGCTCGTCGCTCAATATGTTCGGCCAGTGCGTCGGCCTGGGCGACGCGTTCACGGTGGTCATCACGGCCACGCCGGTTTTTCAGCAGGGCAATGTCGCACTGGCCGGCGTGACCGCGGCCAGCGACGGCAAGACCGGGTTCTACATTCGCCGCGTGTGCATGGCGCTTTCCGCCAGCCTGGCGCGCGATTTCCATTACCCGCTGGCGGCCGAAGCGCAACGGGCGCTGGAAGACCCAGGCATGCAACCGGACTACCGGCGCGAGCTGCGCCAGTTCCGCGTGCCCGAAATCCGCGTCACCAACGATGCGCTGGTGCTGGTGGTGGATTTCGAGCTGACCGTGAAGTGAGGGTACGTCGTGCTCTGGCTCTGGCTCATAGCGGGATCGGCGGCGCTCGCGGCGCTGGGCTCGCTCCGCGGCGAGCGCCGCCGCGCGGCGTATTTCAAGACCCGCCTGTCGGCACAAGCCGGCACTTTGCCGCCCGCCACCGTCATCGTCCCGGTGAAAGGCGAAGACCACGGGCTGCGCGAGAACCTGGCGGCGCTGGCTGCGCTCGACTACCCGGACTATGAGCTGATTGTGGCCGCGCAGTGCGCCACCGATATTCCCGCCGGCGTGCTGCCGCGGCGCGTCAAGGTGGTGCTGGCCCACGAGGGCGGCGCGGAGGCCAGCGAAAAAGTGCAGAACCTCGCCGCCGCCGTCATCGCCGCGCGCCGATCCAGCACCGTTTACGCCTTTGCCGATTCCGACGCGCGTGTCACCGCGGGCTGGCTGCGCGCCTTGGCCGCGCCGCTCGAGGAACCGGGCGTCGGCGCAGCCACCGGCTATCGCTGGTTCACTCCGCAGCCGGCCGGGCTCTGGAGCCTGCTGCGCGCGGTTTGGGACGGCGCGGCGTTCGGCCTGCTCGGCCCCGGCGACAACCCCTTCGCCTGGGGCGGCGCGATGGCCATTCGCCGGGAAGTGTTCTTCGCCGC
>DASWZP010000290.1:0-17207 GCA_036404395.1 Bryobacteraceae bacterium | reverse complement strand
GCCCACGCGGCTAGCGATCACCGGCACGCCCGCCGACATCGCCAGCAGCGCGGCCGAGCCCAGCCCTTCGGCGTGGGTGATGTAGACGAACGACGAAGCTTGCGGCAGATCGCGCTCCAGGTTGTCGGTGAGCAGCAGCTCGACGCCCGCCAGCCGCGCCGCTTCCATCGCCACCGGCGCGCCTTTTTGCGGATCGTCGAAGTTGGCCAGCGCCAGCACACGATTTCCCGCGGACGGTTCCAGCACGGGAACGCCATCGTAGACCACGCTGATCTTTGGCTCGGCAACGCCGCCGGCCATCAGCACCCGTTTGACGAATTCGGAAACCGCCAGGTAATGGCGCGCGCGCGCGTACTTCCAGCGCGAGCCAATCGGAAAGGCGACCCGCCGCGCCACCACCAGCGGCGCGCCGCGCACGATGGCGCCGAGCGTGTGGGAGCGTGCATCGTGGGCGTGGATCAGGTCGTGCCGCCGAGCCAGTATCGCGGCCCGCGCCAAGCCGAGCGGCTCGACGCGCCAGCCGCGCGCGCGCACGGCGGTGGCCAGCGGCGAGCCGGGACGCGCCAGCAGCGTCGATTCCACGCCAGCGCCGGCGAGGCCCTCGATCAGCCGCAGCACCTGCCATTGCCCGCCGCGCATCTCGCGCCCGGCATCCAGATGCAGGATGCGCATCAGCTCATGTTTCTCGCTTTCGTGTATTTGAGAAACGTGTAGAACGCCGCCATGTAAGAAATCGTCAGCCCCTCCGGGCCGTCCAGAAAACCGCGTTTCAGAAAATAGCTTTTGAAGAACTCCCAGGCGGGCGCGAACAACACGCGGGAGAGCGGCACCTGAATCCGCCGCGAGGCCAGTTCCTGCGCCGCGAGCGTCGTGTAGCGCTCCATGGTCTTGATGTGCTCGGCCAGCGATTCGCAGGTGAAGTGCAGCAGGTTGCTCTGCAAATGTCCCACGCGCCCCGAGACGGCCACGCTTTCGTGCACGAAGTCGCCCACCCATTTGGCCTGGCGCCGGTCGTAAAGCCGCAGCTTGCGGTCGGGATACCAGCCGGAATGCAGAATCCAGCGGCCCATATAGCGCGCCAGGCGCGGCATGGTGTAGCCGTCGTGGCTCGGCCCGGATTTCTTCAGCCGCCAGATTTCGGCTTCCAGCGCTTCGCTCAAGGCTTCGTCGGCGTCGAGCGAAAGCACCCAGTCGTGGCTGGCTTGATCGGCCGCCCAGTTCTTCTGCCCGGCGTAGCCGCGCCAGTTGGCTTCGATCACGCGCGCGCCGAGGTTTTCCGCCAGCTCCGTGGTGCGGTCCGTCGAGCCGCTATCCACGATCAGAATTTCGTCGCAGCAGCGCAGGCTCTCGATCGAGCGCGCGATGTTGCGCTCCTCGTTGAAGGTGATGATGGTCGCGGTGATTTTCATCGCCGCTCACAAACCGCCGGTGGTCGCGGGCACAAAAGTGAAACAGAGCAGGAAGATCGCCAGCGCCAGCACGGCCAGCTTGCGCCGTCCCGGATCCAGCTCGCCGCTGTCGTACAGCATGGGATGGCGCCGTCCCCAAATCAGCAGCACCAGGCCCCAGAGCAGCCAGCCGAACCAGAACCTGCGCTGGTCGATCAGAAAGGCCGCGCCGAGCGGCAGCAGGAGCAGGCTGAGCGCCAGCGAGATGGCGGCGTGGCGCCGCGGAAAACACGCGTAGACGATGTGGCCGCCATCCAATTGTCCGATGGGCAACAGATTCAAGGCCGTGGCCAGCATGCCCACCCAGGCCGCCCGCGCGGCCGGATGCAAATAAATGTCGCTCGCCGCGACGCCCGGGAAAATCAGTTTGCCGAACAGCCACTCGAGGCTCGGCACGCCGAATTGCAGGCTTCCCTGGTTGGCGATGCCCGGAATCACCTTGGAAAACGCGAGGCCGACGGAAAGCGCCGGCAGCAGAAAGACGAAGCCGGCCAGCGGCCCCGCGATGCCGATATCGAATAGCGCCCGCTTGGAGCAGATGGGCGACCGCACGCGGATGAAGGCGCCGAGCGTCCCCAGGAACGGCGAAGGCAGAAAGTAAGGCAGGCTGGCATTCACTCCGTACCGCAGCGCGGCCAGGTAATGGCCCAGCTCATGCGCCATCAGGATGACGAGCAAGGTGAGCGAAAACGGCAGCCCCGCCAGCAACGCCGAAGGGTGACGCCACAGCTCGGGGTACATGGCAAAACTGTAATCCACGTCAAAGGGCAGATTGCGGTCGAAGAACATTTGCATGGAGGCTCCCACCGTGGTGGTCGAAGCCAGCGTGACCAGAAACAGCAGCGCGTTCACCCAGTAACGGTCGCGGAAGCGGGCCTCCGGCAAGCCGGGCGCCTCCACCGCTCCGCTCACGGCGTAGAGCGGATATGATGCGGGCGGGAAATCCTGGGGAGTCACAATGCGACGCGCGGCAGCGGTCTACTGCAGCGTCTGCAACTCCTTGCCGGGCTTGAATCGCACCGCCTTGCCCGGCGGAATGGAAACCTCCGCGCCGGTGCGCGGATTCCGCCCGATGCCCGTCTTCCGGGGCTTCACGTTAAACACACCGAAGCCGCGCAGCTCGATGCGGTCGCCCTGCTCGAGCGCCTTCTTCATGGTTTCAAACACCGTCTCGACAGCCATTTCGGCTTTCGTCTTGGTGATGCCGGTGCGGTTGACGACTTCGTTGATGATATCCAGCTTGATCAAAACATCCTCCTGTTGGGAGCGCGCCAGCTTTACTGCCCAGTAGCGGTCAACCATATGATAGGATTGAATTTATCCACATGTCAAGCGAGGGGGTACAAGACCGCGCTGAGCGCGTGGCGGCGGACGATTTCCGGCGCGCCTGCGGCCGCTTCGCAACCGGCGTCACGATCGCCAGCGTAGTGGACCGGGAAGGCACGCCGCACGGCCTCACGGTGAATTCGTTCACCTCCGTTTCGCTCGATCCGCCCCTGGTGCTGGTGGCGCTGGGGCACTCGGCCAGCGTGATCGACGCGTTTCGCGACGCCCGTTTTTTCGCGGTCAACGTGCTGGCCGCCGGGCAGCGCGCACTCTCCGAACGCTTCGCGCGCAAGGGACACGACCGCTTCGATGGTCTCGCGTGGCACGCTGGCGAAACAGGCGCGCCCTTGCTCGCGGACACACTGGCGGAGATCGAGTGCGCCACCCGCTACCGCTTCACTGCTGGCGACCACGATCTGATCGTGGGCGAAATGGTGCGAGCCCAAATCCGCGAAGGCGCGCCGCTCGTCTACTTCGCCGGCCGTTACCGCAAGCTGGCCGGCGCCAGGCACGGGGCCACGGATGAACCAAGATAAACCGGCCACGGATGAACACGGATAAACACAGATAAGAAAATGCAAGTCATCATCGGTGATCATCTGTCTTTCCGACGCCCGCTCGCGCACGGAAAAGCGGGGCGCCATTTCGCAATTACGATGGCGCTTGTCGCGCAAGCCGCGGGCGAGGCATCGCTCGCCCCTACAAAGCACTCGTAGGGGCCGGGCATGCCCGGCCCGATTGGCCCGGCGAACCCGCCGCTACCGCCAGGGGCGCTCCCAGCCGCGCCACCAGCCGGTGTCTTCCAGGTTGAGCGCGTTCCAGCACAGGTCCAGCGTTTTGGCATCGCCCAGCACGGCGGCGGCGCGCAGTTCGCGTGGAACGCCCACAAGCTGGGCGAAGCGGTCGAAGACATCGCCGCGCGCGGCGGCCGGAACACGCGGCAGGAGGTGCCAGAGCGTGAGGCCGTCCCGCGGCCTGGCTGCGGCAAGCATGCGGGACAACGCCGCGTCATCGCCGGATTCATACGCTGCCAGGGCACCGGTGAGCGCCTCCGGCGCGTCCTCATAAAATGGAATGCCTGGACCATTGCGCCGGCGGGTCGGGCATACGGCCCCGGCGGGGATGAACGATTCGTGTCCCTGCGACTGGAACGCCACCCAGCCGGTCTCGACGCGCAGCAGCCCGTTGCCCGCCCCATCCACGTCGAGCGTATACTGGCAGCCCAGATCCACCGCGCGGGCCGAAGCCGTTTCCACCACGAATTCCCGTGGCGGCGCCCAGATGAAAGCGTGCAGGCGGCCGCGGCGCAACTCCAGGTGGCGGCTGGTGGCGGCGCGCAGCTCCGAGCCGGGGCCCAGCTCGACGCGGCCCACCGGTTCGGCTTCGAGCGTAACTCCCAAGTCTCCGGTGCGCAGGACCTGGCCTTCGAGCACAGTTGCGTTTCCCATGCGCCAGGCAGTGGCAGCGGCCGGGGCGCTCGAGCCGCGGAACAAAAGGGCGGCGGCCAGCAGCACCGCGGCCGCCATGGCGAGCCACGCGCCGCGCCCGCTGCGCCGTGCGCCGGGCACGGGGCGGACGAACCGGTAGCGCAAGCTCGCCAGTTCCCTTTCCAAACGCTCGATGTCCGGATCGGGCGGCCCGGACCGGTCCCACAGGTAGTCTTCACGCATGAGCGTCGCCTTTCCACAATTCACGCAGCATCTTCATGCCGCGACAAAGATTCACACGCACCGAATCCGCGGTGAGGCCGGTTTGCCGGGCGATTTCAGGGCCGGTCATGCCTTCCACCAGCCGCATGATGAGAGTTTCGCGATAGGCTTCCGGCAGGCGGCGGACCAGGTCGAGAGTGACCAGCGCCTGATCGGCGCCAGCGGCCGCGTGGCTTTCCTGTTCCGTGCCGAACGAGAACTCGGCGCGCCGCCGGCCATCGCGGAAGTAGTCGATGGCGCGGCGGCGCGCGATGGCGCCCAGCCAGCCACGGAAAGCCGCCGCGGTGCGCAACTCCCCCAGCCGTTTCAGGGCCGCCATGAACACATCCTGCACCAGATCCTCGGCATCGGCCGGCGGCACGCGCGCCAGAAGAATGGCGTGAACCATGCGCGCGTGCCGCAGATAGAGCTCGCCGAAGGCGGCACGATCGCCGCCCGCAGCCTGCTGAATCAGGCTCTCGTCGTCGGCCGGCTCGGGAATGGTGACGAGCATTGCTTGCATGTTACTACCGAAGCATGGCCTCGATGTCGGCGGAGCCGAACTGCTGGTGGGCGGACATGTAGTGAGAGCGGTCCACGCCATCCGGCCCGGCGCCCGCCAGCAGACTGGTGAAGAGGCTGCCGTTGGTGGCCTCCAGGCGGATCACCCAGCGGCCCTGGTTCGGCCACTGCTGGGTGATCGCGAACATGCCGGGAGTGGAGAGCGGTTCCAGTTTCAGCGGGATCTCGCGCCGCTCGCCGTTCACGACTCCAATGGCCGTCGCGCTTATCTTGCTTGCGTCGGGTTTCACGCAGCCCGCCGACTTGACGGTCACCACCGCGTTGAGTTTACGAGCTTCCGGGCTGGCTTCCGGGTTCCCCAGTTGCAGGTAGAAGCCGCCGCCAAATAGCGATCCCGCCAGTAGCGCGGCGGGCGCCGTAATTCGCAGTACGTTTCGCATCCGTTTGTCCCTCCTCGGGAAATGGAATTCTGCGGGAAAGACGCGGGCGGAGGCGAAGCTGTTAACCGGCGAGTGTCCTGAAAAGAAGGGTTTTTTTCCACATTACTGGAGACACGTATTCTTTAATCCATGTGAAATCAATCAGTCATCTGTGGAGTGTGAATTGCAGTCTGGCGCATTAGGTGGATCCAGGTTGAAAACTATCCTCATTGTCGATAGGGATTTGGGATTTGTCTTCTGGCTGGGCCAAATCCTGGATGCGGCCGGCTATGTAGCCGTACCCGCCAAAGGAGTCGCCGATGCCGCGGAGATCGTGGTTAAGCTCCGTCTTTCAGTCGACATACTGATCACGCCGATGGCCGAGCATGGCCTTCACGAATTCGTGGAGAAGCTCCGTTGCAGCTCTCCGGATCTCCATGTCGTCGCCCTGGCCAATGAAGAGGACCCGGCAGGGGCCACGCCACCTCCCGGGGCTGTATGGAAACGCAAACCGCAGCACCGGGATGAAGCGGCAAAGTCCGAATGGCTCGGCTTGATTCGCGGTTTTGGCCGCAACTACCTCGCCTCGGGATCCCACGGCTGACGCGCTCTTGCCCGAAACCAAGAGCGAAATATCCGATTTTAGCCTCCATGCGCCGGCGATAGGGGTACTATACCCTGCAAGTACCATTACGGGCGAGTGGGTCTATGCCAAGTGTGCGGTCACTCCCGATAATGGAGGACACGGAGGCTTCAGTAGTGGAAGCGAATATCTCGCCGAGTCCCGTGTTGGCGGCGGAACGCCGCGCCGACCGGCGCTATCCGATCCAGGCTCGCATCGAGTACAAGCTGATCCTGGGACGAAGGGTAGTCCGGACGGGAACCGGCCGCTTGCTAAATATCTCTCGTGGCGGGCTGCTGTTCGAGTGCGCTCATGCCATCCCTGCGGAAAACATGATCGAACTCGAGGTCGATTGGCCTGCCCGCGCCGTCAAAATGGTGCTCCATGTGGCGGGGCAGACCGTCCGCAGCGAAGGCGTCTCGACGGCGGTGAAGATCCTCCGCAGCTCATTCCGTGTCTACCATCAAGATGCGGACCAAGGAAATCGCCTGCGCACGCCGCTGTCATTCTGACTCCTGTTTTCTGACTCCTGACTTCTTGCTAGCTCGCCAGCACGACTCGATTGGCGCCGGGTTGGGGAGCGGAGGAATCGCCGATGTGGACTCTAGCCACAACGGCCAGCGCGGCGAGATAGAACAGGCCGCCGATGATCATGGTTTCGACCAGGCCCAGGTAGATGGCCGAGACCAGCGCGAACACCGATCCGAGAACGCTGGCCGCTGCGTTGAGCGCCCAGGCCCAGCGAACCGAAGGCGCATGCCACTGTTCCAGGCGGCGGAGCCCGCTGGGGAAGGGCATGCCCATGACAAATCCCAAGGGAGCGATCAGGGCCACCGTAATCGCCGCCTTGAGAGGCAGCGGCAGCCAGACCAGCGCAGTGAGGAGCGAGCCGAGCACCAGCCCGATCAGCGCAGCCAGCATCGCCACGCAACCCAGAATTTTGATGAGGCGGCTTTCCCGGTGCGCCGCCAGGCGGCCGGCGGCGGCGCTGCCCAGCCCGCTCGAAACCAACAGGGAAAAGATGACCACCGTGAGGGCCGGCGTGGGGTGGCCGAGGAAGAGCACGAATCTCTGTATTAGAGCCACTTCGATGAGGATGTAGCCGGCGCCGATGAACAGGAAGTAGAGCAGAAATTTCAGCACCCCCGGCTGGCGCGGCAGGCGCGTGCCCAGAACCACTGGCGGCAACAGCAGAATCAGCAGCGTGGCTAGGCACGAGATCAGCGCCAGCCCGAACAGCAGCGGCACGGCCTTGTTCACCTTGTAGTCCGCCGTGTCATGCGAGGCCGTTCGCAGAAATACCAGCAGGTCGCGCGGCTGCACGGTGTAGAAGAAGAAGGGCCGGTTATCGGTAACCGGGCGGATATCGAAGACGAAGCTGCGCTCGAAGCCAGCCGGATCGGACGTGTGCAGCAGCTCGTAGAACGGGTTTTCCATGGCGGCATCGGGCAGGTAGATGGCCTGCATGTTGGCGGCGGCGAACAGGGCGCGGGCGCGGTCGCAATCGGCGGCGGTGAGGGGTTTGCGGCTGATGATCTCGGTATCCTGCGCGCCCCATCCGTGCACCGAACCGGAGCGGCCCACGATCACGTGGCGCCACGCCTGGCGCTCGCCCAATTCCGACAGCGCTTCGCGGGCGAGCGCAATCAGGCGCAGGCTTTCGCGCGGCGGATCGAAGCCCCAGCGCGTAAATGCGATTACGCCGTCGTCGGTAAGGTGCTGCAGGTAATCGCGGAAAGCGTCGACGGTGTAGAGATTGTTTTCCGAAAGCGCGAATGCGCCGGCGGCGGTGGAAGCCCAGGTATCGACCAGCGTCGCCTGTAGCACCTGATACTTGGCCGTGCTGCGGCGCACGAAGCTGCGTCCGTCTTCCACGTAAATGTGGACGTCGGGCCGCAGGTAGAGGCCGTGGCTGAGCGCGGGATAGCGCTCCTGCATGATGGTGGTGGCGATGATGGGATTGATTTCCACGCCGGTGATATCGTGGCTGCCGTAAGCCAGCGCGCGCGCCACGTCCCAGCCGCCGCCGGGCCCGATAATCAGGGTCTTGCCACCGGGGCGGAGCGCGTAGGGCAGTGCCGGCCCCTGGTCCATCAGATCGTGGCGCTGCCCGGCGGTGAGGTGGTCGAAGTCGAAGGTGGCGATGTCGGTGGCGGCGTCGGCGTCGATCACGATGCTGTAGCGGCCTTCGCTCGAGCGATCCACCAGCCCGATGCGCGAAAAGACGTTCCATTTCTGGAAGATCTCGTGCGAGATGGTCTGCCCCTTGGCGTGGCGGACGTCGATCACGTGGTAGCGCTGATTCAGGATCAGAAACGCCACCAGCGCCAGCGCCAGCGCCACCGATCCCACGCGGCCGCGCACCGAACCGGAAACGCTGTGCCAGATGGCGGCCGCGACGGCGAACGTGATGGCCGCGCCCAGCACCGCGCTGACCCCGCCGAAGCCGTTGAGCAGCGGGTACAGCAACAGGCACCCGGCGGCGGCGCCCATCAGGTCGAAGAAGTAGACCCGGTTTACGTGCTTAATGGTTTCGCCGATGGCCAGCGACACGATGGCGCCGGAAAGGAAAAACGGCAGCGCGGTGCTGAAATAGATCAGCGCCAGGTCCCAGTTGGTGGGATTGTTATTCGTCTGCGCCAGCAGGACGAGCAGCGCGCCCACCACCAGAAGGCCGTTCAGCAAGCTCAGCCGGCCCAGGCTGGTCCACAGCGGCGCCTTCCAACCCGCCACCACGTACGAGAAAACGCCGCCGGCGCCGAGGCCGAACAGGGCGATCGAAATCGCCAGAAATGCGAAGTGGTAATAGAACACCACCGAAAAGATGCGCGTCAGCGAAAGCTCGAGCAACAGGGTGGCCAGGGTGGTCAAGGCGACACACAGGTAAACCTGAGGCCAGGGGGTAGAAGCGGGTTTCAAAGGGTTCAACCCTTATGGTAACGTGACGCCGAGCCGGCGTGATCACGGGCCGTTCCCAATCAAACGGAGCCGCGACCGTAGGGAGCGGTCAGGCCCAATACGTTCGACCGGACGGGCTAGGGAGCGGCTGTGTACGCGTCTTCCAGACGACCGCTCCCTCTGGTCGCGGCTCCGTTGGCGTGCGATCCGCTTTGTTGCGCGCCTATTGCACCTGGATGTTGACCGCGTTGCTCGCCGTCCCATCCGGAAATGTCAGGGACACCTGAACCGCGCCCGTGGGACAGGTCGCCGGAATGGGCACGTTGATCTGGTACAGACCGGCGTAATATGGCGACAAGCCCGCATAGGCAACGAAAGCGGGAGGGACGTTCACTTCGACCAGGAGCCCTTCCCGGTCCTCGCCGAAAACCACAGTGGGCGTCGACGTCAGCCGCGCCAGCGGCTCAGCGGCGGGCGCGGGCTGGCCGGTCGCCACCGGCGGATTCGTGGGGCCGAGGCCAATCGCATAAATCGTCAGCACGTCGCCGCGCGAAGCCGGCTTGGTGACGAAGTTGGGAATGGAGACGGTCGTCGGCATGGGCAGCGTGTTGAAGCCGTTGCCCTGCGAAGCATCCACGATGGCTCCGTAGCCGCCGGTGCCGTAAATCAGCAGCAGCCGCGGCGCTCGCGCGGCCACGTTGACCGATACGGTATTGCTGGTTTGCAGCGTGGCGAGCGTGGTGGGTGGGTAGGTTTCAGTGGTTGTAACCTGCACCAGCGCCGTTCCCGCCGGCGTATCCACCGGCATCTGGAAGTTGATCTGGCCGTAGGAAGAGAAGTACAGCGGTACGGCATAGCCGTTGACCAGGACTTGCGATCCGCCGACGGTGGTCGCGAGCGGAGGCTGCGGCCCCGAACTGGGCGCCGCAAAGGAGAGCTGCTGGCCGAACAGCGCCATAACATCGCCCGGAGTGACGGTAAAGCCGTCGCCGCCGAAGACGGCATCGTCCACCACGCCCTGATAGAAGACGGTCGGCGCCGCCGCGGCCACCACCTGAAAGGTCACCGGAATGACAGTGGGACTGTTGGCCGCATTGGATTGGATCGTCACCGTCTCGGTATACGTGTTGGGCGAAAGGCCAGTCGGGTCGAATGCGAGCAGCAGGGTGTTACCGGAAAGGCTCGGGGTGAGCCATTGCGTGCTGCCGGACGTTGTTGTGCTGCCCGTCCCCACCGCGGAAAGCGTGAGCGTTCCGTTCCCGGAGTTGCTAAACGTGACGGCCGCGTAACCCACCGGAGCGCCGACTGCGAGCTGTTCGGTGACTTGGGTGGCGGAGGACTGTGCGATAGGCAGCGTGGTCACGTTCATGGTGACCGCGATGGTCTTATTGTCGGGGGCGAAACTGGAGCCGGAAGTAACGATCGAGCCGGTGTAAGCGTTGCCGGCTGTGTTGCTGGCCTGCGGGGTTATGTTGATCGTGTACGGGTACGTGGACTGAACGCTGCCGGCGCCGCTGAGCGTCAGGCTCAGCCAATTCGCTCCGTCCTGCGTGGTGACCTTGCCAGTAATGTAATTGCCGGTGGTAAACGGAACAGCGACGGCGCTGGCCTGGGCCGGCGGGGCCACGTAAGGCGCCACGTAAACGTTCACGCTCGATGGCACGGCGCCGCCGATGAGCACCGTCACCGTAATGGTCTGGGGAGCGTCCACCGTGTTGGGCGCCGTGACGGTGACGATTCCCGTATAGGCCGTTGCCGACGCCGCCAGCGACGCGGTGTTCAGCCCAAAAATCAGCGGGACGCACGACGTGGCGACGGTGGTCGTGGTGCAGGCGCGGGCCGCGCCGACGCTGGGCGTCAGCCACGTTGCCGAGGAGCTGACGGAGAGAGACAGCGCGCCACCGCCGGCGTTATACGCTTCCACGGTCTGGTTGATTCCGTTCGAGCCGGGAGCGATCGAAAGCGGTCCAACGGTGGCGCTCACCAGGCGCAGCATGGGCAGCGAAGACTCGGGCCCGGTCTGAGCCACGAGCGAGCCGAGCCCTCCTAACGCCAAAACGGAGAAAATTGCGGAACGAACAAGTTTCAGGGCCATAACAGTACACCTTTCCTTATGCATTCAATTTAACCGACGCGGATGAAAGCCGGGAACGCTGCCACTTTCGCCACGCGCGAGTCAGCCGGGCGAACCTTAACGCGCTCCAATCCTAAGACCCTCGAGCAGCCGTTTCCACTACAGCGCCGGCTGACAAAGGTCAAATTAATTTTGCCGGGGCCATGGAGGGCGGCGACTTCGATCGGCAGCGGGGAAAGCCGCTGAGCGAGCGAGTTTCAGACCCACTCCAATGCACCCTTTTTGTACGCCCAAATATAGCCGACCACCAGGATCCCCAGAAACACTGCCACTTCCGCCACACCGAACCAGCCGAGCGACCCGTAGCGCACCGCCCATGGGTAAAGGAAAATGGTCTCCACGTCGAAGATTACGAACAGGATGGCGATGATGTAGAAGCGGACCGTGTAGCGGCCCCGCGAATCCGACGCCGCTTGGATGCCGCACTCGTAGGCTTCGAGCTTGGTAACGGACGGAGCCGACGGACGGAGCAGCTTGGCCGCCCCGATGGCCACCACCGGAAACGCCACAGCTACCGCCAGGAAAATGAGAATCGGAAGATAACCGCCCGGCATGACCTCAATATAACATGCCGTGTGGCGCAGGCCCCGGCCTGCGAACGCGCGACCTAGCGATGTCGAAACCACCCATTGCCCATGAATTCGATCGAGTCCGAGCCGTGGGGTACGCAAGGCTTCTCTCTCAGAAGGCTATGTATCAGGGCACGGCTTCAGCCGTGCCGAAGGATCGCAAGAAAGGTGTGGGCTTCAGCCCCTGCGCCCGCAGGAAAGTCGCAGTGGCTAAAGCCTCTGGCTATCGATGATGTTGTGGCACGGCTGGAGCCGATGCCCTGATACAAAGCCAGGCGCTGAGCTCCCACTTCCACGTCGCGCACCCCGGGCCTGCGGGCGCTTCGTGGGCGTGTGTGCCGCAATGCCTGCCCAAATCGCTCAGTGCCGTCTGCGAGAATAAACAAAGTGCAAGAGCCGCGCGACATTTATACGGCGCTCAACGCGGAGCGCCGCGCCTCCATCATCGCGGGCGAAGCGCGCCAGCGCCGGCTTGGCTACTGGCGGCTGGCGGTGGTGGCCGCGGCGGGCGCGCTGGTGTGGCTGGCGCTTTCCGCGGCGCGTATCACCATTCTCTGGACGCTGATCCCCGCCGCCGCCTTCGTCGCCTTGATGGCGTTCCATGCGCGCCTCAGCCGGCAGCTCGAAAAGGAGCGTCGCGCGGCGCGCTTCTTCGAGCGCGGCTTGGCGCGGCTGGACGGCACCTGGCCCGGCACCGGCAACACCGGCGACAATTACCTGGACATGGCGCATCCCTACGCGCAGGATTTGGACCTGTTCGGCATAGGCTCGTTGTTCGAGCTTCTTTCCACCGCCCGCACACGCGCCGGCGAACGGACCCTGGCGCAGTGGCTGCTGGAGCCGGCGGACCGGCAGGTGGTGCGCTCGCGGCAACAGGCGGTGACGGAGCTGCAGCCGCGCCTCGATCTGCGCGAGCGCCTGGCGGTGCTGGCCGAAGACGCACGGACCGGCGTGGATGCGGATGCGCTCGCCCGCTGGGGCGAGGCGCAGCCACGGCTCGGCGGGCGCGGCCTGCGGTTCGCGCTGTGGGCGTGCACGCTGCTGGGAATTGCCGGTGCGGCCGCCGGCGTCGCGCTGCTGCTCCAGTTGACCGGGACGGCCGTGCTGTCCGGCGGCACGCGCCTGTTGCTGCGCGATCTGTTCCTGGCCACGCTCGCCATCAACGGTTGGGTTTATTACCGCCAGCATCAAAGCGTAGGCGAGGTTGTGACAGCGGTGGATCAGGCGGCGCACGAGCTGGGGCTCGTCTCCGAGGTGCTGGTGCTGATCGAGCGCGAACAGTTCCAGGCGCCGCTGCTGGTTTCGCTCCGCGGCTCGCTGGCGGCTGAGGGAGCGCCGCCTTCGCGCCGCCTGGCGCAGCTCAAACGCCTGATCGAGTACCTGGATTCGCGCGACAACGTGTTCGTGCGGATGGCCGAGATCTTCATTTTCTGGACGCCTCACCTGGCGGTGCGCGTGGAACAATGGCGCCGCCGCTCGGGACCGGCGGTGCGGCGCTGGCTGTCGGCGGTGGGCGAAATCGAGGCGCTGGCCTCGCTGGCCAGCCACGCCTTCGAGCATCCGCGGGATCCGTTCCCCGAGTTTACCGAAGAATCGCCGCTGCTCGAGGCCGTCGAGATCGGCCATCCGCTGATACCGGATTCGAAGCTGGTGCGCAATTCGGTCACGCTCGGCGGCGACCTCCGCCTGCTGGTGGTCAGTGGCTCCAATATGTCCGGCAAAAGCACGCTGCTGCGCACGCTGGGCGTCAACGTGGTGCTGGCGCAGGCGGGAGCGCCGGTGCGCGCCGCGCGGCTGCGGCTTTCGCCGCTGGCGGTGGGCGCGTCCATTCGCGTCAACGATTCGTTGCAAGGCGGCATCTCGCGCTTCTATGCGGAAATCCTGCGGCTGCGGCAGATCCTGGATCAGACCGCCGGCGCGCGCCCGGTGCTGTTTCTGATCGACGAATTCCTGCACGGCACCAATTCCCACGACCGGCGCATCGGCGCCGAGGCACTGGTGCGCGGCCTGGTGGAGCGCGGCGCGATGGGCCTCATCACCACCCACGACCTGGCGCTGGCCGGCATCGCCGACACGTTGGGCGACCGAGCCCGCAATGTCCACTTCGAAGACCGCATCGAGGACGGCAAGATTCTTTTCGACTACCGCATGCAGCCGGGGGTGGTGCGCAAGAGCAACGCCATCGAGCTGATGCGCTCCGTGGGGCTGGAAATTTGACGAGCGCGGACGTACGCCGCCTGGCCGAAGCGTGCGGCTTCGAGCTGGCCGGCGTAGCCCGCGCCGCGCCGGCGGACGACCGCAACCAATATCACGCCTGGGTGGATTTGGGATTCGCCGGTGAGATGCGCTATCTCACCGATCGCCGCGCCGCCATGCGGGACGATCCGCGCGCGCTGCTGCCGTCGGCCCGTTCGGTGATCTGCGTGGGCAAGCTCTACAACGCCCCGCAGCCCTATTCGACTCAATTCAACGACGCCGAGCTGGCCTGGATTTCGCGCTACGCCTGGGGCGAGGACTATCACCGCGTGCTGCGGCAGGGTCTGCGACGTTTGGAAGGGAGTCTCCGCGAATTTGCTGGCGTGCCATTCGATTCGAAAATCTGTGTGGACACCGCGCCGCTATTGGAGCGCAGCTATGCGCGCCTCGCCGGCCTGGGCTGGATCGGCAAGAACACCTGCCTCATCAACCAGCCGCGCGGCTCGTGGTTCTTCCTCGGCGAATTGCTGGTGTCGCTCGAGATCGTTGCCGACGCTCCGCCGCCCGACCGCTGCGGCACCTGCCGCCGCTGCATCGATGCGTGTCCCACCCAGGCCATCGTGCCATTTGGCGGCCATCACGCGGTCGATTCGCGCTTGTGCATCTCCTATCTGACGATCGAGCTGCGCGGCGCGATTGCCGAAGACCGGCGAGCCGGCAACGGCGGCCACGTCTTCGGCTGCGACATCTGCCAGGACGTGTGCCCGTGGAACCGGCGCGCTCCGGTCACCGGCGATGTGGCGTTTCATCCGCGCCAGTTCGCGCCGCCGCTCGAGCGCTTGGCTGCACTGAGCGAAGCCGACTTCCGCGACCTGTTCGCCGATACGCCCGTCTGGCGCGCCCGCTACGCCGGATTCCTGCGCAACGTAGCCGTGGCCATGGGCAACCGCGGCCTGCCCAAGTTCCGCGCGGCGCTCGAAAAGCTGGCCGCATACGGGGACCCGATGGTCGCCGAGCACGCGCGTTGGGCTGTCGGGAAAATGGGTGACGCTATCCGAAGGTTTTGAGACGAAGGGATTTACGCGTCACCGTAGCGCGTTTTGAAGCCCATGAGAAATCCCACCACGCGGACCGAAACCTTGCAGTATTCCGATTCGGGTGAGTTGAGGAGGGCCTCGGCTTCCGCCCGCTTCCCGCCCTCGATCATTGCGGCGACCGAGGCGGCTGACCGATGAAACGCGGCGTGCGAGGAGATCAGCTCGCCGAACTGCGGATCCGAGGTGTGCCGCTGGGCGTCTCCATGCAGCCACTTTCCCAGCTCGCAAGCATTGTCCTTCCCCAGTGTGGATATATCGATTACGTCTTTTGACGAACTCTGGCATTGGGCGTAAAGGCGCAGTTTCCAATTCGTATGAGCCTGTATTGCGGAACTAAAGTTCATATCTTCCTCTCTTGGGCACTTGCAACCGCTCCCAGACGCGGATGCAGTACACCAACTTATCGGTGGAATTAGCTGGCAGCTTTAGCTTGCCGGACAATTCCATCCGCCGCTGCTGGTTTGGACGGGCAAGCTAAGCATGCCCCACCTGCGCCCGTTCAACAACCTGAAACGCCCGCCGCGATACGATGAAAGTGTGCGGCTGCTCCTGCTGGCTTCGCTTCTGATATTCACGGCTTGGGCCGAGGATCCGCTGGTCGAACGGGGATACGCCCACTTTTACAATCTCGAATACGACGAATCGATCGCCGATTTCAAAGCCGCCATCGCCCTTCATCCCTCCAATCCGGAACTGCACAATCACCTGGCGGAGGCCATCGTATTTCAGGAGATGTATCGCGACGGTGCGCTCGAAAGCGAGCTGGTCTCGGGCAATAATTCGTTTCTGCGGCGCCCCAAGTTGAACCCTTCGGCGCAGACCGAGCAGTGGTTCCTGGGTGAGGTAGCGAAGGCCATGAGCCTGGCCCAGGCGCGCATCGACAAGAACCCCAAGGACACCGCGGCGCTGTACTCCCTGGGCATCTCCTATGGCCTGCGGTCCAATTACTACTGGGTTGTGAAGAAAGCGTGGCGCGATTCTCTCAAGGACGCCACCGCGGCGCGGCGCATGCACGCCCGGGTGGAGGCGATCGAACCCACCAACGTGGACGCGCGTCTGGTGGAGGGCCTGCACGATTACCTGGTTGGCTGCCTTCCCTGGACCTGGCGCATGCTGGGCTTTCTAGTCGGAATCCATGGCGACAAGGAACTGGGCATCCGCATCGTCGAGGACGTGGCGGCGCACGGGAGCGACAACAAGGTCGACGCGGAAGTTTTTCTGGGCGCGCTCTACCGGCGGGAGAACCAGACGCGGCGCGCGGTGCCGATCATCGAGGATCTGATCCGCCGCTTCCCACGCAACTACCTGCTGCGGCTCGAGCTTTCCCAGATGTACAGCATGGCGGGCGACAAGACGGATGCGCTGGCGGCGGTTGCGAAAGTGGTGGAGCTCAAGAACCAGCACGCCCCGGGCTACGACCGCGTCCCGTGGGAGAGAATCTACTATCAGCAAGGCACCATCGAATTCTGGTACGGCGAGCTCGACCACGCACTCGGCCATCTGCAACAGGTCGCCGCCGCCCCTGAGATGGACCTCAATATGGGCGTATATACATACCTGAGGATCGGCCAGATCTACGACTTGCAGCAGCACCGCGCGCAAGCCCTGGAGGCATATCGCAAGGCGATTGCTTACGCGCCCGAAGCCGATGGCGCCGAGGAGGCCAGGAAATACCTGGAGACGCCCTACCGCCGCCGCGCCGGCTAGGCGCGCGCCCCGCTATGGTTCGTCGATTTCCACCTTGACCGGCTGCTCGATTAACTTGGCGTCCTTGCCCGCCGTCAACACCATTACCGTCAGCCTCACCCCCTGAGGCACCTTGGCGGGAATCTTGAACTTGATGGTGGTGTCCGTCTGTTCGAGCATTTCGCAGACGATGTCGTTCTTGCCATCGGTGAGGTACAGCTTGGCAACCGCGTCTTTCTGGAGGTTCTCTCCGGTCGCGACGATCACGTCCCCCGCCTTTCCGTTCAACGGATCCACCGTGACCATTTTCGGCATGGGCTGCTCAGCCCAGACCGCTATGCCGACAGCGAGCAGCAGTGAGACCAAAACAGATACTTTCATCTGAATATCGCACCCTCGACTCCATGCTATGTCCATTGCAAGGCGAAAACAAGGGCATGTGTCGAAATTCACTTCAGGTGGCGCCCAGCTTGCGGTATAATTCGGGTGGAGCGTTCCTGCGAAGCAGGTGTCGGTCCGCCTATTTTGATCCAACACTATCAAAATAGGGGTCCGACTCGATCATAACGCGCTGGTGAGCAAGCTCCTGGCGGTGGCGCCCT
>DASWZP010000289.1:0-2520 GCA_036404395.1 Bryobacteraceae bacterium | reverse complement strand
CTCACTTCGCGCAACAAGGAAAAAGGCGCGGCGATACCGATGTGCGGCGTGCCGTACCACGCGGCGGAGGGGTACATCGCGCGGCTGATCCAGAAGGGGCACCGGGTGGCCATCTGCGACCAGATGGAAGACCCGAAGCTGGCCAAGAAGCTGGTGAAGCGCGAGCTGACGCGGGTGGTGACGCCGGGCACGGCGATGGACGCGAGCCTGTTGCGGTCACACGAAAACAACTACCTGGCAGCGGTGGCGCCGGCAGGGACGCGAGCGGGCGTGGCGCACGTGGACGTTTCGACCGGCGAGTTCCGGGTGACCGAGATGGACGCGGGCGAGGTGGCGGGAGCGCTCGAGCAACTGGCGGTGAAAGAGGTGCTGTTTCCCGGCGACCTGGCGGCGGCCGGAGAGCGCGCGCCGCGCTTCGTGCGCACCGAAATCGAAGATTGGGTTTTCACCGCGGATTACGCGGGCCGTACGCTGCGGGATCATTTCGGGCTGCTGACGCTGGATGGCTGCGGGCTGGGCGGCAGGCCGGCGGCGGTGGGAGCGGCGGGCGCCATTCTGCACTACCTGCGCGAGACGCAGCGGGGGGCGCTCGATCACCTGGACCGGCCGACCTGGTACAACCGGGCGGATTCGATGGTGCTGGACGCGGTGACCGTGCGCAACCTGGAATTGACCGAACCGGTGTTCGCAGCGGATGTGGATGCCGCGGGCAGCGCGGCGCAGGCGACGGTGCTGGCGGTGCTCGACCAGACGCGGACCGGGATGGGCGGGCGGCTGCTGCGGCAGCGGCTGCTGCGGCCATCGATGGACGCGGGCGAAATCGAAGAAAGACTGGGCGCGGTGGGCGAGCTGCTGGAGCAGACCATCGCGCGCGCGGAGCTGCGCGAGCAACTGGCCGGCATCCTCGATATGGAACGGCTGCTGGCCAAAGTGACGCTGGGGACGGCCGGGCCGCGGGAGATGCTGGCGCTGGGCCGCTCGATCGAAAAGATTCCCTCGCTGCGCCGGGTGATCGCGGCGCGGCAGAGCACGCGTCTGCGCGCGATTCACGATGGCGCGGATGAGCTCGCGGACGTGGCCAAACTGATACTGGAGGCGGTCGCCGACGAGCCGCCGCTCAACGTGGCCGATGGCGGAACGATTCGCGCCGGCTTTCACGCGGAGCTCGACGAGTTGCGCGACCTGAAGCAGAACGGCCAGCGGTACATTGCGCAGATCGAGACCCGCGAGCGGCAGCGCACCGGCATCGGGTCGCTCAAGGTGCGGTTCAATAACGTGTTCGGTTACTACATCGAAATCACGCGCGCCAACCAGCACTTGGCGCCGGCGGACTACGAGCGCAAGCAGACGCTGGCCAACGCCGAGCGATTCACCACACCGGAGCTGAAGGAATACGAACACAAGGTGCTGGACGCGGAGGAGAAGATCCTCAGTTTGGAGAAGGATCTATTCGCCGACGTGCGGCGGCGCGCGGGCGCGGAGGCGCAGCGCATACGGGCAACCGCGTCGGCGGTAGCGGAGCTGGACGTAACGGCGGCGCTGGCGCAAGTGGCGGCGGAGAACCGGTATCATCGGCCGAAGTTTTCCGGTACTGGCGAGATGCGCATTCTGGCGGGCCGGCATCCGGTGATCGAGCGGCTGAGCGGCGAAGAAGCGGGCCGCTTCATCCCCAACGATTTGTATTTGAACAACGGATCGAACCTGATCGCCATCATCACCGGGCCCAACATGGGCGGCAAATCGACGTACCTGCGGCAGGCGGCGCTGATCGCGATTCTGGCGCAGATGGGCGGCTACGTGCCGGCGGAGGAAGCGGAACTGCCGCTGATCGACCGCATCTTCACGCGCATCGGCGCGTCGGATAACCTGGCGCGGGGCCGCTCGACGTTCATGGTGGAGATGACGGAGACGGCGGCGATTCTGAACACGGCAACCCAGCGGAGCTTGATCGTGCTGGACGAAATCGGGCGCGGCACGGCGACTTACGACGGCCTGGCGCTGGCGTGGGCGGTGGTGGAACACATCCACGCGCGAACGCGGGCCAAGACGCTGTTCGCGACGCACTATCACGAACTGACCGAGCTGGCCGAGCAACTGGAGGGTGTGAGCAACCTGCGCGTGACGGTGAAAGAAGCGGGCGATCGCATCATCTTTTTGCGCAAAGTGGAGCCGGGCAAGGCCGACCGCAGCTACGGGATTGAAGTGGCGCGGCTGGCGGGGCTGCCGCTCGAGGTAATCGAGCGCGCGCGCGAGGTGCTGAAGCTGCACGAGCGCTCGGAGCACGCGGTGAGCGAGGAACTGGTGAAAGCGGAGGAGACGGGACCGGTGCAGATCCGGCTCTTCGAGCCGGTGGGCTACTCGATTGCGGAGCGCGTCCGCGGGCTGGATTTGGACCGGTTGCGGCCGATCGAGGCGCTCGAGCTGCTGGCGGAGTTGCAGAAGGAACTGAAGTAGGAGATAACCGGGATGCGAATCGCCGGCATCATGAGCGGGACGTCGCTGGACGGGATCGACGTGGCG
>DASWZP010000288.1:0-6875 GCA_036404395.1 Bryobacteraceae bacterium | reverse complement strand
GCGCCGAAGGTGTACGGATCGTCGACGATGGGAGTGAAAAAATCGACCGTCTGCACGAGGGCAAGCTCCGCCGTCAGCTTGTACACGCCGGCATCGTCGGCAGTATCAAACCCGATCAGCACGTTCTCATTTGCCCAGCGGGGGACGCTCGCCAGAACCTGGTCCAACAACTTTGGACTCAGCTTGGAAGCTCAACCCGCCGCCTTCACGTGCGCCGTTAATTTGCGAAGCTGCGTTGTGTCTTCCATGGCGCCTCTTCCATCGCACCTTTGGCCGCTTTACTATAATAGCGGCAATGCATCGCTGTCTCTTTTTTCCCGCACTACTGGTGGCCGTGGCGCTGACGCTCGCGTCCGGCGATCCCAGCATCGATCCGCGGCTGAGCAAGGCGTCGCGCTTCGCGGAGCGCAATGGCTGGATTCAGGTCCATCTGGAAGGCTTGCCGGGGGAGATTGGCTTCCAGCACGGGTTTCTGCTGGCCGATGAAATCGAAGATACCGTCAAGGTGGTTTCCGCCGAGTTCGCGCACGATGAAAAGCGGGACTGGGCGTTTTTCCGCGACACTGCGCGCGATGTTTTCTGGCCGCACGTGGAGGAGCAGTACCGCGCCGAGCTCAGCGGCATCGTGGAAGGATTGAAAGCGCGCGGCAGCAAGCTCGACCTGTGGGACATTGTGGCGCTGAATTCCTGGACGGAGGTGACGTACTACACCAAGCAGCTCAATCGCAAGACCGGCGGCACGGCGAACCGTTGCAGCGCCTTCGTGGCTACCGGCAGCTACACGGCGGACGGCCGCGTGGTGATCGGCCACAACAACTGGACCACGTATGCCGACGGCGAGCGCTGGAACATCGTGTTCGATATCGTGCCGTCCAGCGGTTACCACATCCTGATGGACGGTATGGCCGGGCTGATTCACAGCGGCGACGATTTCGGCATGAATTCAGCCGGTATCCTCATTACGGAAACCACTATCGCCGAATTCAACGGCTTCGACGCGAACGGCGTTCCCGAATTCGTGCGCGCGCGAAAGGCCATGCAGTATGCCGCGTCCATCGACGATTTCGCGCGCATCATGGAGGAAGGCAACAATGGCGGCTACGCCAACAACTGGCTCATTGCCGACCGCAACACCGGCGAGATCGCCGATCTGGAACTGGGCCTCAAGAACGTGAATCTCGAGCGTACGCGCGACGGATTTTTTGTCGGCTCGAATTTTCCGATCAACCCCCAGTTGATCCGCGAGGAGACCACGTTCAAGACCGGCGATGCCGGCAATTCGGCCAATGCACGCCACACGCGCTGGCTCGAGCTGATGGAAGAGAACCGGGGCAAGATCGACGTCGCCGCCGGGCAGCGTTTCCTGGCCGACCACTACGACACCTTTGCGAAGAAGGTGCAGCCGAGCGAGCGCACGTTGTGCGGCCACGCCGACCTTTCCCCGCGCGGGGTAGCGGACTGGCTGCAGCCGTACGCACCTGCCGGCGCGGTGCAGAACAAAGTGACCAGCGCCGCGTTGGCCGCGAAGATGTCGTTCACGGCCGCCCTGGGGCACGCCTGCGGCCGCGACTTCCATTCCGCCGCGCACCTGGCAAAACACCCGGAGTATGCGTGGTATGGACAGATCCTGGGGGATATGGACGCCAAGCCGTGGACGGAATTCCAGGCGAAATAGACGGCGGTTGCGGGCAAGCTTTAAAGCGTGCCCTACCTAACGCAAGCCGTTTTCGCGTTCGAAGCGGTTGAGGGCCACTTTCCTGTCGCGCGCCCTCCGTATACGTTCCATGGAATTTTGGACGGATCGCGCCGCGGGAATTACACAATCCAACCATCGGCCAGATTCACCACGCGGTGGCCGTAAGCGGCGTTGTCGTGCGAGTGCGTCACCTGCACGATGGTGGTCCCTTCCTCGTTCAGCTTCTTGAACAGCTCCATGATTTCCTTGCCTTGGCTCGAGTGGAGGTTGCCGGTGGGCTCGTCGGCCAAAATCAGTTTGGGGCTGGCGATCACGGCGCGCGCCACGGCCACCAGTTGCTGCTGGCCGCCGGAGAGCTGGCTCGGGTACAGGTCGCGCTTGCCCACGATGTGAAAGCGGTCCAGCGAATCGCAGACGATGGCCGCCCGCTCGGAGCTTTTCACGTTACGGTACGAGAGCGGAATATCCAGGTTCTCGTACACCGTCAGGTTGTCGATCAGGTGATAGCTCTGAAAGACGAAGCCGATGTACTTCTTGTTGAGCTCCACGCGGTCCTTGGGCTTCATGCGGTGAACCTGGTGGTTGACGAATTCGAACTCGCCGGTCCACGCCGCGTCGAGCATGCCGAGGATGCTGAGCAGCGTCGACTTGCCGGCGCCGGAGGGACCCATGATGGTGACGAACTCGCCCTCCCGGATCTCCATACTGATGCGGCGGAGGACATAGGTGCGTCCGTATCCGCCTTCGTAAAACTTTTCCACGTTGCGAAGAGTAATCATGATGTCCTATTCGTGGCGCAGCGCCTTGATTGGATCGAGGCCCATGGCGCGCCGCGCCGGCAGATAGCTGGCGGCCAGTGCCACCACCGCCAGGCCCGCGGCGGCCGCCGCATACGTGCCGAAATCGCGCGGGTGAACACCAAACAGCATGGAGGTCATCAGGCGCGTCAGCACCAAAGCTCCGGCCAGCCCCAGGGCGATGCCCAGGGCCGCCAGGCGCACGGCGTGACCCAGGATCAGGCCGAGCACGTCGCTTTTCTGCGCGCCCAACGCCATGCGGATTCCCAGTTCCTGCACGCGTTCGCCGACGTCGTACGAAACCACGCCGTAGATGCCCACCGCCGCCAGCACGAACGAAATCACGCCGAAGAGGCCCAGCAGCAGCGTGTTGAAGCGCGCGCCGCCCACCGCCCTGGCGACGATCTCGCCGCCTGTCCTCACTTCCCCCACCGGCTGTTCGGGGTCCAGGCGGCGCACCTCGCCCCGCACGCTTGCCGCCAGCGCCAGCGGCTCGCCGGCGGTCCTGATAACGATATTGGCGGCCGACGTGGGCCGCTGGTCGTAAGGGCTATAGATGGTGGCCCAGTCCTCTCCCTGCACGGTCTCCGGTTTCACGGTGCCCACCACGCCCACCACCTGAGCGACCACGGGCGGCGACCAATCCAGGGCCAAGCGGCCACCCAGCGGACTGGCGCCCGGCCAGTAACGCCGCGCCAGTGCCTGGTCGATGACGGCCACCGCGGGCGACTGGCTGGTGTCGGCATCCGTGAACTCCCGCCCGGCCAGCAGCGGGATGTCCATCACACGGAAATAGTCCGTAGTGACCGAGCGAGTCAGCGCCATGGGCCGCTGGTCGGGGGGCGGCGCGGGACGATCGGCGATGGCGAACATGACGCCCACGTCGAGGCCGGCCAGCGGGAGCCCATTCGAAGCGCCCACGCCACGCACGCCGGGTAGCGCGGCCAGCCGTGGCATGACGTCGTGCAGGAAGGCCACGCGGCGCGGCGGAGCGGCGTTTCTGCCGCCGGAAAACGGCAGCCGGCAAGTGAGCAGGTGGGAGGCTTCGAAGCCAGGGTTGACCGAGCGCAGCCGGTTGAAGCTGCGCGCCAGCAGGGTGGCACCGATCAGCACCACCAGCGCCAGCGCGATTTCGAGCACCACTAAACCGCTACGCAGCATGCGGCCGGAGCGGCCCACCGTGCCGCCGCGTCCGCTTTCCACCAGAGCCGCGTTCAAGTTCCCGGACGAAATCTGCAAGGCAGGCGCCATGCCGAACAGGACGCCGGTGAGGACGGAGATGACCACCGCGAACAGCAGTAGCCGCCAATCGGCGTGAATCTGCGCCAGGCGCGGCAGGTTGGCCGGCCCCAGCCGCGCCACCAGGGTGACGGCGCCGGCGGCCAAAACTGCCCCCAGCGCGCCGCCGGCCAGCGCCAGCAGGACGCTTTCGGCCAGCAATTGCATGGTGATGCGAAGGCGGCTGGCCCCCAGCGCGGCGCGCACGGCGATCTCCTTGCGGCGCGTGGCGCCACGCGCCAGCAGCAGATTGGCCACGTTGGCGCACGCGATCCCAAGCAGCAGCCCCACCGCCGCCAGCAGCACCAGCAAGGCCTGGCGCGTCTTACCCACGATGTGCTCGGCCAGCGGCCGGACTATGGCGCGGTATCCGCTGTCGATCGCCGGATAGGCGGCCTCCAGGCTGGCGCCCATGCTATCGAACTCGCTCACCGCCTGCTCGAAGGTCACGCCCGGCCGCAGGCGCGCGATTGCGGTGAGGCTGCGGCCGGACGCAACGCGCGGGTCGTTGATGTCGAAGTTGAGCGGAGTCCACACGTCCACGCCTGGTTCGATCACGGAAAAACCGGGCGGCATCACGCCCACTACCGTATAGTCCGACCCGCGCAGGCGGATCGACTTGCCGGGGATCGAGGGATCGCCGCCGAACCGGCGCTGCCATAACTCGTAGCTCAGCACGGCCACACTGGCTGGTCCCGGAACGTCTTCGGAGGCCAGGAAGCCGCGGCCCAGCACCGGCTGCACGCCCAATAGCGGGAACAGGTTGGCCGACACGCGCTCGGACTTCAACTCCTCGCCTTCCACGCCGCCGCCGGTCAGAGTCATCTTCCCGTCGAAGATCCCGGCGACGCCCGACACAGTGAGGCTGCGCCGGCGCCATTCGTAAATATTGATGCCCGCCACGTACAAATCGCTCTTCTGTTGGGGAATGTTCTTCTCAAAGATCGCCAGCAACCGGCTGGCATCGCGAAACGGCAGCGGCTGGAGCAAGACCGCATTCACCACGCTGAAAATGGCGGTTGTGGCGCCAATTCCGAGCGCCAGAGCCACCAACGCCAATGCGGCCAGGCCGCGCGACTTCCACCATAGGCGCACCCCGCGCCGCAAATCCCCCACCAGCGGGTGCATGAAGTGAGGTTAACAGACCGCACAGAGGCGGCGCATGCGCGCGCGCCTTAGTGCTTGCCCGCGGGTTCCGCCTGTTCTTCCACAATGCGGCCGTCGAACAGGCGGATGGTGCGGTCGGCGAACTCGGCATAGCGCGGGTCATGCGTCACCATGCAGACCGTGGCGCCCCCCGCGTGCAGTTCCTTGAGCAGGCTCATCACGGCTTCGCCATTGGCCGAATCCAGGTTGCCGGTAGGCTCGTCGGCGAGCAGAATCAGGGGGTCGCCGCCCAGCGCGCGGGCCACCGCCACGCGCTGCTGTTGGCCGCCCGAGAGCTGCGACGGGTAATGCTTCATGCGGTGCGACATGCCGACGCGCTCGAGCGCTTCTTGTACGCGGCGCTTGCGTTCCGAGCCGGGCATGCCGCGGTAAGTCAGCGGCAGCTCCACGTTCTCGTAAACCGTCAGATCGCCGATCAGGTTGAACGCCTGAAAAATGAAACCGATCTCGCGATTGCGGATGCGCGCCCGCTCGCTCAGCTTCAGCCCGGTCACCGGCTTGCCGTTCAGGTAATATACGCCGTCGCTGGGCGTGTCGAGCAGCCCCAGAATCGCCAGCAGCGTGGATTTGCCGCAGCCGGACGGCCCGGCAATCGACAGGTACTCTCCTTTCTTCAGTTCGAAATGGATGCCGGCGAGGGCGTGTGTCTCCACTTCATCGGTGATGAAAACCTTGCTCACCTGTTCCAGGCGAATCAGCGCTTCCGAGCCGTTTTCCATATTTGCCCTACCTCGAAGACGATTTTGGCGAACAACTAGTTCAGTTTAATCCTGTCGTATTGATCGAAATTCGACATGTCGGAGAGTATCACCCGATCGCCGACGGTCAGCCCGCTCTTGATTTCGATGGTGTTGACCGAGCTGCGGCCGAAAGCGACCTTGACCTTATCGGCGTACTTGCCGTCCGGCTCGATCTTGAATAATTGAACGGAGCTGTTTTCCTGGCCGAACACCGGCCGCCCCACGAACACTACATCGTCCAACTTCTCGAGTTGAATCGTGCCGTCCACGCTCAAGTCCGGCCGCGCACCTTGCGGCAACTGGCCCTTGAGCGCCACATCCACCGTCACCGTGCCATTCAAAATGGAAGGATCGATGCGCGACACCCGGCCTTCGATCAGGCCGTTGGAACCGCCGCCGGCCAGGCGCGTATCGATTACCGCCGGCTGGCCGATGGCAATATCCTTGACCTGCGTTTCGGCGATTTTCAATTCCGCTTTCAGATGCGAGGGCTGCGCCACCTTGCCCAACGGCGTGCCGGCCAGCACCTTCTGGCCTTCCTCGACCTGGGTGAGCGGCGCCGGCAGGGCTTCCAGCATGCCGTCGAAGCCGGCGCGCACGTTCAACTGGTTCACCTGGCTCTTTTTCAGGTCGTACTCGCCCTGCAATTGATCCACTTTCACCTTGGCGGCGGCGAGTTGCGCCTCGTCCGCCTGGGAGTTGATCTCCAGGCGCTTCAACTGAAGCTGGTATTGTTCGGCAAGCTGCTGGGCCTTGGTGGCGGAGATCTTGGCGTCGATCTCGGAAACCAGGCCGTCCTTGGCCAGCGTCTGGTCGCGGTCGGCTTGCAGCTTGGCATTCTCCATATCGCCCTTGGTCTGGGCCGCCTGAGACTGCATGTCGAGCAGCGCCTTTTCCAGCGTGACCTTGAGGTTTTCGTAATCCGCCTGCGCGGCTTTGAGCTGATACTGCGCGTCGAGCAGCAACGTCTGCAGTTCCGGGCTGGTCATCACCATCACCAGCGAATCGGCTCTCACCGGCGTGCCGGGCTTGATCAGAATGCGTTCGATGCGGGCGTCCGTGTTGGCCGTGATCAGCATGGTGTCTTCCGGAACCAGCGTCCCCAGACCGCGCACTTCCCGCACCATGGGGCCGCGCTTCACCGTGTCCGGCCACAAGGCCGACATCTCCGCCGGCGGCGCGGCGGGCTTCAGGCCC
>DASWZP010000287.1:0-14509 GCA_036404395.1 Bryobacteraceae bacterium | reverse complement strand
CGATTTCAACGGCGACGGCCGGACGGATCTGGCTTTCGCCACCATGTCTCTCGCCGGGACCAATCTCGACTTTTCCGGCGTGACCACCTCGGCCGAAGCCGCGCAGGAAGCGGAGTTGCTCCCCGCCGGCGCCTTGGGGGTCGCCTTGAACGCCGGCAATTGGGCCGAGGTCACCGGCGTCAGCGTGTCCGGCGGCGGCGCCAACATCGCGCAGAATGCGTGGGTCTCCCTCTACGGCGCAGGCATGGCTCCAGCCAGCGTGGGCGCGGGCGGCGTCACCTGGAGCAGCGCGCCGTCTTTCGCGTCCGGCCAGATGCCGACGCAGTTGCAGGGTGTCGGCGTCACGGTGAACGGCAAGCCGGCGTACATCTACTACATCAGCGCCACACAGGTGAACGTGCTCACGCCGCTCGATTCGACGACCGGCCCGGTCTCGGTGATGGTGAACAATGGGAGCGCAACCAGCGCCGCGTTCACCACGCACCTGCAAGCGGCGGCGCCGGGATTCCTGCGCTTCGGCGATGGCGTCCACATTGCCGCGCTGCATGCCAATTACAGCTATCTGGGGCCCGCCTCCATGTCGGTGCCTGGATACACATTCACGCCGGCCAAGCCGGGCGAGACCATCCTGCTGTTCGGCGATGGCTTCGGCCTGCCGGTTTCCACGCTGACGGCGGGATCGGATGTGCAGACGGGCGCGCTACCCACCCCCTGGCCGCAGGTCACCATCGGCGGGACGACGGCTACGGTGCAATTCGCCGGGCTGATCAACCCGGGGCTGTACCAGATCAACGTGGTGGTGCCGTCCAACGCCGCTAACGGCGACAACCAGGTGATCGCTACCTACGGCGGCGCCAGTTCACCGACAGGAGCGATGATTCCGGTTGCGCAGTAGGGCCCGGCATGCCCGGCCCGCCGCGTTTGCCCCAGAAACGGTGCCGCTCTACGTGCGCTCGGCAGTCACGTAAATGCGCCGGACGGGGATCTCCCCTGGCAACGCCTCTCGTACGGCACTGCTCATCTCTCGGAGGCCCGCGTTGACGCAGAGGTCCCGCAGTTCATCCGGAGAAAATGCGGCCCAGAAAACCTCGCCGGCGATTCCCATCGGATCGTCGACCCACGCTTCCCCGACGCCTTCCTTGGCAACCACCAGAATGCATCCGCCCGCGCGCAAGACTCGTGCGAACTCTCGAAACACCGGAGGCAGAGTCGACTTCGGCCGGTAGTGTAGAGCGTAGTAGACAACCAGACCGTCAAAGCTGCCATCTGCAAACGCCATCGCCGCCATGTCCATGGTCTCGAACCGGAGCGAGGGCTGTTCCCTGCGGGCGAGCGCAACGCAATTGGGCGAGAGATCGATCCCAACCACATCGAGACCCTGATCGGCCAAGATCCGGGCTACATGCGCACACGGTCCACAGCCGATATCGCACACACTCGCACCGGGCCGCAAGCCGGCGGCGAACGTCTTGAGGACGGCCAGGTCATACGGCTTGCCCTGAAGCTCATCGCGAAAAAGCTCCAGATACCGGCTGGCGACCATGTCCCAGTACTGGGCGACTCCTTTTGGACGATCCGCGCGCTTCTGCATATCTAGGCCGTGGACAGGTGCTGCGCCAGGAACGGCAGGCCGCGTTTGCCCCAGAAGCCGTGCGAGCCGTCGAAGACTTCCAGTTCGGTCCGGTCGGCGGCGCCAAACACCTCGTACACTTTCTTCACGCGGTCGAAGCTGGCGCGCGTGGCGGCGATGGGGAAGATGTCGTCGTCGAGTCCGCCTTCGGCGAACAGCGGACGCGGCGCCACCAGGCCCGCCACATCGTACATCTCCGCCCAGTTGAGAATGCCCGGCACGTAATTATCGATGCAGTGCGATACGCTCATGATGCTGTCGCGGAAAGTGTTGAGGTACGAGCTGACCAACGCGGCGCGCACTCTGGTATCGAGCGCGGCGGCGAACAGCGTGCACGTACCGCCGCCGGAGCAGCCCAGGCAGCCGATGCGCGCGGCGTCCAGTTCCGGGCGGGTGGCGATCCAGTCGATGGTGCGCATCGTGTCATACACGCGCCAGCCGAGCATGGTCTGGCCGAGCAGCAGCGCCGAGCCGGCGGCGGGCTGGCACGCGGTGAGTGTCAGGCTTTTGGCCTTGGTGACGGCGTCGCGGCGGCAGCCGAAAGCCATCGGCTCGATGGCCACCGCGGCCATTCCGTGTTCGACGATCTGGATGGCGTAGTCGTACTCGTAAGGGCCTTTCACGGTGCGGTCGCGGCCGTGTTCGTCGATGCCGACAATGTCGTCCACGCCGCGGCCGTGGCCGGGAATCGCGATCACCGCGGCGAAAGGCCCGCTGGTCTTGGGCGTTAGCAGGTAACCGAGCACCCAGACGCCGGGCCGGCCCTCGAAGACGAACTTCTCGCGCCGGTAGGCGGGATATTCGCGGACCTCCAGCGTCTGCGCGTGGAGCGGCGTTCGCTCGCCGGGGAAGCCGCCCACCAGTTCGGCGATCTTGGCTCGCAGGTCGCGCTGCCATTGCTCGGCCTCGGCGCGCGTGGAAGCGCGGAAGGTCATCCGCAGCGGAGCCGCATCGTGCAGCTTCATGGTGTAGAGCACGGGGTCGAAGCCGGCCGCGTCCACTTTGTTTTCAAAACCGTCGAGAGCGCCAGTGTATTGGGGTGGATTGTCGTTGGCGGCAGCATTGTCCAGCGCCACCGCGCCAACCATGGCCAGCTTGCCGAGATCGCGTCGCGTCATGGTCCAATCATATCGCCCGGACAGCGGACAGAGAGCCGGCACGGCTGGATCGCGCTGCGCTTCATAGACGCTGAACGGCTACGGCTTTGGCTGGAACAGCAAGACCTCAGCCATCACGCTCAGCAAGTTATCCTTGCAGCTCGAAGAGCGCACGCTGTACCCGTCCCAGATTGCTTTGACGGTCTGCGGAATCGCCGTTGAATCGTCGGGAAGGTGCTCGGAGGCGATCGCCATTCTCGGATGGTACTTGCGAATGGTCTCGGCTCCGCCCCGCAGCGCATCCTTTTCCGAGCCTTCGATATCCATCTTGATGAAGTCCACTCGCGGCAACCCTAATTCGCCCACGAGAATATCGATGGTCGTCACCGGCACATTGACCTTGTTCTTCTGGTTTCGTCCGAACACGAAGCTATCGCCGGTGGTGTTGCCATCGTCGCCTTCCGCGAGTTCGAGCACGCTCGGCTGGCTCCAGACACCCTTCGGCACCACCATCACGCGGCCCGCGGCGATTTCCTTTTCGAAGTTGCGCCGCAGGCATTCGACCGTCGCCGGCGCGGGCTCGATGGAAACAACCACCGCCGCCCCGCGCGCCAACGCGGTCCGCGTAAACACACCTACGTTGGCGCCGCAATCGAACACCACATCTCCGGCCTTCACCGAGACCGCATCGTTGCCATAGATTTCCAGCTTCTCCTCACCAAGCGTGAATTTGAGGAACCGGTCGTGCGGCGGCGTCCAATAGCGGCCCATCGGTGTGTCGACAAGCTCGAAGCCCTTCGGGTCGGTCTCAATCACTTTGCTGGCGGCGCCAATCTGTTCGCCGGCCTTCTCCATGTCAAACAGCAGGGCGTGGCTGTTGACAGTATCCTCGAACGAGCACTGCTGGCAGCGGCCCAGCGCCCAGACCACCGCGAGCCGGGCTTGCGGCCAGACCGCCATCACCAACATCACGATGGCGATTGCCAAGAGAAACGTCTTCACTATCTTAGGGACCATCCACACCTCGCGCGCGCCGTGCGTAACCAAAATGGTAGGTCGAATCCTCCGCGCAGAGAATACTATCGATAGTGGACCTGCTTTGGCTCCCGAAAGAAAGATCCTGGCGGCGAGAGAGTCACGCCCCTGGAAACAGTAGTTAAGATAGGTGGGGAGACCAGATTGAAGAAGCTCGCCGTGCTGTTGCTGGCGGTGGCGGCCGCCATAATCGTGTGGGGAGTCTTGCGCAGGAGCCGGCCGCCGGCAGTCGGCTTCGCGCGCGTCCAGCGGCAAACCCTGGTCAGCACGCTGCCCACGAATGGAAAAGTCGAGCCCTACGAATGGCAGCCGGTGCGCGCCGAAACCGCCGGCTTGCTGAGCACCCTGGCGGTGCATGAGGGCGAGCTGGTCGCGCAAGGGGCGGAGCTGGCCGAAATCAGCGACCCCACGCGCGCCGCCGATCTCGAAGCCGCCCAGGCGCGCGTGGATGAGGCGCGCGCCCATTTGGCCTCGCTCGAACAGGGCGGCCGGCCGGCGGAACTCACCGAGATCGACAACAGCCAGGCGCGTGCGCGTTTCGACCTCGAAAAGGAACAGAAGGATTACGAAGCGCTGAAGCGTTTACAGGAGAAGCAGGCCGCCACCGCTCACGACGTCGAGGAGGAAGCCGACAAGGTGCGGCAATCGCAGATCGAAATCGAGGGTCTGGACAAGCGGCGCAAGGCGCTGGTGGGCGCGACCGACGTGGATGCCGCGCGTGCGCGGCTGGCCGATGCGCAAGCGGCGCTGAACGCGGTTCGCGCGCATGCGGCAGCGGCCGTGCTGCGGGCGCCGCTGGCGGGCCAGGTGTACGGGCTGGTCTTGCGGCCGGGCGCCTATTTGGCCGCGGGCGATCTGCTGGCCAACGTGGGGCGCCTCGACCGCGTGCGTGTCCGCGTGTATGTCGACGAGCCGTTGCTCGGCCGCGTGGCGCCCGGCCAGCTTGTGAAGATCACCTGGGAAGCGCTGCCCGGCAAGCAGTGGCGCGGCACGGTCGAGAAAATGCCGGCCGCGATTCAGCCGCTGGGCTCGCGCCAGGTGGGCGACGTGATCTCCGTGATCGACAACCCCAGCCGCGAGCTGCTGCCGGGCACCAACATCGATGCCGAGATTCGCACCGGGGTCGCCGATGGCGCGCTGGTGATTCCCAAGGAGGCGCTGCATCACGATGCCGCGGGCGATTGGGTGTTCCGCCTGGAGGGTGACCACGTGGCGCGCCGCGTGGTGAGGACCGGAAACTCCACCGTCACCCAGGTGCAGGTGACCGCGGGGCTGGCCGAGGGCGATGCCGTAGCCATGCCCACCGATGTGCCGTTAGCCGATGGCGTGAAGGTGACGCCCGGCCAGTAGCCCGGGTGTATCTGCTTTTTTCGCAACGCCGTCGGCCTTGCCTTGCCGCCGGTGCTCTGAAAGCGGCCTTGGCAGGGCGTGTACAAGAAAGCCACCGGCGGCAAAAGACCGCCGGCGTTACCGGTCCCCATCGCGAATCGCCGACCCCTGCCAATACATCATGTGAAGTGACCCGACTACTCAGAGGACCCCATATAATGTTGCGACCACCCGCTTCCGTTCTGCCCGTGTCGTGCTGCGCCGCCCTTCTTGCCGGCCTCTTGTACGCCGCGTTGCCCGCCGGCGTTAAGGTCGAAACCGGCCAGGCGGCGTTCACCGATTATCGCCGCCAACAGCCGGGGACCGTGCGCAAAATCACGGTTGCCGATCTGCCGCAACCCTACGCCACTCAGGCGGTGGATAATGGCCCACACTTGGTCCCGCGCCCCGCCGATGCCTGGCCGAAAGCCCTGCGCGGCTTCTCCGTGACCGAGTATGCCACCGGCCTCACCAACCCGCGGCTGGTGCGTACCGCCCCGAACGGCGATCTGTTTGTGGTGGAGAGCGAACCCGGCCGGATCCGCGTGCTGCGCGGTGTGGACGCCCACGGCCACGCGGAGAAAATGGAGGTCTACGCCGCCGGATTGACCCAACCGTTCGGACTTGCCTTCTATCCGCCCGGCCCCAATCCCGCCTATCTATACGCGGCGAACACCGATTCCGTCGTGCGTTTTCCCTATCACAACGGCGACGTCGAAGCCGCCGGTAAGCCGGAAACCGTCGTGGCGAAGATCCCTGGCGGCGGACGTCTTCGCGGCGGCGGCCACTGGACGCGCGACCTGGCCTTTTCGAACGACGGCGCCAGGTTGTTCATCTCGGTGGGCTCGCATTCCAATGTTGACGACTCGGACAACAACCCTGCGGAGTTTCATCGCGCCGATATTCTGGTGGCTAGCCCAGATGGCTCCGGGCTCGCAGTCTACGCCTGGGGAATTCGCAACGCGGTGGGAATCGCGGTTCACCCCCGGACCGGGCAATTGTGGGCGTCGGTGAATGAGCGCGACAATCTGGGCGATAACCTGGTTCCGGACTACATCACGCACATCGAGCCCGGCGGTTTTTATGGTTGGCCCTGGTTTTATATGGGCGGCCATTGGGACCCGCGTCACCAGGGGAAGCATCCGGAGTTGCAGTCCAAGGTGCTGACGCCGGATGTGCTGCTGCAACCGCACAACGCCTCGCTCGAGATGACATTCTACGAAGCGGCCGAGTTTCCGCCCGAGTATCGCGGCGACATTTTCGCCGCCGAGCACGGGTCGTGGAACAAGGCCGAGCGAACCGGTTACGAAGTGATTCGGGTACCGCTCGAAAAAGGCCGCGCCACCGGAGAGTACGAGGATTTTCTGACCGGCTTCGTCACGCCCTCTGGCGACGTGTGGGGCCGCCCGGTGGGAGTGGCAGTTGCAAAAGACGGATCGCTGATCGTCACCGACGACGGATCGAACACCGTCTGGCGCGTTAGGTGGGGCACGCTTTAGCTTGCCAACGCCCGCTTGCGGGCGCGGTTTTTCAAGCCACCATCTTCGGCCGCGCTTCCAGATAGTTGGATCGCACCGCAAAATCGTAAAGCCCGTTGCGGAAACGGGGATCGGCAATCCCGATCAGCGCTTCGGCGCGCTGCCGCAACGTCTTGCCGTGCAGATTCACCGCGCCAAATTCCGTCACCACGTAATGCACGTCGGCGCGCGACGTCACCACGCCGGCGCCGGGGTCAAGCACCGGCACGATGCGCGATAGAGTGCCCTTGCAGGCCGTCGCCGGCAGCGCGATCACCGGTTTGCCACCCTTCGAGCGGGCCGCGCCGCGCACGAAATCGAGCTGCCCGCCGAATCCGCTGTAAGGCCGCGTGCCGATCGAATCGGCGCAAACCTGGCCGGTCAGATCCACCTGGATCGCCGAGTTGACGGCGATCATATTGTCGTTCTGCGCAATCACGAAGGGATCGTTGACGTAGCTGGTGGGATGGAATTCGAACATGGGATTGTTATCGACGCAGTCGAACAGCACTTGCGATCCAAAGATGAATCCCGCCACGATCTTGCCCGGATGAAGGGTCTTGCGTGCGCCGTTGATGACGCCGGCTTCGATCAGCGGCACCACCCCGTCGGGACACATTTCGCTGTGCACGCCCAGGTTCTTATGGCCGGAGAGGCGTGCCAGCACCGCGTTGGGAATGCCGCCGATTCCCATTTGCAGCGTGGCGCCGTCCGGAATCAGCGCGGCCACGCGTTCCGCGATGCGCGCGTGCACATCCGTCGGCGGTTCCGGATGGAGTTCCACCAGCGGCCGGCACGTCGGAACCAGCGCCGAAATCTGGCTGAGATGGAGGAACGTGTCTCCCAGCGCGCGCGGCATCCGCTCGTTCATTTCCGCCACCACGATGCGCGCCCGCCGCGCCGCGGTCAGGGTGCAATCCGCGCCCACCCCCAGGCTGACGAAGCCGTGCTCGTCCGGCGGGCACACCTGCACGAAGGCCACGTCAATCGGCAGCTCGTGGTCGAAAAGCCCTTCAATCTCGCTCAGACAGATCGGCGTGTAGTCGCCGCGGCCCTCCGCCACCGCCTCGCGCGCGTTGCCGCCCAGAAACAGGCCGTTGTGGCGGAAGTGGCCGGCATATTCCGGCCGCGTGTAGGGCAGCGTGCCCAGCGTCAACATATGGCACATCTCGACGTCCCGCAGTTCGGCCGCGCGTCCAACCAGCGCGCCAACCAGCGTGAGCGGGATGCCACACCCCTGCTGCACCCAGACCCGGTCGCCGGAGCGGACCAGCTCGACGGCACATTCCGCGCTGGTAATCCTTTGTTTGTAATCAGATAGCTGATTCATACTGTACACCACCTGGAAGAGGTGCCTATCCGTCCATAATCATTATAGATCCAGCCAAACAGACCTTCAATACTTTTTTATATCGGTATAACGGAGGGTTATGAGAGGGTGGGCGGCTGGCGAATGCTATATTGGACGTTCTCCATGGCGAATCCGAAATACGCCGTTTCCGACAAGCCGGTACCGGTGGCCGAGTTGGTGGACACGCTCAGCGACGGCACCAAGGTGAAGATCCGTCTCCCCCGCATGCGCGCATGCGGCGAAAAGGACGAAAAAGGCAAGCTCTGCGCCGGCCACTTGAAGCGCTGGTATTTCTTTGGCGACGAAGTCAAGCAGAAGTTCGGCGCCGACGCCGAAATCTACCGCTGCGAGCACTGCCAAACGCTCTACCTTCCCAACCCGGACGAGCAACCGCGCACCGGCACGCTCAGCTATTAGCATGTTATGAGCGATTCGGAAGTCCAAGCATGACGGCTCCCGTTGAGCTGGCGATTGTGATTCCCACTTTCAAGGAGCGGGACAACATCGAGCCTCTGCTCGAAAGCATGCGGCAGTCGCTCGGGGGAATCGAGTACGAAGTCATCTTCGTCGACGACGATTCGCCGGACGGCACCGCGGCCGCGATCCGCGCCATCTCCCGGACAAATCCGCGCGTGCGAGTCCTCCAGCGCATCGGCCGCCGCGGCCTTTCTTCAGCTTGTCTTGAGGGCATGATGGCCACCGCCGCGCCCTACATCGCCGTGATGGACGCCGACCTGCAACACGACGAGCGGATTCTGCCCGCCATGCTGAGTCGACTCAAGGAAGGAAAGCTCGATCTGGTGGCTGCCACCCGCAACAAGGAAGGCGGCGGGATGGGCGACTTCGCCGGGCGTCGGCTCCTCTTGAGCCATCTGGGCCGGCGGCTGAGCCGGATCGTGTCGCACACCGATCTCAGCGATCCCATGAGCGGTTTCTTCGTGGTCGACCGGAATTTCCTCGAGGAAGTGATTCATTCCGCCTCCGGCACCGGCTTCAAAATCCTTCTTGACCTGGTGGCATCGTCGCGGCGTCCGGTCCGCTTCGCGGAAGTGCCTTACACTTTCCGCAAACGCTTCCGTGGAATCAGCAAGCTGGACATTCTGGTCGGCATCGAGTACTTACAGTTGCTGCTCGACAAAACCATCGGCAACCTGATCCCGCCCCGTTTCTTCATCTTCAGCATGGTGGGCGCCCTGGGCCTGGTCCTTTCGATCGGCGTGCTCTACTTACTGTTCTCGGTTCTGAAGATGCAGTTCTTCCTGGCGCAGGCGATCACCACCTTCGTCGCCATGACTGCCAACTTCTTCCTGAACAACAGCCTGACTTACCGCGACCGTCGCCTGCGCGGCAGGCGCGTACTGATAGGCCTGGTGACGTTCTACGTCGCCTGCTTCGTGGGCGCCGTCCTCAATGTCCGGATCGCCCAGTTCACCAAGGATGCCGGCGTGCCCTGGTATCTCGCAGGGGCCTGCGGCCTTGCCGTGGGCGCTGTCTGGAACTATGGGGTAACCTCGATTACAACCTGGCGCCAGGCTCGCGAGCGGTCGGCCAAGACCAGCTAGGCAGGGCATGCTTTAGCTTGCCCAATTAACTAGCGAATCTCGAACGACCCGAAAGTCAGCCCTAAGTCCCGCAGGTCGCCTGGGGCCCGATAAGTACGATCCAACTGAACCGCGATTTCTATCCTCGCCCTTCCCACGAATTGTGACGGCAACGGAAAAGCAGCCTCAAAGCCGGCATCGCCTTGCGTAAGACGCAGTTGCCCAATCTCTTCACCTTCGACCAGGATTTTGGCTATCAAAGGACCCGCTGCGACTTGCGGGCCCGGGCAGTAACCGGCAAGATGTAACTGTTCGTTTTGCGATGCGGGACCAGCTAAGACGGCTCCCGCTTTCTTCCCCATCCAACGATGCCCGCCTTCGGGGTCGTACCATATCCCACGCAGGTAGTCCGCGGCAAGAACGCTAGCTACATCCACGCGGTGGGGCCATAGAAGAGGTGAAGCTTCCGCCCTGGCCTCAAAAAGGGACGTGACATTTTGAAGATCCGGGCCCGCCGCCGAGAGCACGATCACCTGGTGCTCCAGCAGGCCGCGTTGGAAATCGGCCGGGTCGGGGAATAGGTTCGAGAGATCCTGATTCTCCAGGTCGCTATTCGCCGTCAGCATCGCCCGCTGGCCAGGATCCGCGTAGACGCCCGACACACCGAAGGCTTGGAAAGCACCGTCCCAGAAGGCCCCGGCGAATAGGACTTCATCGATGCCGGTGAAGACGAGAGTCCTAGCCGGCTGTCGATGGCGCACATCCACCGCTCCCAAAACCAGGTCTTCCACTCGCTGGCTGCGGAGATACCACCACTTGCACGCCCAAGCCGTATAGGGCGCCTGAACGACAAGGAACAGAGCCAGCAGCAATCCGGCGATCAGCCTGGCCCACCAGCCGGAGCGGAAAGCCGAATCGGCCGCGAATGCTCCTACTAACGCGAGTCCCATCGACGGGAGAGCCAGATAGTAATACGACACATGCTCTTTGAGCGGTAACACAGGGAGCAGTAACACGAGAAAGCAGAACAATCCGAACGCCGGCGCCAGATTCCTGCGCCAAGCCGCGTAGGCAACGTAGACCAAGATAGCCACCGTGAGAGCGATTACAGTGACAGTTGCCACTAATACAAAACCCGGCCGCCAGCCTTGCCAGTCGAGCCAATCCCGCGGCACCAGCGCCCACTTCCAGTAAGTGATGAGCGTGCGGGGGATAGAAGAATCGAAATGCACCGAGTATGTCCCCGCCTGCTGTTTCGGCACATACATGGAATGCAGGACCCAGAATAAAATTGACGCACCGAACAACGGCAGCGTGCTCAAGAAGCGCTTACGCGCGCGCAGCAGCGTATAAGCCGCGGCAATCGCCGGATACACGATCATGCTCTCCATCACGCCGAAGCCGATCAGAAATACGATCCACTGATAGCAGTAATCGGAGCGTTTGCCGGTCTCTATGTACCGCAGCAGAAAGTGGAGCGCCAGCAATATGCAGGTGCCGCACAGGATGTGCATGTAGGCCGAACTCCAGGCCATCGGAAACGCCAGCGCGCCATTGGCCGTCCAGAGAATGGGGGCCAGGAATCCGGCGATGCGCGAATTCGAGATCCGCCGGGCCACCGAAGAAATCAGTGCGAGATTGGCGACTTGCGTCAGGAAGACCCACAGCCGGGCGGGAAATGCATCCGTGCCGAACGCACTGCCCACCACCAGCAGGAACAGGCGCTCGCTCAGCGGCCGGAACGTGCCATGAACCGACGGCCCAAAAACAGCGCGCAGAAAATCGTGCCAGTTTTCGACGCGGAATCGCTGACCGAGCCAGACGAAGTCGTCCTGTTGATACCAGGCGCGTAGTCCCCAGTAGTAGACGGCCAGACAGAAAAGCGGTGGAATCAGCCAGTATGCGAGGAGCAGCAGTTTTTCGCGGCGAACCTTGTGAAGAGTGGGAGAACTCATTGGGAGTTGGCTGGTGCGAGCGCTCCGCCAGCGGAGACACATCATAGCATGATTAGGCCGCATGACACCTTGCCCGGCTCACAAAATGGCGCGCGGCGCAGAGATGGCGAAACTCTGCATCCCTAGTGAATTCGCATGAATCTGAGCGTAGCGGTACGCGAGGTTCTGCTCTTTCAGAAGGCTTCGTATCAGGGCACGGCTTCAGCCGCGCCGAAGGAGCGGGAGAAAGGTTTGGGCTTCAGCCCCTGCGGATGCGTCGTGTGGCCATCGGCAGATCGTGGAACTTTAGCGCCGTAATATGAAAGAATTAAGTGAGGGCAGATGAAGCCGCCGGAATCGGACCACCAGTTATTCGAGGGACTCCGCGCCGGCCAGGAGCAGGCATTCGTGGCTCTCTACCATCGGCGGCAGCCCGCCCTCTACCGGTTCGCCCTCCAGATGAGCGGCTCGCCGCCCGCCGCCGAGGATATCGTTCAGGAAGTGTTCCTGGCGTTGCTGCGAGACGAGTGCGGCTACGACCCGCAGCGCGGAAGCCTGGTAGCTTACCTGTTCGGCATCGCGCGCAAGCTGTTACTGCGGCAGTTCGAGCGGCGGCGTTCCGACGTGCCCGTGGACACCGGAGGCGCCGAGGAAGGCCGGTTTGCCGAACCGGTGGATACTTCCGATCCGCTGGCGGACCTGGCTGCCCGCGAGCGCGTCGATGCGCTGCGCCGGGCGGTGAGCAGCTTGCCGCGCCGTTACCGCGAGGTGGTGGTGTTGTGCGATCTGGAGGAAGTGGATTACGCCGAGGCCGCGGCGGCGTTGGGCTGTCCCATCGGCACCGTCCGCTCGCGGCTGCACCGGGCGCGGATGATGCTGGCGGGGAAACTACGCGACGAACGCCACGGGGGCGCTTCGATTCCGGCGTGGAAGGCGGCGAGGTGTGCGATATGAACTGCGAAGAATATTGGAATGAGATGGCCGGGCCGGAGCCCGCAGAAAGTTTCGACGTCCATCTGGCCGCGTGCCCCGCTTGCGCCGCGCGATGGGCGGCCGGGCATCCGGTGGCGGCAAGTCTTCGCCTGCTGGCCGCGGAGATGAAGCATGTATCGGCGCCGCCGCGTGTGGAAGCGCATCTGGTGCGCGCGTACCGGGAACGGTACCGCCAGCGCGTGCCGGCCGCGGGCGAGGTTCACCGTTGGTGGGCCGCCGCCGCGGCGGTGTTATTGGTTGCCGGCGCGCTCTGGCTCGGCGTGCGCCAGCCGCCGCCTCTGCTGGTTGCCGCCAATTCAGGTCCCGCGGCCGTCGCCGCGAGCGAGGAAGAAGAGAGCGCGTTTGTTCCGCTGCCCAATGCCGCGGGCTCGCCGCAAGATGACGATGTCGACCTGGTGCGCGTGGAGTTGCCGCGCTCCGCGGTCACGGCGCTGGGCATGCCGGCCAACGACGATGGCGACGCGGAGAGCGTGGAAGCCGAAGTTCTGGTGGGCCCGGATGGCATGGCGCGCGCCGTCCGTTTCCTGAATTGACGCGAGCCCTGTCGCGGGAGCAGACGATGAAGATGTCGGGCAGTTTCGCTTTCCTCTTGGCGGCCGCGGCCCTTGCCTGGGCGCAGAATCCGCCGCCCGCCGGGCATGGCCGCTTCGGCGCCGGCCCGCGATTCCTCGGCGCCGAGGCCGGCGTGCCGCGCCGCGTGGTCAAGGGCGCTCCGTTTTCGGGAGACCTGGTTTCCGAGAGCACCGAGACCCTGGCCGATGGCAACCGCATCCGCCAAACCAGCACCGTGCACCTGGTTCGCGACAGCGAAGGCCGCACCCGCCGCGAGGAAACGCTGGCGGGCTTGGGCGCGCTGGCCGCCGGCGGAGGCGCGCAGCAGGTGGTCTTCATCCATGACCCGGTGGCCGGCGCCAGCTACGCCCTGGATCCCGCGCACAAGACCGCCAGTAAGTCGGTATGGGCCGCACCGGCGCACGGCGCGCGTTCCTCCGCCGGCTTCGAAGAGCGGCGGGAAATGCGCGCGGGGGGCGCCAATCAGTCCGTGAAAACCGAAGCTCTCGGCGCCGCGGCCATCGAAGGTCTCCCGGCGCAGGGAACCCGCACCACCGTCACTATTGCGGCCGGCGCCATCGGCAATGAAGCGCCGATTCAGATGGTGACCGAACGCTGGTATTCGGCCGACCTGCAAATGGCGGTCCTCACCAAACGCAGCGATCCGCGCAGCGGCGAAACCGTCACCCGGCTGACCAATGTCGGCCGCTCCGAGCCTGCGCCCGCCCTGTTCCAGGTGCCGCCCGATTTCAAGCTGACCGAACACGCCGCGCCGCGCTTTCGCCCTCAGGCCGGCGCAGCCCGGCAGTAACGCGGCCCGCGCGCGGCGCTAAAATCGGTCTGCACCCGGGACCGCTTGTCACCTCCGGCCGGGAAGCGCATCTCTGCAAGTAGAGGCCATGTGGAAGTCAGCATTCAGCATCGGGGTAATGTCGGATTCGAAGCCATCGCGCGCGGGCATCGCGTGGTTTCTGACCAGCCGCCCGAGAACGGCGGCGAGGACCAAGGCATGACGCCGCCCGAGTTGCTGCTCTCGGCCCTGGGCACCTGTGCCGGCTATTACGCCGTGCAGTACCTGAAGGCCCGCTCGCTTTCCGCCGATGGCCTCGAAATTCGTGTGACCGCCGACAAGGCTCTGCAGCCGGCCCGGCTGGCCCAATTTCGCATCGAAGTCACCGTCCCCGCCCTCGACCCCGCGCACGAGGCCGGCATCCTGCGCGCCGTCAAGGCCTGTCTCATTCACCACACGCTGCTTCACGCGCCGGCTATCGAGACCGTGCTCAGAACCGTCCAGACGGTTGGTTAGCTATGTGGAGCAGGTCCCCGACCTGCCAGCGCCGGGCGCAAGCCCGGCCCGGTGTGCCGATACGTTATTCGCCCGGCTTCGCTTTTTGCCGTGCCTCACGCCGCGCCGCGGCGTCGCAGGAGTTCGCCATTCAAGTGCCGATGCCCAGCCGCGGCAGCACCCATCGCATCAGCACGATGTACGCG
>DASWZP010000286.1:0-10564 GCA_036404395.1 Bryobacteraceae bacterium | reverse complement strand
CCGGCGGCGCGGAAACCGGATTCGATCATGGCGCACGTCGAGCCCTTGCCGTTGGTGCCGGCCACGTGGACGATCGAGAGGCGATCCTGCGGATTGCCGAGCGCCTCGAGCACGGCGCGGATGCGCTCCAGACCGAGCTTGGCGGTCTTGATTTCATTGCCCAGCGCGTAGAGGAAATGGACCGAATCGGGGTAGTTCACTGCTGGCAGAAGAAATCGAACGCGCGGGCGATGTAAGCCTTCAGCTCCAGGCGCGGCACCACGGCATCGAGCATGCCGTGCTTGACCAGAAACTCGCTGCGCTGGAAACCCTCGGGGAGCTTCTGGCGGATGGTCTGCTCGATCACGCGCGGGCCGGCGAAACCGATCAGGGCGCCGGGTTCGGCGATGTTGAGGTCGCCCAGCATGGCGTAGCTGGCGGTGACGCCGCCGGTTGTGGGGTCGGTGAGCACGCTGATAAAAGGGATGCGGGCCTGGTCGAGCCGCATCAGCGCCGAGCAGATTTTGCACATCTGCATCAGGCTGACGGCGCCTTCCTGCATGCGCGCGCCGCCGGAAGCGGAAACGATCACCAGCGGCGAGCGGGAGGCGAGAGAGCGTTCGATGGCGCGCGTGATCTTTTCGCCCACCACGGCGCCCATGCTGCCGCCGATGAAGCGCACCTCCATCGAGCACATTTCCACTTGGCGGCCGCAGAGCTTGCCACGGGCGGAAATGATAGCGTCGCGGAGCCCGGTTTCCAGACGCGCGGCCTCCAGGCGCTTGGCGTAGGGCTTACTGTCGACGAAGCCGAGCGGGTCGGTGGAGTGCAGCGCGGCATCGAATACCTCGTATTCGCCGCCATCGAACAGCATGCGGATACGGGAAACGGCGTCCATGCGGAAATGGTGGCCGCACTTGGGACAGATGTTCCAGTTGGCCGCCAGGTCCTTTTTCCAGACAATCTGGCGGCAGCCGTCGCACTTCTGCCAGAGGCCTTCCGTCTTGACGTGCTTCGATTCTTCGTCGATGGCCTTCGGCTTCTTGTCGTCCGGCCTGTCGCGCTTAAACCAAGACATGCAATCAACCAACTTACCGCGGGTAGGGATGACCCCGCAAGGTTGCGAAAGCCCGGTAGATCTGTTCGGCGAGCATGGCGCGGGCCAGCTCGTGCGGAAAAGTCATGGCGGAGAGCGAGAGCAGCAGGTCCGCGCGGCCGGCCCAGGCGGGCGGCAGACCGTCGTGCCCGCCCACCAGGAAGAGCAGGTCGCGTCCTTCCATTTCGGCTTTGGCGACGAGCGCGGTGAAGGCGGCGGAGTCGATCGGCTTGGCGGCCGGATCGAGAAAGATTTTGCGCGCGGCGGGATGACGGGCCCAGGGATCGGTGCGCTCGGGGCGGATCTCGCGCATCTCGACAGGAGCATAGCGGGCGGCGCGGCCGACGAAATCCTGCGCCACGGCATTCACGTGCGGATCTTTGGGTTTGCCGATGAAGTAGACGAAGATCTTCACTCGGGCGGAATCTCGACCGGCTTCGCGTTGCGCCAGAGCCGTTCCAGGTCGTAATAAGCTCGGGCCTTGACGGAAAAAACGTGCACCAGCATGTCGCCGTAATCGGCCAACACCCATTCGCCTTGCTCGTAGCCTTCCAGGCTCATCGGCAGTTCGCTCGCCTGGTGTTTGAGCTGCAGCGTGACTTCGTCGGCGATGGCCTGAATCTGCCGCTGGTTGGAACCGCTGCAGAGAACGAAATAGTCGGCGAAGGAAGTGATGCCGGTCAAATCCAGGACCTTGATGTCGGTGGCCTTCTTGGATTCGGCGGCGCGGACGGCAATCGTCCAGGTTGGGATGGCGGCCGGAAGGGCGGCGGCTGCTTCAAGATGTGCCTTGGTCAGAACACGCTCCTGCAAGTATCGTACTACGGCGGGTTCCAAGGTGGGGCATGCTTAGCTTGCCTGTGTGTTCAGTCACGCCCCGCCGGGCCGGATGTTAGACTCGGGGTGTTCCATGTCCGAACTCACTACATATTCCGCCACCCAACAGGCGCGGCTGATCCGCGAGCGGCGTGTGTCGTCGCGCGAGCTGGTGACGGCTCACCTGGAGCGGATCGCCCAAATCAATCCGAAGATCAATGCCGCCGTGGAAGTGCTTGCGGAAAGCGCGCTGGCCGCGGCCGCGGCCGCCGATTCGAGCGAACCGCGCGGGCCGCTCCACGGCGTGCCGTTCAGCATCAAGGACTCGCTCGAATTGGCCGGCGCGGTGGCGACGGCGGGAACGTTGGGGAGGAAGAACGCGGCCGCTTCCACGGAAGATGCGACGCTGGTCGGGCGTTTGCGGCGGGCGGGCGCTATCCCCATCGCCAAAACCAACCTGCCGGATCTGCTGTTCGCCTTCGAGAGCGACAACCTGATTTTCGGCGCCACCCGCAATCCGTACGACCCGTCGCGCACACCGGGAGGCTCGAGCGGCGGAGAGGCCGCCCTGCTCGCGGCATGCGGTTCGCCCGTTGGGCTGGGCAGCGACTGCGCCGGCAGCGTGCGCCTTCCCGCGGCCTTTTGCGGATGCGCCGCCATCAAGCCGACTTCGGGCCGCCTGCCGCGCACCGGTCATGTCCCGCCGGCCGGAGGCTGGATCGAAGCCCTCTGGCAGATTGGGCCGATGGCGCGCCGCGTGGAGGACCTGATCACCGCGATGCCGCTGCTGGTTGGCCCCGACGAGCGCGACCACACCGTGGTGGACATGCCGCTCGCGAACCCGCGCTCCGTAAGGGTGCGCGACCTGCGCGTCGCGTTCTACACCGACAATGGTCTCGCCGCGGCCGACGAGGAAGTGGCGGGCGTGGTGCGCGCGGCGGCGGCGGCGCTCGCCGTGGAAGGCGCCCGCGTCGAGCAGACGCGGCCGGTCTGCCTGGACTCCGCTTACGAGATCGAGATGAAACTGATCGGCCCGGACGGGGGCGATGGCCTGCGCGGCTATCTGCGCGACATCGGTTCCACCAGCGTCCATCCGCTGCTGACCGGCTGGCTGGATAAATTGGAGCAATACCGCACGGGCATTGACGGATTCACGCATTACTGGGGCGAGTGGTTCCGTTATCGCGCCGAAATGGCGGCATTTCTCGCCTGCGGATACGACGCGATTCTCTGTCCGGCTTATATCCATCCGGCGCTGCCGCTCGGCACTTCTATCCTGGATGAGAACTTCATCGGCTTCAGCCACACCATGGCCTACAATGTCGCCGGCTGGCCGGCCGTGGTGGTGCGCTGCGGCGAATCAAACACCGGCTTGCCCATCGCGGTGCAGATAGCCGCCGCGCCATGGCGCGAAGATGTGGCGCTGGCCGTGGCATTGTGGCTGGAACAGGCATTTGGCGGATGGAAGCCGGCCGCGGAATAACAGCGGCGGTGCTGGCCGGTTCTGCTATGATGACTCTGCCACCGCCGATGGGCGGCGCTTTGCAATCCGACTCTAGCGAATGAGGGGCTATCCATGTCGAAGCACGAAGAAGCCGATCTGATTCTGAAGCTTTACGATCTGCGCCGCGAAGCCACCATGCGCACGGCGCGCGACTGGTATTTTCGAGACTTCAATCCCGAATCGTTCGAGGACATCACCAAGGCGTTGTTCAGCGAACACAGCGGCCATCTGCGGATGGTGTGGAGCTACTGGGACATGGCCGCCGCGCTGGTCAACCACGGTGCCATCAGTCTCGACCTGTTCAACGACACCAACGGAGAGTACATCGTCGTCTTCACCAAAATGGAGCCGTTCGTGGCCGAGCTGCGGGCCAGCGCCGGGCCGAACTACCTGGTCAACCTGGAACGGCTGATCGACGCCATGCCCGATGGCCGCCAGCGGGTCGCCGCCATGCGCGAGCGCATCAAAGGAATGCGTGCACGGCTCGCAGCCCAGGCCGCCGCCGCCAAGTCCAACTAACAGACGGAGTCGTGGAAACTCGAGGCGCCGCCTTTGGCGAAGCGGTCAGGTATCCGCCTGTTGGATCGGCGGCAGTTCCTCGGTCGCGCGATACAGCAAAGGCGAAACTCTCCATTTCCTAGTGAGTTCGCATGAATCTGAACCTAGGGGTGCGCACGGCTTCTCTGTTTCAGGAGGCTTTGTATCCTGATACAAGGCCCGGGATCATGTTGCAAACTTGTGAGAGGACGCTAGCGCCACGCGCAGCCCGTGCGTTCCCGGGCGCGCTACAATGATCGCTCGGGGAGCGCAATATCCGTGCCTGATATCATCATTCGTCCCACCACGAAGTTCCTGAAGCTGGGCGCCATCGCCGCCGCCATCGTGTTTCTTGGGTTGGAAGTCGCCTATCTGGCCCTGTGGGAGAGCCAGTATCCCCGCCACTGGGTGATGATTCTTCCGGCCCTGGTGCTGCTTTGGCCGGCTGCGCGCTGGTTGCGCCGGCAGGCCACGCGGACGGTGGTGACGGGGGAACGGCTGCGTTACGAAACGGGGCTCGCGGCCAAGTCCACGCGCACCATCCAGCTTGCCAAACTCCAGGATGTGCGGGTGGAGCAACGCCTGATGCAGCGCGTGTTCGGCGTAGGCAATCTGTCCATCGAAACCGCCGGCGAGGCCAGCCGGTTGACGCTGGCCAACGTCGACGACCCGCACAAACTGGCCGATGAGATCATGAACCGCTCGCAAGCCGGGCAGTCCACCGGCCCGGTGTAGGTCGCGGAGCGTTCCGGCTGGCAGGCGAAATCGCCCTACGAAAGGCCGGCCAGGGGGCCGGCCGCGGACGAGGGCGTCCGCGGCCACTGGCCCGAGCTGGCGCCGAGACACTGGCCGTCCCGAGGTTGTATACTGAAGCCATCTCAGAGAACCCGACAACCGACGGCAGACATCGGCCAGCGGGTTTAGACCGATGACGCCAGCGCGGCTGGTACCCGCCACGACTGGTGTCGCGCGACATGAGCCACCCAGGGAAAGGCCTGTGCGCTGCCACGGAGGGGTTCATGAAAAAACTGCGGATCGGGATCATCGACATCGTCTCCAAGGGCCCTACGCGGGCTTTGTACGCGCGCATCATGAACGCGAGCCTGGCCAGCATCATGCCGCAGGCGATCGGAGTCTGGTGCCAAGAGGCGGGACATGACGTTACTTTCGTTTGTTACACCGGTTTTGAAAACCTGCTGACCGAGTTGCCCGATAACTTCGACGTGGTCTTTATCGGCGCGTTTACCGAAGCCGCGCACACGGCCTACGCCCTGAGCAATCTCTTTCGCAGCAGAGGGGCGATCACCGTGATCGGCGGGCCGCACGCCCGCTGTTACCCCGAAGACGCCGCGCGTTACTTCGACTATGTGCTGGGCTTCACGGATCGGGGTACGCTGCGCGACGTCCTGCTCGACTGCTCGCAGCACCGGCCCACCGGCATCCACCTGGCGGCCTCCCAGCAGCCCAGAACCCTCCCGGGAGTCCGCGAGCGTTGGCAGTTTATCGACCAGACGCTCCGGAAAGCGCCTCTCCTCAAAATGGTTCCCATGCTCGGCAGCCTGGGGTGCCCGTACACTTGCGCCTTCTGTATCGACGCCACGGTGCCCTATCAAGCCATGGACTTCGAGGTGCTGCGTGAGGACCTCCGCTTCCTGCTGACGAAGTTCAAACGGCCCCTGGTAGCCTGGCACGATCCCAATTTCGGCGTCCGCTTCAACGACTACATGGACATGATCGAGGACGCGGTCCCTCCCGGCAGCATCGACTTCGTCGCTGAAAGCAGCCTGTCCCTCCTCTCCGAACCGCACCTCAAGCGGCTCCAACGCAATTCATTCAAAGGTGTCCTTCCCGGCATTGAATCCTGGTTCGCCCTGGGTGACAAATCGAAGACCGGAGCGCTGCTTGGGATGGCCAAAGTTCGCCAGGTGTCCGAACACGTCAATACGATCTTGCGATACATACCCTACATCCAAACCAACTTCGTGCTGGGACTGGATACCGACCAAGGGCCGGAGCCCTTTGAACTCACCAAACGATTCCTGGACATGAGTCCAGGGGCCTTTCCCGCCTATTCGCTGCTCTCCGCATTCGGCCGCGCCGCGCCGCTCAATCTGGATTACCAGCGATCCGGCCGCGTGCTGCCCTTCCCGTTCCACTTCCTGAACAATAACGGCGCCATGAACGTCAAGCCGGCCAACTATTCCTGGCGGACCTTCTACGACCACATCATCGATTTGACCCGGTATTCCTTTTCCACGCGCGCTATCTTCCGCCGTTTCCTGGCGACCCAAGGGGTGACTTCACGCTGGATGAACGTGGTGCGCGCGGTTTCCACCGAGGGCTTCGGAAGGGCCCGGTACCACCGCGCGATTCGCGACCGCCTGGACACCGACCCGCAATTCCGGCCCTATTTCGAGCAGGAGAGCAACGTGCTTCCCGAGTTCTACAAAGACATAGTGAGCCAGGATCTTGGAATCCTGATGGAGTGGCTTCCCGAGGAGGCTCTCTATCACGATCCCAACGCCTACCTGAAGTCCGAGCGCTTGAAGGATGTGGTAGCCCTCGTCTGAGCGGGCCGGTGCCGCATAACAACCCGGCATCGCCCAATTGTGCTAACTTGCCAGTGGAGCATCATTATGATTGAGGATCTGCTACGGCCTCAGCATCTGGTTCTGATCCTCGGGATTATCCTCCTGTTTTCGGTCGCGCTGGTGGTGGCCGGGTCGGCCGCGGCATTGGCGTTTGGCTTGCTGCGGCGCATCATGCCGCGCGAGCGCAGCCGCTGAGGGCGCCGGACCCGCGGCTGCCCGTAACGCCCGGATCGACAGAATCCGGTTCGCGCTGCACGGTCCAACAACCCGGCATCGCCGAATTGTGCTATCTTGCAAGTGGAGCATCACTATGATTGAGGATCTGTTACGGCCCCAGCATCTGCTTTTGATCTTGGGTATTTGCCTTCTGTTTTTCGGGCCGTCAAAGCTGCCCGAACTCGGTAAGGGGCTGGCCCAAGGCATTCGCGGCTTCAAGGATTCGTTGAAAGACCCGCCGCCTTCGGACACCCCCAAGACCTAGCGCCAAGGCTCGGGCGTCCGCGGCATCCACGCCGGCGGCGAGAACCTCGACTGTGCTAGCGTCTTAGTTGGAATGCGACTTTTCCCCGTACTGAGGCTGGGTGTGCCGATTGCCGCCTGTCTGTGTGTGCAAGGGCAAAACCCGCCCAGCCAACCCCCGCCAGGCCAAAATCCGCCAGCCAATGCTGCGCCAATCGAAACCAGGGGCACGCCGCCCAGACCGGCTCCGACGGATTATCCGGACCAGGGGCAGGCAGGCAAGGTGACGATTGCGGCCGAGTTCCAGGGACATTCGATCCCCACGGCGAGAGGGAACCTGACCACGGAAGATTATCTGGTGGTCGAAACGGGGTTCTTCGGCCCGCCGGGCGCACGAATCAAGCTATCCTTCGACGACTTCGCGCTCCGCATCAACGGGAAGAAGGCGTTGCCTGGCCAGCCATACGGAGCGGTGCTGGGGAGCGTCAAAGATCCCGAATGGCAGCCGCCCGAGCCCGAGAAACCGAAGACGACCGGCATCTTCAGCGGCGACGACGAGGGACAGCAAAAGGAGAAAATAGACCCGAGGGGTGAGGGCAAGGAGCCGCCCTTTCCAGTGAAGATTCCGATCCAGGTGCAACGAGCGATGGCACAGAGCGTGCATAGGGCTGCGCTTCCGGAAGGGGACCGCGCCCTCCCCGTGGCCGGACTGGTTTTCTTCCCGTACAGCGGCAAGACCGAAAAGCTCCATACGCTAGAGCTGATTTACTCGGGCGCCGCCGGAAAAGTCACCCTCACGCTCGAGCCGTAGCGAAAAGAAATGTCGAGATGAATCTCGACACATCAGGCTTGACGGCCCGCGCCACGCCGGCAGACGGAGCTTTCAGGCACCGCGTTTCACTCCGTCCGGAACTGTATATTGCGGGTGGCCTGGCCGCCGGCGGAATCTTTGACCGTCAGCTCGGCGCGATAGGTTCCCGGCGGGAGGGTGGCGACTGGCAATTTGAGCGCGACCGGAATCACCTTGTTGCCGGACTTGGCCAGGGCGCTCAGGTCGACATCGCCGGAACTCCACGCTTGCTCGTTGCTTTGCGCGTCGAGCAAGCGCAGGCGCATGGTGAGTTGGACCGTTCCGGCGCCGTTCGAGAGCGGCTCGTAGATTTCGAAATAGGCTTCGGCGGTACCGGTCTTCGACAGAACATCGGAGCCCCAGACGGCGATCCGGTTGCCGCGAAAAATCAGCGGGGTCTTCCCTGCCTCAACCTCGTCCTGCGCGGCCTCGGGCGATATCGGTTGCACGTTGCGGCTGAGGGCGATCGCGCTCACGCTGAGCTGTCCGGCGTTGAACGGATCGATCTCGAGCGGCGCTTCGACCACGCCGAAGCGGTCCTTGGCCGAGCGGAAGATGAGCTTGAACTGGTAATTGCCCGGAGCGACTTCAAACTGCCTTTCGTAGTGGAGCGGGTGCCGCAGAAAATCGTCGAACTGCTGGCGGCTGTCGAAATCGAACTTCACCTTGTGGGTGAACCGCGCAGCCACATCGCCGCCGGGGACATACGCCATGCCGAGCACGTCCATTTCGGCATGAATCCCGCCGTTCATTTCAATGGGATCGAGAGCCGGCGTTGGAATCTCGAGCGCCACGCTGACTCGCGCGACGCCGTTGGCCTCATAGAAGAATGGGACGGAGCCCGACGCCGCCGTGTTGCCGGCGTCAGCCGACTCCGCCAGCCGCTCCAGCTCGTTCTCCTTCGGCTTGACGGCGGCCACGACCGCCTGGCTTACGTTGCAGTAGAGGTTTCGCCCGCGCACTTTCACGTCGGGCCGGTTGACGGTGACCTTGAGCGCATGGCAGCTTCCTTCCGCGGAGACTGCCGGCACGTAGGCAAGCGTGTAGGATTCGTCCTGCTCGCGAGTGAGCGGATCGAAAACACCGAGACCGTCGCTGCCGCGGGAGAGCACGTACCCGCCGGTCGCTTCGGCGAGATCGAGCGCCCAGCCCGGAGCCGCCACGCCGGCCTGTGCTTCGACCGGATAGACCGAGACGTCCGCCTTGCGAAACTCGAGCTCCATATCGAACGGGTCCTGGTGCGCCTCCGCGCTCTTCTCGTTTCGCCCCCGCGCGCGGCGCGCCGAGGGAACCAGCTCCGGCGGCTGCTTGTCGGTGGCGCCGGCGGATGGCGCGGCGTTGGGCACGAACAGGACCACGACTTTGTGCCCAGGCACCTTGGCCAGACCCTTCGCTACTTGGGCATAGTAGAGGGGCCGTAGTTCTCCACCAGGATCGGCAGGGTGGTCGCAGTGGGTGAGGTCCGGCCATTCGCCCAGGGCGTGCTGAAGCCGGGCGCCGTCGGAGGTGAATGGCGTGGAAATGGTGTCGTAGCATACGTCCGTGTAAACAATGGATATCAGCCGGTTGGGTCCGGCATTGTCCGCCACGAACTTGGCCGTCGCCTGCCGAATCCATTTCTGATCCTCGGTGGACTGCGCGGCGAACATGAGGACGACGTGCTGTTGCTGGCTCATTCCGGGCACGGCGGGTCCGGCGTGAGTCTGGACTCCTGTAATGGCCTGTTCTTTGCCATCTTCGAGAACATGGAAATCGGCCGCGGTCAGGCCGCGGATGGGTTCGTCTTTCTGGCCGGTCACCACCGCGCCCACCAGCACCAACTGGGGCTCGGGTTTCGGCTTCACGCTGGCCGCGGCCTCGCTGCCGGACCCACCGGTCTGAGCCAGCAGTGGCGAACACAGCAACAGCAGCAGGCCCGCGGACATTGGGCGGCAGGCATATTGCAGAATCTGCGAAATTCTCATGGGATCTCCACTGTGTCGTTGGCGGCGGCCATTTGCTGGCTCTCGGCGTCGCGCGCGACGACGCGAATCATGTAGGCGCCGCTCTTGACGTCGAAGTCGCTCTCGACGGTGAGGCCGAGCGAGCGCCGGTGATCGAGATCCTCGTCCTTCAACCGAAGCTCCACCACCTTCTGGGTTCCTTTGATATAGTTGCCGTCGCCATCGAACAGGGCGCATACCAGGGTCACGTCGTTGCGATTCCGGTCGTCCTGCTTGCGCAAGTGAAGCTGCCGGATGTCGAGGTGAGCGGTGATCTTCAGCTTAGCGTCCGCGGTGGTGGTTTTGTAGAACTGGGTGTCAATGTCGATCGGCAGATCGCGCAGCTCGTCGTGGGAGAACACGGCCTCGCCGATTTCCCGCGTGGACGCCGTCGCGGCGTCTTCGACGTGGTCTGACGCCCAATAACCCTTGCGCGCTTGCACCGACAGTCCCTTGCCGTTCGCCAGCGTCACCTTGAGCTCGTGGAACTTTCCGTCTGTTTTGAAATCCTTGGGATAGAAGCCCAAATAATAAACGTACTCGGGCGGGTTGGCCAGGCGGTTAAACTCGGCCAGGAAATCGTTCTGGGCGAGAGCGGTTCCTCCGGTTGCATCGGCCAGGTCGTGCAGAATCAGCCCCTGGGCGGTGATGGCGTCGTGGTCGTACTTGGCGACCTGCAATCCGGTCGAGGGGTCCGATAGACGACAGCCGGCGACTTCGCCGGTCGGGTCGATGGTGAAGACTCCGCGC
>DASWZP010000285.1:0-4385 GCA_036404395.1 Bryobacteraceae bacterium | reverse complement strand
GGTGTCCAGGTTCAGGTTGGTTTGCGCCAAAGCGGCCAGCGGCAGTGCTAACGCCAAAGCAGCTATGGCCAGGGTGTGAAATATCTTATGCATTTGTCTCCTCCTCCAGTATTGTGAGTGCCGGACCTATTGTATATCTTTATATAGACATCTACTAACGCACCAAAACCAGGCAAAATGGCGCAAACCTATCCCCGCCGCAAAGTGCGATTGCTGGACGATAACACCCTTACGGCCCCGCGCGCAAGCGGCGAGAGGCAGGGAGAGGCAGGGACAGACCGCTCTGTCCACGCGGCGCAAACACAGCGCCTTGGGACAGAGAGGTCAGTCCCTGCGCTACACTGATCGGTGGTGTCGTTCGAGCATATCCTGTTCGCGGTGGATGAAGCGGGCATCGCGCTGGTGACCATCAACCGGCCGGAAAAGCGCAACGCCCTTTCGCGAGCGGTAGTGAAGGAATTGGGAGCGGCATTCGACTGCGTCGCGGAAGATTCGGGCGTTCGCGCGGCGATCGTCACTGGCGCGGGAGACGTGGCGTTTGCGGCGGGGGCGGATATCGGCGAACTCGCCCGCCTCTCGAGCGTGGAAATGCGCCAGTACTCGCTCGACGGGCAGCGCGTGTTCCGGCGCCTCGAGACCGCGGGCAAACCGTCGGTGGCGGCGGTGAACGGGTTCGCGTTGGGCGGAGGACTGGAACTGGCGCTGGCGGCCACCGTGCGGGTGGCAGCGGAGAACGCCAGGCTGGGACAGCCGGAAGTGAAGCTGGGGTTGATCCCGGGCTTCGGCGGGACCCAGCGGCTGCCGCGGCTGGCCGGCCGCGGGCGCGCGCTCTGGATGCTGGCTTCGGGCGAGCCGATTGACGCGGCCGAGGCCTGGCGCATCGGCCTGGTGAACGCGGTTGTGCCGCAAGCCGAGCTGCTCGGCGTGGCGCGCGCCTGGTTGGGGAAGGTTTTGCAAAACGGCCCGTTGGCCGTGCGGATGGCGATGGAAGCGGTGGATATGGGCCTCAACGGCGGAACGGAAGAAGGGCTGCAACTCGAGGCGGCGCTTTTCGGATCGATCGCCGCCAGCGAAGACTGCCGCGAAGGCATCGGCGCGTTTCTCGAAAAAAGGGCCCCGGCGTTTACGGGGAAGTGAACTATGTCGCGAGTATGGGAAGGTCAGCTAAGTGCCGCGGGATTGCGATTTGTCATCATCGTCAGCCGCTTCAACAGCTTTATTACAGACCGCCTGCTGGCGGGCGCGATGGATGCATTGACGCGCACCGGCGCGGCGGCGGACCTGATTGAAATCATCAAGGTGCCGGGCTCCTGGGAGATTCCGCTGGTGGCCGGCGAGGTGGCGCGGACACACCGCTGGGACGCGGTGATCTGCCTGAGCGCGCTGATTCGCGGCGACACGCCGCATTTCGATTACATCGCCGCCGAAGCCGCCAAGGGCATTGCGCACGCCAGCCTGGAGACCGGCGTCCCGGTGTCATTTGGCGTGCTGACCACCAACACTCTGGAGCAGGCCATCGACCGGGCCGGCGCCAAGGGCGGCAATAAGGGCTTCGACGCCGCCATGAGCGCCATCGAAATGGCCAACCTGCTGCGCACGTTGCGCCAGGCCAACTAATGCCCGCCCGCCGCAGGTCGCGCCAGCGCGCCTTGCAGATCCTCTTTCTGTGGGATGCGCGCCGCCAGCCCCTCGACGAGGCCATCGACTCATATTTCGACACCCTGTACGCGGAGGAACATCCCGAGCGGGATGACTTCGCGGTCAGCCTGCTCGAAGGCGCCATCGCCCACATCGAGGAAGTAGACGGGCTGATCACCCGCCACGCCGAGCACTGGCGCATAGAGCGAATGCCGGCCGTCGATCGCAACATCCTGCGGCTGGGAGTCTACGAACTGCTGCATGGCGCCACGCCCGCCGCGGTCACCATTGACGAAGCGCTGGAGCTGACGCGAAAATTCTCCGGCGAGGAATCGGTGCAATTCGTCAACGGGGTGCTGGACGCGATTCACCGCAGCCAGCTTGCCGGCGCCCCCGATGCCAAGGCGGGAGGCGAATCCGGGTAGCCGCCGTGGCGCACGCACTCGTGCGTGCCAGGTAGGATAGACGATCGGTTTTTGTCGTCTGTCGCGCCTCGCCAGCGGATGCGCCGCTTGACAGACGACAAAAACCGATCGTCTATCCTACCTCTGAACCGAGCCGGCTGGCTCAACCCAAATTCCACCGCGTCAGGAGTTCGGAGACTCTTCTTGACACACCTTCGCTTCGCCTCGCCCCTGCGTCGGCACGATTGCCGACGCGGCACGCATGAGTGCGTGCGCCACGTCCTCGCTTACACTCGCTGCGCGATCGATTTCGCCTGCAGGAACAGCAGCAGGTAGTCCGGGCCGCCGGCCTTGGAATCCGTGCCCGACATGTTGAACCCGCCGAAGGGATGCGCGCCCACCATGGCGCCGGTGCATTTTCGGTTGAAATAGAGATTGCCGACGTGGAAGCGCTCGGCGGCCTGGCGCAAGTGTTCGGCATCGTTCGAAAACACGGCGCCGGTGAGTCCATAGTCGGAATCGTTGGCCAGTTCGAGCGCGTGCTCGAAATCTCTCGCCTTGGTCACGGCCAGCACCGGACCGAAAATCTCCTCCTGAAAAATCCGCGCGCGCGAATCCACGTCCGCAATAATGGTCGGCGGAATGAAATAGCCGTAGCCCTCGACCGGCTGGTCGCCAACCACCACGCGGCCCTCCTGCCTACCCACCTCGATGTAGGCCCGGATGGTTTTGCGCGCGCTCCGGCTGATCACCGGCCCCATGTAGTTTCCGGGATCGTCGGCGGGGCCGACCTTGATGTTGCGCGTCTTCGCGGCGAGCTTCTCCAGGAACGCGTCATACACTTTGGCGTCGACGATGGCCCGCGAGCAGGCCGAGCACTTCTGGCCCTGGTAGCCGAACGCCGAAGCCAGCACACCGTCCACCGCCTTGTCCAGGTCCGCATCGCCATCCACCACGATGGCGTCCTTGCCGCCCATTTCCGCCACCACACGCTTGATCCAGAGCTGTCCGGGCTGCGTCCTGGCCGCCAGCTCGTTGATGCGCAAGCCTACGTCGCGCGAGCCGGTGAAAGAAATGAAGCGCGTCTTGGGGTGCCCCACCAGCACATCGCCCACTGCCGCGCCGCTGCCGGTGAGCAGGGTGAACGCTCGCTCGGGGAAACCCGCTTCCAGCAGCACCTCGGCGAACTTGGCGCCAATCGTCGGGGTTTCGCTGGATGGCTTCAGCACCACCGTGTTGCCGGCCACCAGCGAGGCCACCGTCATCCCCACCAGGATGGCCAGCGGAAAGTTCCACGGCGGAATCACCACCCCCACGCCCAGCGGGATGTAGATCATCTGGTCGTGCTCGCCGGGCAATTGCACCACCGGCTGCGGCGCGGCCAGGCGCTCCATTTCGCGCGCGTAGTATTCGCAAAAGTCGATGGCCTCGGAGACATCGGCCTCGGCTTCGGGCCACGTCTTGCCGGCTTCGTAGACCAGCCAGGCGTCGAACTCGAGCTTGCGGCGCCGCAGGATGCGCGCGGCTTCGAGCGTCATGCCGATGCGGTCCGCCGCCGGCACGCGGCTCCATGGCGGAAAATATTGCCAGGCCGCTTCGACGGCGCGCGCCGCCAGCACCGCGTCCGCCCGATGATGCACGCCCACAATTTCGCTGGGGTTCGACGGATTCACCGATTCGAGCCTGTCGCCGGTCGAGAAGTACTCGCTCCCGATGCGGAGCCGGTATTCGTGTCCGAATTCGGAGCGAACCTGCCGCAGAGCCTCCTCCTTGGCGCGCCGGTTGGCAGGCTGAGAAAAATCGGCATACGGTTCATTGCGGAACTCGGTCAAGATCGCGGTAGCCATGCCTATCATGGTGACAAAAGCGACCGCGGAAATCCAATGCGCCCCGAGCCCCTGCTACAATTCCGGTGTGACCCGCGTCCTGATGGTTTCATCCGAGGCTTCGCCGCTCGCCAAAACCGGTGGGCTGGCGGACGTGGTGGGGGCATTGCCCGGCGCCCTGCGCGAGTTCGGCTGCGAGACCGCGGTGGTGATTCCGCGCTACGGATCCATCTCTCTCAAGGACGCGCGGCGCGTGTACGATCATCTTCCGGTCTACCTCGGGAAGGCCGGTTTCGATATCGCCATCTACCAGGCGCCGGCGGAGTATCCGCTGTACCTGGTGGAGTGCCGGGCGCTATTCGACCGGCCGGGGCTCTACGGCGAAGCGGGCGTCGATTACCCGGACAATAACATTCGATTCGCCGTATTCGCGCGCGCGGCACTGGGCGTGGCGCGCTACCTGTTCCGGCCCGGCATATTGCATTGCCACGACTGGCAGGCGGGCCTGGTCCCCGCA
>DASWZP010000284.1:0-19887 GCA_036404395.1 Bryobacteraceae bacterium | reverse complement strand
GTCGTATCGCTCTCTGGCGCGGGCGGTGGCCTGTGGCCTGGCATCGGGCGGCGGTTCCGGCACACAAGTCAAGACCGCCTTGGCAAGGGCATCTACCAGCGCGAAAAGCGCCTGCTGTCCGCGGTCCACGCGGAAAATGTCCCGTGAGACACCATCGAAGCCTCCTGCAATCCGCTCCTCAGTGCCGGTCAGCTCCGTTCGCCCCTTCAATTCGTTTCGGATCGCCCCGCGGATGAACGCACTGGGACTTGCGTAGCCCCTGGTCTTCGCCGCTGCCTCGATCTGATATTGCTCTTCGCTGCTCAGCCGGACCGCGATTCTGGCGCTTCGGGCCGCACCCGCGTGTTGCCGCATGAATTGCCCCTCAATTAGTAAGGCAATGGGAGAGGCACACTGGGACAAGAAATCTTCGCGGAGGGTCGGGAATCGGGACTATTTCTTACTGAATTCTGAGCGTCGAACATTTGTCGAACACGCGACCGATTTTGTCTCACGGCGAAAGTCGCTGATCGCACGCCGGTTGCAATGAAGAAAACACCGAGCCGTTCGACACTTCCTGTATGTTCCACTACCGGTGTTGTCGGCCTGGGAGCCGGTCGCAGGGCGACCGATCTCAGCTGTTGGATGTCGAAGCACGTCGAAAATTGTCGAAGTGCCAGAGTTTTGTCGAATACCTATAGAAAGACGCCGAAATACGTCGTAAACTGTTGAACAAATGGGAAAGGGTGAAGAATATGCCATTGCTGCGCAAAGGTGAACAGCTCACATTTGCGCAGTGGTCGGAGCACTTCCTGGAGGCATTTGCGAAACCGCCCATCCGGGCACGGAAGACGCATTTGTCCTATACCCGGGTGGCGAAGCACCTTAACGCTGGGTTTGGGGAGGTCCTCTTGGTCGATCTGACTGCGGATTTGATCGAGGCGTATTTGCGCCAACGTTTGGAGCAGCGCGTCCAAATCACGAGGTCCGAGGGCAAAGTTGCCAAAGGGCTCGTCAAACCGAGCACGGTTCATCAGGAGTTTCGAGTGTTGCGGCGGATGTTGAATGTTGCCGTGCGCAAGAAGCTACTGATGGCGAACCCGTGCTTCGGCGTGGAGTTCCCAGTCCGGGTGAAGGGGCTTTTTCGCCCGCACTATATGGCTTGGTCGGAGCAGGAGAAGATCGAGGCCTTCGCTCCGGCCTACTTGCGCAACGTGATTCGTATCGTTACGGAAACAGGTCTGCGGATATATAAGGAGCTTGCGCCGATGAGAAAGGAGGACGTGGACCTGGCGAATGCCGTTGTCTGGATACCGGACTCCAAAACTCCGAGTGGAGTCGCGGAGGTGCCGTTGACCGATTTGGCGGTGGAAGCGTTCAGGAAGCAGGCATCGATCTCCGGGTGGGGGCACTTTCATGTTTCCCAACCCGGACAGCCCTTGTGGCTATCAGGCCAGTTTCAAGAAGGTCTGGGCGACGACGCTTCGCAAGGCGGGCATTCCTTATTTCCGAATCTACGATCTCCGATCGACGTACGCGACGCGTCTGAGCGCTGGTGGCGTGGCCGACGAATGGGTCACGCAACTGTTGCGCCAGGGCGACGCGAAGGTGTTCAAGAAGTATTCACAGATGAAGCTGCAGATGATGCGCGAGGCTCTCGCGAAACTGAATCGCAAAGCGAACGACAAACCGGGTTCTGGCACAGGAGAGGCGGCGTGAAGGGGTTTTGGCACAGTTTTGGCACAGTTGGACCCAAAATGGAGGAGTTTGGTATTGGAGGCTTCGAAGAAGCTCTTTGTTTTCAGAGAGAGAATGGAGCCACCCGCCGGGGTTGAACCGGCGACCTGCTGATTACGAATCAGCCGCTCTACCAACTGAGCTAGGGTGGCCCGCGCTTTGATCCTAACAACTTGCCTCGGATTTCGCAATTCGAATCAAACAGTCATGGTTCAATAGAGAACCCTGATTCGCGTCCCAGACCGGCGTGCGGCTACCGGCTTACTGTTTCCGGCCGGGTTGCTCGGTCGAGGCGGCGCTATGTTCGATGAATCCGTTGCGCGGCGGGTTGCCGTCGTCGAGCAGCACATACTCGGCCGGAGCGTCGAGACGCGATGCCTTCACGGTGCGCAGCGCGTCGTTACCGGCGACCGTGAGCACCATGTGCGAGGCATCGAGAGGGTTACTCGCGGCGTACACCAGCGCCTCCCGTTCCGACGCGTGGACGCCGCCATCGATCTTGAAGCTCGCGCCCTGGTAAAGGAGGCCGAGTTTTTCGGCCCATGAGGCGAGAGCTGAGTTCGCCTCAGGGCGGCCGACGAAGACCACGTCGCGATGGCGCAGCAGATCGTCCGACAATTCGAAGTCCTTGTAAATCGGCACCTGGCTTTCATACTGGTCGAGAAAGCGGGTCTGCATCTGCTCGGCGGCGTAGCGGTTGGCGCCGGCTTCGCGCACGGTGCCGTAGACGATAACGGCGGAGGCGAGACGGCCCAAGATATCACTGGTGAGATAGGCCGGGCCGTCCGCGGGCTCGGCAAACTCGAATGGCACGCCCGCCTTGTCGAGAAACGATTGCGCGGTCACGGTCTTCGTCGTGTTGGCGGCGAAGTATTCGGTCATCAGCTTCAGGAAGGCGTCGTCGCCCATCTTGTGCCGCAGGGAGTCGAGGAACAAAATGCCCTTGGCCTGCTCGAGTTGGAACCGGGTCATGGCATTCTCGGGACCGAGTTTCAGCCTGCGGTATGTGGCGTGCTGCGCGCGCAACCGTTCCTCCACGTCGTCCGCTTCCAGAATCCAGTAGTAATTGGCCGAGCCACCGGCAAACCAGGTGTCGGCGTCGGAAGCTGGCAGCACCCAGCCCTTCCACAGCCGGTCCTTCAGGGACGCCGCTTTGGCGGGCGGCTTTGGCTCAGGTTCGGTCTTGCCGGTGAGACGGGCCTTTTCATTTTCCCGAATGGCGGTGCGCAGACCTTCCGTCTCTTCACCACGGAACAGCGCGTAGCCCGAAGGGTACAGGCCATCGTTCTTGGCGTAGCCGGATCGCGGAGGCGTCCATTCGCGCTGGTTGGGCCGTCCGATTTCCGCCCACAGCATCATGCGGTTCGCCATGTCCGATGTCGCCACCTTGGCGTCCATGGTGCTCGTGGCGATCAGAGGCGCGGTACGAAAGGCGAGAAACGCGAACTGCTCGTCGATCTGGCCGTTGTGCGCCTGGAAGAGATTCAGCCAGGCAAGATCGCGGACATAGGGGACGTAGGGAATGTAGTCCGGTCCGCCTTGCGGGTCGGGGTAGTTCTCCAGGCGAATGTCGAGGTCCTTGGCGTTGTTGTCGCCCCAGTAGAAACCGGGTGTGCCGCCGAACCATTCGTTCTTCGAGCTGCGCCACAGTCTGGCCCGATTGGTGCCCAGTTCGTACATGGCGATCTCATCGTTCTTCGAGTCGCCGATCAGCCATTCATTGGTGTAGAGGCCGTTGTTGCGGGTGCCCAAGTATTTCACGACCTCGTCGATGTTGCCGCCGTACTGAATGGCCATGCGGGCGCGGGAGGCGACGGGGTTCCCTTGCGCGTTGAACGGCGTCTGGTTGATGGTGGTTTCGGTAAGGACCACGCCGGCGTCGTTCTGATACCAGTCGGTCCCGCTTTCGATGCCGCCGGGATAGCTCTGAATCAGCATCCGATGGCCGGCGGCGGGCTTGATATCGAGCATCACGTTGGTCTGCTCGGCGAGCGTCAGGGACCACCACGTGACTTGGCCGATCACCATCTTGCCATCGCGCGTGGCGGAGCCGGTGGCGGCGAAGGCGCTGCAATGATCCACCACTCGATCGCTTTTGCCGCCGGCGTACGCGGGCTTATCGAATCTGAGCCCTTCCAGGCCGGTAGCGGTGGCGCCCACCGCAGCCGCGAGCGTACTCAATTCCACCGTGACGTTGGCCACCACGATGTCCATCAGGTCGATGCGGCGGTTGAGCCACTTGGCGCCGGCGTCAGACGCGCCCTCGGCGATCCCGCGCATCTCCTCCAGAATCTCGCGGTCGAAGCCGCGCAGAAAAAGCGCGTTGGCGGTGGTGCGATACTGGCCCCACTGCTGGCTGGAGCCGAGCTCGGCGGCGCAGCGGTCCAGGTATTCGGGAATCTCACGCGCCATCAGGTGGCCGTGCTGGTAGCCGCGTTCGTACGGAGCGCCTTCGATGTGAAGGTAGATCCAACCGGCGGACGGATAGCGATAGGCGGGGCCGAAAGTCTCGACGGCCTCGCGCGCCGGCCACTCGCCGGCGGACGATGCTTCGTCCAGGCACACGCCCTCAAACCACGCTTTGCCGCGCATGGATCCGCCCGCGCCGGCGGTGAGCACGATCGAGTCCTGCGCGCGGCTGGCGACGAATTCGAGCGAGAGGCGGGTCCACGGTTGTGTGCCGCCCACTGAGGCCGAGTGGACGTCCCACGGCATGGAAGCCATCGCGAGCGCGGCTCCCACCGCGATCGGCGAACGATCGAGATCCTTGACCGCAAGGTCCTCGGTGCGCACCCAGCCGCTCAGCTCATATCGCTTGCCGATGGTCAGCGCGACGGGCGCCAAACGAATCACGGGTCCGGCGGCGGAGTCCGCCGCCTCCAGGCGCAACGACCTGCTTCTACCGTGCAACACCCTCGAGTCGGGCGTTGCGGTGCCGATGAGGGCGGTCCATCCCTGGTTGGGTTTGTCGAACGAGCTTTGGAATAACGGCGTTGCGGCGTGAGCGGCGAGCGCAGCGGACAGACAACACAACAGACGGAACATTGGGCACCCCATTGGAACAGAATACACCTTGAATCTGTTACCATTCCAGCGAATGGACGCCGTACAAATCTCGCACGTAACCAGGACCTTCGGGAGGGTGATCGCGGTAGACGATCTCTCGCTCACGGTGCCGCAGGGTTCGATTTACGGATTTATCGGGCCGAACGGCTCGGGCAAGACCACCACGATGCGCATGATCGTGAACATCTTCTATCCCGATCGCGGGGAGATCCGCCTTTTCGGAGATGGCCGGCCGGAGACCAGCACGGACATCATCGGATACCTGCCCGAGGAGCGCGGCCTTTACCAGAAAATGACCGTTCAGGCGCTGCTGGAATTCTATGGCGAGCTGCGTTCCGGCCGCAGCGTCAAAACCGAAGTGGCGGCCTGGCTGGAGCGCCTTGGCCTGGCCAGCCGCGCCTCCGATAAGATCGAAACGCTCAGCAGGGGCATGAGCCAGAAGGTACAGTTCATCGCGACCGTGATCCCCGAACCGAAGCTGCTCATCCTGGACGAACCCTTCAGCGGCCTCGACCCGGTGAGCGCGGAGGCCATCCGCTCCGCCATTCTGGATCTTCGCCGCCGCGGCGTCACGGTGATCCTCAGCACCCACGACATGTACCTGGCGGAGTCCCTGTGCGACTACATCCTGATGATCTTCCGCGGCAGGAAGGTGTTGGATGGCACCCTCACTTCCATTCAGGATCAGTACGGCGAGGACACCATCAGGGTGACCGCCGAAGGAGGCCTGGCGGCGGTCGAGCAGCTTCCGGGAGTCGAGCAAATTCGCGACCTGGGACAGGTTCAGGAACTGCGGCTGACGCGTGGCGCGGACCCGCAGGAGGCGCTGCGCGCCCTGGTGGCGCAGGCCCGCGTGACCAGCTTCTCCCTGATGAAACCTTCCCTGCACGACATCTTCATGCGCATTGCCGGCCCGGCGGCCCAGGAGGCGAACCATGCGGCTGCATAAAGTCTTCACGATTGCCAAGCGCGACTACATCACGACGGTCCGCACCAAGGCGTTTGTGTTCGGACTGGTGGTTGCGCCCGTCCTCTTTGGCGGCGGCTCCATCGCGATGTCGTTTCTCAAGGGCAAGCCGGATTTGAAGGATCGTCACATTGCCGTGATCGACCACACGGGTGTGGTGGCCGGCGCCCTGGCGAGCGCCGTGCACGAGAAGAACGAAAAGGAACTTTTCGACAAGAAGACGCACCAGCAGATGGAGCCGCGCTACGTGGTGGAGGTGATCGCGCCGGCCGCCGATCCGGCTTCCAGTAAGGATCAGTTGCTGGCGCTCTCCGACCGGGTCCGCAGCAAGCAGTTGGCGGCGTTTCTCGAAATCGGGAAGGATGCGTTGCGGCCGCCCAAACCCGGCGACGATGACGAAGATTTCGACTTGGGGACCAACAAGAAGGCCGACCCCAACACCGGCGTGTCTTACTACACCAACGCGGGCGGCATCGATGAGATGCGCAACTGGCTCTGGAGCCCGATCACCGACGGAGTGCGGCTGGCGCGCCTGGCACGGCTCGGCATCGACATCCAAAGCAATCCCGGCCTGACAGCTTCGGTCCGGGTCGATGGGTTAAGCCTGGTGGAGCGCGACGAAAAAACCGGCGAAGTTCATGAAGCACGCAAGCGCAGCGAACTGGAAGGCTTCTTCGTGCCTTTCGCGGTGGCCATGATTCTCGCCATGATCGTCATGGTGGGCTCGGCGCCCATGTTGCAAAGCGTCACGCAGGATAAGAGCCAGCGCATTGTGGAGACGCTGTTGGGCGCGGCCTCCCCATTCGAGCTCATGGCCGGCAAGGTGATGGGTTCGGTTGCGGTCGCCGTGACCAGTTCCCTGTTGTACGTGATCGCCGGCACAGTCGCGGTGAACGCTCTGGGAGTCGCCGGCCTGCTGCCGCTCACCATCATCCCGTGGTTCTACGTGTACCTGTTGACGGACGTGATCATGCTCTGCGCCTTCGCCGCGGCGCTGGGAGCCTGCTGCAGTACGCCGCAGGACGCGCAGAATCTCGCCATCGTACTGCTGATGCCGTGCCTGATCCCGATGTTTACGCTGGTGACCGTGCTGCGGCAGCCCAACGGCATGCTAGCCACCGTCATGTCGCTGATTCCGCCGTTTACGCCGATCCTGATGCTGTTGCGCCAGACCATGCCCAATGGCGTCCCCGCGTGGCAGCCGTGGGTGGGACTCGTCGATGTGATGGCCTTCGCGGTCGGAACCGTCTGGGCCGCCTCCCGAATCTTCCGTGTGGCTATCCTGATGCAAGGCAAACCGCCGAAGCTGGCTGAGGCGATGCGCTGGGCGATGAAAGGGTAACGCTGGTGGCGCAGGCTGTCGAGCCTGCTGAGCCGAGAGTCATCTCGGCTTTTCTTATCCCTCGCGTGCTTTGCGAGAATACCAGGAGAGATGTTGCATCGCTTGCGAATCCGAGTTCAGTTCCGCCGTGCCCTCGTCTTTGGCGCGTTGCTCCTTGCGCTTCTGCTGTGCATTCGGGGCGCGGCGGCGCCGGATTCCTTCCGCTTCGCGATTCTGGGCGATCGCACCGGTGAGGCTCAACCGTGCGTCTACGAGCACGTGTGGAAAGATGTCGCAGCCGCAAATCCCGCCTTCGTCCTCAGTGTGGGCGACACCATCCAGGGGATGAACGACCAAGGCGCCGAAGCGGAGTGGCGTGAAGTCGATCAAATTCTCAAGCCTTACCGGCGCTATCCGCTGTATCTCGTGCCGGGTAACCACGACATCTGGTCTCCCGCATCGGAGAGGCTGTTCCAGCAGCACGCGGGGCACCCCGCACATTACGGTTTCGACTACGGGCACGCGCATTTCACGGTCCTCGACAATAGCCGGTCCGACGATCTGTCCGCCGGGGAACTGGCCTTCCTGGAGACGGACTTGCAGGCCCATGCCGGCCAGCCGTTGAAGATGATCGTCTCGCACCGGCCGAGCTGGTTAGTCGACGTCGCGCTCGGGAATCCGAAGTTCGCCCTGCACCAGCTTGCGCGGCGGTATGGCGTGCAGTATGTCATCGCCGGGCACCTTCACCAGATGCTCGATCTCGAGCTCGATGGCGTGACTTATGTCTCCATGGCGAGCTCGGGCGGGCACCTGCGTTTGTCCCGAGCTTACGAAGACGGCTGGTTTTTCGGATACGCGCTGGTCGAGGTACACGGCCAGAGCGTCGACATTCAAATCAAGGAGCTAGGTCCGCCTTACGGCGAGGGCCGCATTACGAAACTGTCGGACTGGGGCATGGCCGGTCTGGCCAAGCGAGACCAACCGGTGCCCGCGCCGGCAAAATAGCCGTCGCTGTGCGGTGCGAATGAAGGAAGGTCAGTTGTAGTGAACGGCGGTGAGAGTCTGATTGGTGTCGACGGCTTTCTTTCCCGTCAAGCGTTCCAGCCCGGCCAGAAACGCACCATACTCGCTCTTGTTCAACCGGAAGAGGACTTCCACTTTCGGCGATTTTGCCCCTGTCGCGCTGTTCATCCAGGTGACGCCAACGTAGTGGTGCTCGCTCTCGCCTAAGTGCATGTAAGGAACCACGTCGAGTACGGCGGCGCCGAGCCGGCGGTGAACACCAATGGCGCAGTCGATATCCGTGATGCTGTTGGCCGGCACGGCGATCCGATGGCCGTGCTGGACCAGAATCACTTCATCGGCGCCCAGCGTGGCTTTCACCTTGCTGTGACCGAACGGCAGCGTGCCACCCTCATAGTTGGCAGGGTAATTTGCGGCCGCGGCGTTCTTCGACTCGCGGGCCAAGCCGGCGCCGGGCAGAGCCATCGCCAGGAAGCATCCCAGGACCACGGGGAATTCTGTGACCATCATTCTCATCACCATCTTAGACGTGAACTGCGCGGCCTGGGTTACACGGGTTACACCGTGCAACCCTTACAACACTCTGTGAGATTTCGATACGCGTGTCAGTCGCTACGGGCGCCCCCGATTCGCGCCTCATTCCAATGGCGCAATGCCGCGAAGAAAGTCTGGGCGGCCTCGCTGCGGAAACATATCGCTCCAACCCAGGTTCCGAGCGTATTGGTGATGATGTCGGTCATACCGGAGTCTCGGCTCGGAAGATACGCCTGGAGAATCTCAATAGTGACACTGACCAGCGCGCCCAAGAGAACGGCCGTTAATGTTACACGCTTGACACGACGCGCCACGGACAAGCGGGCGCAAAAGCAGAAACCGAGAGGAATGAATCCGACGATGTTCTTGAGGATGGAGTCCCAATAACTCCAGGTCATGCTGAATTCCTTCCAAAAGGGCTCCAGGAAGATTTTGTCCAAGACCACATACTTTTCCGGAATCGACAGATCGGCTCCTGAACTGACGCGATTATGGACGACCCTTCCTCCGCGCTCATCAAAAAGGTACAGCGCAACATTGCCTTCGTCTTTTTGGATCTCGGGGCGTCCCGCGCGCGTCCAGGTTTGGTAGTGTCTTAAGATCAGCGGCGGCGTGAGCTCCCGATCGTAAATCGCGAAACCTAGCAGTTGACCGGCGAAGCTATCGGTCTGCCCGGGTGAATCGCCGAGGATGATTCGACCGCTGAACCGATTCGCGGGGAGTCGAAACTCTGGCGCTCGCCTGGCCAAAACGCCGTCAACCGACACCGCCGTCCCGTTCGTGCCCGAAGTGATCGTAATGAATGCCGGACGCGCCTTGCGAAACACATCGTTAACGTAGAGTTTCACCGCTCTCGTCCGGCTCCGATCGTTACGAATTGCAAATTGCAGTCGAAGATCCGTTTCCGATTGGTGCAGCGAGAATCGGAAGGGATCGCCGGGAGTGCTAAATGCCAGGAAGGTGCTGCTGTCTGGGACATTCACCGGCAGTAACCAGATCTCCAGGCTGCCGGTTAGTTCGCCCCCATGCGAGTGAGGCATATCGAACACGCCCGAGCCGATCACCGTGCCGTACCTGCCGAAACGCAGGCCGTTGCGCTCTCTGAGCCACGTGACGTCGTTATTGGGCGCATGAAAGGGCGACAGACCTAACGTCAGGATGATACAGAGAACCGCAATACAGACTAAGTCGAGACTCTTTGCGTTCATATGGCTTGGCTGGGCTCCGCGATTCAACTTAGTACGCGCCTTCCTAGATACGCTGCGGCCGAGTGTTTCGCGGCAGGCCGGGCCGGGCATGCCCGGCCCCTACGGACGGCGGTAGGGCGCTGTAGGGGCGAGGCACGCCTCGCCCGCGGATCGCGTGATAAACAGCTATCGGAATTGCGAGATGGCGTGCGGAACATCCCCTAACTCCGCATCCGCAGCAGCAGGTACAATCCGGCGAGGCCGAATATGACGTCCGGGGACCAGGCCGCCATCGTGGGCGGCAGAAGATTCACGTCGCCGATCTTCTCGAACAAAATGCCGAGCCCTTTGTAACCCACGCCAATGCCGAGACTCACGCCGATGCCGGCCATGGCGCCCCGGTTGCCCACCAGGAACCCGTAAGGCACCGCGATCATGGCCATGATCAGCGCAAATAGCGGCAGCGCGAATTTCAGGTAGAACTGCACTTGCAGCTTGCCGGTGGGGAAGCCGCGCTCTTGCAGATCGCGAATGTAGCGGTCCAGGCGGAGAAAGTTCATCTGCTTCTCCTGCACCGCTGCGGTTACGAAATAATCGGGCGGCTCGGCCAGGTCGGAGTGCCAGCGGGTCTCCAGTCCTCCCGGTTCGCTCGAAAAGGACTGGTAGGCGCTGCACGAGTCGCCGGCAAAGCGGCAGCTCCAGCCGTTCTCGAAACTCCAAGTCCTCAGCGCCGCGTTCCACTGCCCGCGCTCCGCCACAATCTCGCGCTTCAGGCGGAACGTGTTGGGGTCCATGTCGAACACGTCCACGCCGTGCATGACGCCGGCTGCATGGTCGAAGAACTCGTAGTAATAGACGCGCGAGCGGCCCAGGCCCATGATCCACTTGTGGTCCGCGCGCTGGTAAGTCTGCTTGGGGCGGCCCTTGATCTCGTCGCGCATGGCGTCCTGCTTGAGATTGGCCCCGGGGACGTAATAATAATCGAAAGCGAACAACCCGCCGGCAAATATCACGCCCGCCAGCAGCAGCGGCATCGCCAGCCGGTACAGGCTCACGCCGCAGGCCCGGAACGCGGTAATTTCGTTCTGCTTGCTCAGCACGCCGAGGTGAACCAGCACGGCTACCAGGATGGCGAACGGCAGCGTCTCGTAAATCAACTCGGGTGTGAGGAAAAACAGGTAGGAGAACATTTCCATGAGCGGGATCTTGTTGCGGATCCAATCGCCCATCAGCTCGAAAAAGTTATAAGCCAGAATCATCGATAGCAGGCTGGCCAGCACCACGGCGAGATAAAACATGAAGCTGGTCAGAATATAAGCGTCGACGATTTGCGGCAGAATCGGAAGCCTCCAGTGCGGCAGGCGGGCCACGGGCGCCGCCGGCTGCGGCTTATTACGGTGCAGCCTGGCGCCGATGCGGGCCAGCCAACCGGCGAGGCTGCCCAGCAGGTCGCGGTCCCCGGGCCGCTCCATGCGGTAGAGAAAGACGATTCCCGCCAGGAGAAACGCGGCATCGGGCAACCACACGGCGAGCGGCACGGACAAGGTTCGCTGCTTGGCAAATCCGATCAAAGTGAGCGAGGAGAGGTGATAGCAGAAAAAGCTGAGGAACAGCGCGATGACGTAGCCGGCGGATTTGCCGCCTTTGCGTGTGGCGATGCCGAGCGGAATGCCGACCAGCGCCAGCGCAATGCAGGCTACCGGCAGCGCAAACCGGCGGAACAGCTCGATGCGCACCTCGGTCCAATCTTCCCCGGAGCGCGGATAACGCAGCAACTGGCGCGTGTTCATGGCGGCCGTAGGTGGCGTCTTGTGTTCCGGCGGCGAGGCATCCAGCACCTGCGTGCTGATGGGCGCGCACGAATCGTTGGCCACGCGGTCCTTGCCCATTTCGTGCGAACAATAGTCGTACAGCGTGAGCTGGATGCGGTTGTTCTTGGGGTCCGATAGGGCGATGGCTCCGCGCGCCACCGTGATCATCGGGCCTTCGGCTTTTTCGCGCATGCCCGAAACGCGCTGCTCGGGGGGGGTGATATCGGCGATGAACACCGGCCGCCACGTCACTACGGGCCCCGTCCCCACGTCGCCTACGTAGAGAATCCGGTTGGGGAAACTTTCGTTGAAGACGCGCGGCTCGATTTCCGCCGAAAGCTGCCCTTGCAGGAGCCGGTTGACGATGTCGGTGCTCCTGCGGTAGGCCAGCGGCGTGAGCCGCAGCGAAGCCAGGCCCGCCACGCTCATCCCCAGCGCGGCGAACAGCACCACCGGCATGATCACCTTCCGGCTGGAGACGCCCGCCGCGCGCATGGCGATGATTTCGCCATCCGACGCCATCCTGCCGAGTCCGATCAGAATGCCCACCAGCACGCCGAACGGAATGGTGAGCGGCAGCACCGGCGGCATCGCCCAGAGCAGCAGCTCCACAACGGTGGAGAAGGACGCGTTGTTGGCTCCCACCAGAATCGCGAACAGCTTGTCGGCCGCGCGCAGGAAAATGACAAACGTAGCCAGCAGGGTGCCCAGCACCGCGCTGGTCAGGATCTCGCGGAATACGTAGCGGCCCAAGAGGCGCATAGCCGTCCCTAACGCGCCATCTCCGGCGGCGGCGCCACGGGCAGCTTGGGCAGTTCGGCTTCCACCGGGTGCAATTCCAGGTCGTCGATGATGATCGAGGGCGCCACCACGCAGCTTTCCGTGGTGTAGCTGCTCGCGCCCACCAGCGCCAGCGGAAGGCCGTTATCCAGATAGTCGAAGACCGTGTTGTCGTCGCCGGCCAGCAGGATGTCCTTGAGCGACCGCACGTTCAGCTCGCGGAAGCGAAGCCCGCGCACCAGTTCCTCGCGGCCGTCCGGATAGACCTTGTAAATCAGCACCGGCGAGCTGATGGGATGCGCCGCGCCGTCGCCCGCGGTGAACGTGCGCCGCAATTCATCGAGCGACGCCGTGGACGGGTAATCCATCTTGCGCACCACGATGCCATAGGCGAGGTTGCGCGCCTTTACCAACTCGATCAGTTTTTTCTTGAGATCGCCGGCGGGCGTGGTTTCCGAGGAGCCGATGAACAGGTTGCCGATGCCGGCGGTTGCGGCGCCGTACGGCCCCGGCAGCCGCGCGTGGCCGTTCGAGCCGGAAAATCCGTGCACCGGCTGCCGCGTCAGCAGGAAGGCTTTGAGAACGCCTTTTTCCACCAGCGTGAGCGGCTGCGCTTTGACGCCTTCGCGATCCACGTCATAGGCGCCGAACAGCGGCCGGCCGCGCCATTCCTTCTGGGTGGGGTCGTCCACCACATCGAACGACTCAGGCAATACGCGCGCGCCCAGCCGCCCTTCGAGCTCGCTCGCCTCGAATCCGCCGCGCCCGCCTTCGGGTTTGCGCGCGAGCGCCAGGTTGCGGCCCAGCAGCTCGGCGAAGATCTGCGGGCCGGCAGCGCCTTCAAACAGCACCGGGCCGCTGTAATCTTCGCCCTTGGGGGCCTTGGCCAGCGCTTCCAGGTTCTGCGCCATCTCGCGCAGCGTGCTGTTCAAGGCGGCATCGCCCGGCAGGTGCGCGGCGTCCAACGCGAGGAAGTCGACCGCATCGTGCAGCATCATGCCATCCGCCGCTTGCGACACCGCGCGCGCCCGCAGGGAAGCGGCATTTTCGGCCGCCCGCACCGCCGTGCCTTCCGAATTCACCACGTAGTAACCGCCGGCCTCGGCCTCCAGCTCCACGCGCGAATCCAGCACTCCGCGATAATCGGCGAAAATGGCGGACAGCGCGCGCACCCGCGCCGCCCAATCGTCTTCGTCGATCGCCAGGCGGCCCAGTTCGTGAACATACTCGATCCGTAGGGCATGCGAAAAGTCGTCGGCGGGATTGCTTTCGGTGAGATTGCGCAGCGCGGCGCGCTTGCGCGAAATGGTCTCCACGGCGCTCTTGTAGACCGAATCGGTAGCCAGCCACAGGTAACGGCGCAGCACCGGATAAGAGTCGTCGAGCGGCCAATGGCCCAGGTCATAGCGCGTGCCGCCCACGCGGCCGGCGAAGTTCGTATTGTCGAATTTGTAGTCGCCCACGCGGACGGTGATCTCCGGCTGCCGGATATGGTCGCGGCGCCGCGCCAGCAAGCCGCCGAGCGAAGCCGACACGACAAACGCGTCCCCCTGGTCGATGATGTATTGAACGAAATACGGCGCATCCAGGTTGGAGACGGTGAGCTTGCTCGAGCGCGCGATTTCGTCGCGCATGGCCGTCAGCACCGGGTCCGGCGCGGGAGCATCCGCCGCCCACGCCGCCAGCATCGCCGTGGCCGCGGCCAGCACCAGCCGTTTCGAAGTTGACAGGCGAAAGCGCCTGTCCCACTTTGGCGCGGGAATGTGGGGCAGGCGCTTTCGCCTGCCAACCGGTTTTTTCACAACCCACCACCTTTTTCGCTCGCCGGCGCCGGAAGCAGCGGCGGCCGGTCGTTGGCTTTGGCTTTCTTTTCGATTTCGATTTCCGACACCAGGATGGCCGGCGACACCGCCGACACCGGTATGCTCCCGCTTTCCGCGCCACAGTAGCCGTTGAATACTTCCGGCTTGTCTCCGGTGGCGAGGATCTTGGCGAAGCTCGCCAGCGGCGTGCCCACAATATCGGCGCCGCGCACCAGTTCGTCCGGGCGGCCGTCGGCATACACGCGGTACACGATCACCGGGACCACGCTGAAGGCCTGCAACCCGCCGCGGCTGGTGTTGGTGAACCCGTTGGTGATGTCGCGGAAGTAGAGGCCGTAAGGCTTGTTCTGCCGCTGGATCTCTTCGATCAGCATCTCGCGCAGCTTGGCGTCGGACACGGCCTTGGCCGATTGCACGATCAGGTTGGACTGCCGCGACACCACTTCGTAACCGGGCTGGCGCCGGCCGTGGCCGTTGGACTGGCTGAAACCGGCGATTGGCGAGCGAGACATCAGGAACGTTTTGAGCACGCCGTTTTCGACGGCGGTCATCGGCCTCGCCTTCACTCCCTCGTCGTCGTAGTCGTACCAGCCGTAGAGGTCCTCGCCCGCCATGGAATGCCGCGTGGGATCGAAAATCACCGACAGGAAATTGGGCAGCACCTCGGTGCCGACGCTCTTGGTGAAGGTCTGGCCCTCGTCCTCATCCTTTTGGCGGAAGCCCTCGACGCGGTGGCCGAAGATTTCGTGAAAGAATACGCCTGCGGCACGGCCTGAGAGAATGGCCGGTCCGACGAACGGTTCGGCTTCGGGCGCGTCGAGCAGCGCCGTCACGTCCTTAGCGACGCGGTCGATCGCCGCCAGCACGGTCTTGTCGTCCGGCAAGCGGTCCGCGTCTTCCGCTTCAAAGCTCTCGAAGCTGGCGACGTCGGCGCCATCGGCGGCTTTGGCGGAGGCGGAAACGAAAATGCGCGCGTAGCCGCGGCCGAATTCCAGGCGGGTTCCTTCCGTGTTCACGAAGTACCGCGTCTCGGCCTGGCCGGAAACCGTCACCCGGCTGGTGAGGACGCCGGGATAATTGCGGAACCGCTCGGAGAGCTTGCGGATGCGGCCGGTCCAATCCTCGACGTCGAACTTGAGCTTCAAAGGCGCGGCGAGCGAAACCTCGGGCGGCGCGCTGGAGAAATCGGCCGAGGCGTCCTGTTCGGCCACTTTCACTTGCGTGTTGGTCTCGATCCGGATCAGGCGCTCCGCCGCCGCGCGATAGGCGCGATCGGTATCCTCCCACAGGCGGTGCTTAATGGAATTGACGTTGTCTTCGTAAGTGATCTGCGATCCGGAAGTGAACTGCGCCGCTCCGCCGCCGGCTCCGCGCACGCGGTGGTAGTTGTCCAGTTTCGGAGAGCCCACGCGCACGGAGACATCCAGCGTGCGAGATTTCCCACCGCCCGCGGAGTCGATCGAGCCCAAGGTCCCGGACACGTTGTAGACGTCTTCCTGGGTGATTTCGTAACTCAGAAAGTAGGGCGGAGGGTCCGCCTTGTCCTTGAGCGCCTGAAAGTTGCGCCCGAGTTCCTGGCTCATGGCATCCAGCAGCGTCGATTGAGCCGTGGGAGCGGCTGCCAGCGCGAGCGGCAGCGCCAGGCGGAGCAGGATCGAAGGGGTCAAATCTCAGCATAGCAAACTGGCCTCGGCGTCCCGTTGTGCTACAACGCTAAGGTGGGCGGACGCGGAACCAATCGGATCGCGCCGCTCCCCTCGGAGGTTTTCGTTATGACGAACCAACACGATGCGACGAAACTGGTTCTGCTGCTGGCGGTTCCTCTTTGCCTTGCGGCACAGAATGCGCCCACCCCGGTTTGGAATTTTGCCGTTTCCGGCGATTCGCGCAATTGCGGGGACGTGGTGGTGCCCGCCATCGCCCAGCAGGTGGTGGCGAGCGGAGCCAGCTTCTACTGGCACCTGGGCGACTTCCGCGCGATATACAAGATCGACGAGGACATGGCGCCGCCGCCCGAGCTCCACCTGTCTCCGCCGAGCCTCGACATGAAGAGCTACTTGCCCAAGGCGTGGCCGGATTTCATCGAGCACCAGATCGGGCCCTTTGGCAAGCTCGAGGTTTTCCTGGGCATCGGCAATCACGAAGTGATTCCTCCCCAGACGCGCGACGGATACGTGGCTCAATTCGAAAGCTATCTGAACAGCCCGACCCTGGCTGCCCAGCGCCGGGCCGATGGCGACACGGCCGGCGCCCGCACGTATTATCACTGGGTCATGAATCACACCGATTTCCTGTCGCTCGACAACGCCAGCAACAGCTTCGACGCGGAGCAGATGAAATGGATCCGCGCGCGCCTGGCCGCCGACCGGAAATCCGGCGACATTGTGACGGTGGTCGCCGGCATGCATGAAGCGCTGCCGGGAAGCAAGGGACTGAGCCACAGCATGTGCGATTCCGGCCCGGGAATCGAAACCGGGCGCGAGGTTTACAACCTGCTGTGGGACCTGCAGCAGAGCGGCAAGCGGGTGTACGTGCTGGCCAGCCACTCGCACTTCGTAATGGACGATGTTTACCGCACATCTTATTGGGGCGATCGCGTGCTGCCGGGATGGATTGTCGGCACCGCCGGCGCGGTGCGTTACCGGCTGCCGGAAGGCGTTGCGGGCGGGACGATCAGCAAGACAGATGTGTATGGCTACCTGCTGGCCACGGTGATGTCGGACGGTTCGATTCAATTTGAATTCCGGCAGATCGGCCTGGACGATCTGCGGCACGCCAATGGCGGGCGGTATCCGGACGCGCTGGTCGGCTGGTGCTACAGCAAGAACGCGGATCAGAAGATTCCCAAGCCGGAAGCTTGCGGGGCGGGGAAGTAGACGTGGGGCAGGTCCCCGACCTGCCAACGCCCGCCTGCGGGCGCTGCTTTCACACAGCCGCTGGATGAGCAGGCGGTTTCCGGCAAGATCTGCCGGTAAATAGGGGCTAAGTGCTTTGTTTGCGAAAAAATTCCGGCAGACTCTGCCGGAAAATACTCGTGGGGTAGGTTGGTAACCTGTCGGTAACGCCGGCGGGCGCTGGCAGGTCGGGGACCTGCCCCACTTTTTGAGATCGATCTGGCGCGTGCTCGAATACTGGCAAAGAACCGGCGACAAGATCGCCGGCGTTACCGGGAAGTAGATGCTCTATGCGGCCGTGGGCGTGCGAATCTAAACTGAAGAGGTGTTTTCGATGAATTGGCGAAGCGCGCGATGGCTGATGTGCGGGTATCTGATAGCGGCGGCTGGCGGCGGCGCACAGCCGCAGGCGGCCGAGCCGCTGGGGCTGTTCGCGGAGCATGCGGACGTCGGCACGGTTCTGCACGCGGGGTCGGTGACCTACGATGCGGCACGGCGCAGCTATACGATCAGCGGCAGCGGCGAAAACGTGTGGGCGACGGCGGATGCGTTCCAATTTGTCTGGAAAAAGATGGAGGGAGATTTCACGCTGACGGCGGACATTTCGGTGCTCGGGCAAGGCGGAGATCCGCACAAGAAGGCGATGCTGATGGCGCGGCAGAGCCTGGACGCGGATTCGGCGTACGCCGACGTGGCGCTGCACGGCGTCGGGCTGACGTCGCTGCAAGCGCGCGATGCCAAGGGCGCCGATACTCACGAAATCCAGTCGAACATTTCCGCGCCGAAGCGGCTGCGGCTGCAAAAGTACAACGGTGAGTTCACGATGTGGCTGGCGGGCGAGGATGGCCAGTTCCGCATGGCGGGCGGTTCGATGCGAGTGCCGATGACGGGGGCCTTTTACGTGGGGCTGGGAGTCTGTGCGCACAACAAGGACGCGGTGGAGAGGGCGGAGTTTGGGAACGTCGCCTTGGGTGAGGTTTCGTCGGAATGGGGCGCACAGCTCTACACCTCTCTCGAGACCGTCGACGTTGCTTCCACGGACAGGCGTGTCACCTACGTGAAGTCAAGCAAAAATGCGGATATTATAAGGGCGCCGAACTGGACGCCGGATGGCGCGTCGCTGTTGTTCGGCTACGGCCTCGCGATCGAGCGCGTGCCGGTGTCTGGCGGCGAGCCCAAGATGGTCTGCACGGGCGAACTCTCCGTAGGTGACGACCATAGCATCTCGCCGGACGGCAAGTTGCTGGGCTTTAGCGGCGTCGAGCCCGGGTTTGGGAGTTACAGTGCGATGTACATCGTGCCGATTGGCGGCGGTGCGCCTCGGCGTGTCACTGCAAAATCACCGGCCTTCTGGCAAGACTGGTCGCCGGACGGAAAGACCATCCTCTTCCTGTTGACCGATGACCAGTATCGCTTTGGAATTTACACGATGCCGGTTGCCGGAGGCACGGAAACGCGCCTTATTGGGGGCCCCGCCGCCTCTATCCGCGGCTCCGCCGGGTATTCGCCAGACGGAAACTACATTTACTTCCACTCGAATCGTTCGGGCGCGGCGGAGGTCTGGCGCATGAGATCCGATGGGTCGCACCCGGAACAGGTGACCAGGGACGGCGCGGGTAATTGGTACCCGCATGTCTCGCCGGATGGCCGCCTGCTGGCGTTTCTCACGGCCCGGCAGCAAGGCGCGGACGGCTCATTTCTCGCGCCGATCGCACTACGCGTGATGACGCTCGCCGATGGGCATGTTCGCGTGGTCGCGAAGTTCACCGGCTCAAATAACTCGATGCCGGCTCCATCCTGGTCGCCGGATAGCCGTCGCCTCGCGTTTATGAGCTACCAGGGTGTCGGTCCCGACACTGATCGGCCGCGCATGTTTGCCCCCAAGAAAATCGTAAAATAGTTGCAGTGCCAGAAACAATCACAGTGCCGGAAACTTCACAAGACTTCTATCGAATTCAGAAGCTGCCGCCATACGTATTCGCGGTGATCAACGAGATGCGCGCCAAGGCGCGCGCGGCCCAGATCGACGTCATCGATTTGGGGATGGGCAACCCGGATGGGGCTACGCCGCGCGTGGTGGTGGCGAAGCTGGTGGAGGCGGCACGTAACGCGCGCAACCATCGCTACTCGCAATCGCGCGGAATTCCGCGGCTGCGCGAGGAAATCACCAAGCGCTATCTCACCAACTACGGTGTGGAACTGGACCCGGAGCGCGAGGCCATCGTCACCATCGGCGCCAAGGATGCGTTGGCGCACCTGCTATTTGCGACCGTGGGTCCGGGCGATGTGGTGGTTTCGCCGAACCCCGCGTACCCGATTCATCAATACGGCGTGATCATGGCGGAAGGGTGTGCGGAAAAGCTGCCGATGCCAGATGCGCCGACGTTTCTGAATGCGCTCGAAGGCTTCTACCGCACGGCAACGCGCAAGCCCAAGATGCTGCTGATTAGCTTCCCGCACAATCCCACCACGGTGTGCGTGGACCTCGATTTCATGAAGGAAATCGTGCGCCTCGCGGCGGCGCACGGCACCATGATCATCCACGATTTCGCTTACGCGGACCTGGGCTTCGACGGTTACCGGCCGCCCAGCATTTTGCAGGTGGATGGCGCCAAGGAGATCGCGGTCGAAATCTTTTCCATGTCGAAGAGCTACAACATGGCGGGCTGGCGCGTGGGTTATTGCCTGGGCAACCCGAAGATGATCGCGGCGCTGGCGCGGATTAAGAGCTACCTGGACTACGGCGTGTTCCAGCCGATTCAGAT
>DASWZP010000283.1:0-2620 GCA_036404395.1 Bryobacteraceae bacterium | reverse complement strand
GCGCAGCAGGTTGGTGCTGCCGTCGCCCAGGCGCCCGTAATAAGTCAGGCGAACGGTGTGCGGATTTCCCGAAGCGATGTGCCCGGCGAAATTACCCAGACGCTCCGCCAGGGCGATATACGGGCTCAGCGCGCGATACTGCTCCGGCGAAAGCGCCGGCATGTTGACGGCGTTGATGGCCACGCCGCTCTTCAGGTACTCGACCACCTGCTGGGCGATGCGCACACCCACGATCTCCTGCGCCTCCTCAGTCGAGCCGGCGATATGCGGCGTGGCCAGCACGGCTTCGGAAACGAACAGCGGATAACCGGCGGGAACCGGCTCGACGGCGAACACATCCACCGCGGCTCCGGCGACTTTGCCGGAGGCCACCGCTTCGGCCAGCGCGACTTCATCCACCAGCTCGCCGCGGGCGCAGTTCACGATCCGCACTCCCGTCTTCATCGCCGCGAACGCCTCGCGCGAAAGCATGCCCGTGGTTTCCGGCGTGGCGGCCACGTGCAGCGTAATGTAATCGCTTTGCGCGTAGAGCGCGGCGAGCTCCACCAGCTCCGCGCCGACATCTTCGGCGATCTTCGAGGTCACGTAGGGATCGTTCGCCACCACGCGCATCTCGAAGGCGCGCGCCCGCTTGACCACTTCGCGGCCGATGCTGCCCAGCCCCACGACGCCCAGCGTCTTGCCGCGCAGCTCACGGCCCATCAGCTTTTTCTTTTCCCACTTGCCGGCGCGCGTCGAGGCGCTGGCTTGCGGGATGTGCCGCGCCATCGCCAGCATCAGCGCCAGCGTGTGCTCGGCCACCGAGACGGCGTTGCCGCCCGGCGTGTTCATCACCAGCACGCCCGCCGTGGTAGCGGCCTCCAGATCGACGTTGTCGACCCCCACGCCGGCGCGCCCGATCACCCGCAGCTTGGGCGACTTGGCGAGCACGTCCGGCGTAACCTGGACCGCGCTGCGAACCAGCAGCGCCTCCGCTTCCGCCAGATGCTGGGCATACTCTTTAGGATTGGAAACAATGACATTCCAGCCAGGTTCGCCGCGCAACAGATCGAGGGCGGCCGGTGCGATAGGCTCGGCAACTAGGATGTTCATAATATGTAGTAAGAGAGCGTCAGGCGCCGGCGGTTTGTATACCACCGCTTCGTTCCCGGGCAAAAAGGGCGCCGGCAAGCCTGTCCCATAGAATAACATTACATTATGCCTCTCATCGATCAAGTGCAAAAAGACATGGTTGGGGCCATGAAGGCCAGGCAAGAGGCGCGGTTGAGCGCGCTCCGCATGGTCAAGGCCGCGCTCATGAAGCTGAAGGTGGATTCGCCCAAGCCGCTCGATGAAGCCGCCGAAATGCAGGTACTCAAGTCGCTCATCAAACAGCGTATCGACGCGGCCGACGCGTTTCGCAAGGCCGGCCGGACCGAGCAGGCGGATAAAGAGGAAGCCGAGCGCGCGCTGATCGAAAGCTACCTCCCGGCCGCCGCCACCGAGGCCGAAATGGACGAAGCTATCGCCTCCGCGCTGGCCGAGACCGGAGTCACCTCCCTGAAGCAGATGGGTGTGGTGATGAAAGCCGCGCAGGCAAGGCTCCAAGGCAAGACGGTTGACGGCAAAGCGCTAAGTGATAAAGTGAGGTCGAAACTCCAATGACGCCTCCCGACGAGAAGAAATTCCGGTCGTATGTACCGGACAAAACCGACTTGCGAGAATTCACAATTCGGGCGATTGTGCTGGGGCTGCTGATGACCGTTGTCCTGGGAGCAGCCAACCTTTACCTCGGTTTGCGCGCCGGTATGACCATCGCGGCCACCTATCCCGCGGCGGTGATCGGCATGGCCATCCTGCGCCTGATGAAGGGCTCGATTCTGGAAGAGAATATGGCCCGTACCATCGGATCGATTGGCGAATCGGTGGCCGCCGGAGCGGTGTTCACCATCCCGGCGTTCGTGCTGGCGGGGGTGTGGCCGGCGTTCGACCTGGAGCACGGCTACTGGAAATCGGTGGCGCTGATGGCGGTGGGCGGCACGCTGGGGATTCTCTTTGTCACCCTCCTGCGGCGCGTGATGGTGGAGGATCCCGATCTTCCCTTCCCGGAATCGGTGGCGGCGTCGGAGATTCACAAGGCCGGCCAGCAGGGGGCCAGAGCCGCCAAGATCCTCTTCGCCAACATGGGCGTGGGCGCGGTCGTGTTCTTCCTGGGCGCTATCAACCTGTTCGCCGCCAGCCGCGATTTCCTGGTGCATGTCGGGGAACTGGGAAAGAGCATGGTCAAGCTGACGCGGATGCCGGGCACGCCCACCGTGCAGGCTGGCGCCATGACGACCTTCTCCGCTCCCGCCATCAGCCCGGCGTATCTCGGCGTCGGTTACATTATCGGACCGCGGCTGGGCGCGCTGAACTTCGCCGGCGGCGTCTTCGCCTGGGGACTGCTGGTGCCGCTGCTGATCTTCTTCCTGGGACCGCAACTGCAGCCCTGGGTGAAGGGTGAGGCCGGTTGGGCGGACGTCGCCGGCACCACCTGGTACAACATCGTGCGGCCCATCGCGGTGGGAGGCATGATGGTAGGCGCGTCGTTCACCCTGTTCCGCATGCGCAAGAACCTCGGCCTCGGCATGAAGCGCGCGGT
>DASWZP010000282.1:0-12806 GCA_036404395.1 Bryobacteraceae bacterium | reverse complement strand
GGAGTTCCGGAGCCATGATCCAGAGCCAGTATACCAGTCCTCGACGGACGGGCGTGGCGCTTGCCTTCCGCTGGTAGTTGGGCGGCACTGGCGGCAACCGCGGCCAGCGTCAGCAACATGATCCACTGCGGCAAGCGCGGTGAGCGCATAGAACTTGGATTGTAGCAGAGGCGTGAAGGCGGGCTCGACTATCGTTGTTTGGGGACGGGCCACGAAACGGAATCCGTCAGACCCCCTGTTTAGGAGTTTCGCAGCTCCGAATCTTACTTCAGGGGATCAAAGCGTGGCCGCCTGTGCTACACTTACCGGGAGCTGGGGGACGAAACGGAAATCCCCATCAAGCACGCTTGCCGAAACGGCGCAACTCTATTCCCACCGGAGGACCTGGATGGATCATGTCGCCTGGGCCAGGACTTCCGACGCGGGGAGCGAATACCCCGGCAGGGTGCAGTCGTGGAATCACGACTCAGCCGATACTCACCATCAGCACGACTACCTGACTACATTGAGCGCCGACGGGAAATCCCGGGCGCAGGTCTGTAAAGCGAGGAGAAGATGAGCGTACAGTATTCCACCTACACCGACATAGTCGTTGACGGCTCTGCGGAATACCAAGGCAAGGTGCTCGGATGCCTGACGGTGATCGAAAAGAGCTGGCCTTCAGGCCAGGCATTTCTCGCGGCGATTAACGGTACCAAGAAACGCTTGACGATCGGGCCGCGGGAGGTTGGTGCCCTGAGCAATTACTGCGCCCCGTTGACCAGGGGCAATTTTACCCTGTTCACGCAAGCCATCATAGACAACAACGGCGATGCTTTCAGGAGCGCATTGCGCGCCGGGCGCCCAAAGAAATTCAGTACTTCGGAGTGTCGAAAGCTGGCGGCCTGTGTTAAACTTACCGCGAACCGTGCTGACCGGGACTGGAAATCCCGGCTAGCGCGGCTGCCGAAAACGGCGCCGCTCTTTTCTTAGTTAAGAACCTTAATCTGAAGGAGCTGCCGGTGCGTGAACGGCGCAGGGCAGGGGCGGAACAGACGGGATGCCCAACCCCGCGCCGGATGTGGACTCTGGTTCATGGGGAGGGCTGAATGTATACGATCGGGTTCGAAGGTGCAAGCGATCAGATCAAATCGGCCATCACGAAGTACTGTCCGATATACAACAATCTCGCGAAGGATGCCGCCAACGGCGTCGGCTCCAAGCTGTTAGCCCGGTGGTTTGGCTCCGCGGGGACAACGCCGAAGCTCCGCTTCAAACTGGTCGGCCTGGACCGGTATCTGAACATGCGATGCACTCGCTTGACCTTCGTGGTGAAGGCACTGGGCGCGAAGGTCGACTGTGCCGAGGTGGAGGCGGGGGATTATGCCCAGGTGATGCGTAATATACGCGACGACTCCGGCCAGCACTTTGTGGCCGGCGGAATTCGCGTCTTTGTGCTGCCCGCATTTGCGGGACAGAGCAGTCCCGAGCAATTCAATACGTTGACCCACGAGATCAGTCACCGGGTGCTCGATACCACCGATTGGCCAGTGGTGAATGGGACGCGGCGGCAGACCTATGGCAGGGCGGCTGCTCTGGCTTTAGCGGCGACCGATGGGCAAGCCGCCACGACGTGTGCGGAAAACTGGGGCTACTTCTTCATGGAGATGTTCGAAAGCCTGAAACCGTAGCAGAGTTACTAAGTTCGTAGCTCCGGCATGCCCCAATAGCTCCTTCGGTCACGGCGCGCCGCCCGTCGCCTGCCATTTTTCATCGTACTTTCTGTTAGGAAGAGCCGCGTTGCACGGTTGGCTGGCGCGCGTCGCGGCGCCGTGTCAGGCACCTGGTTGGTTTCTGGTACGGGCAAGCTAAAGCATACCCCACCCAATATGGTATGGTGTGGATGGATGGACGCTTTGCCGCAACTCGATCATCGGTCGGAGGTGCCGCTTTACCGCCAATTGTACGAACAGTTTGCGGGGAGGATCCGCTCCGGCGAACTGGGGATTGGCGAGCGGCTCCCAGCCACTCGCGAATTGGCTGGGTCGCTTGGACTGAACCGGACTACGGTGGCTGCGGCTTACGAGATGCTCGAAGCCGAAGGCATGATCGCGGGACGGGTGGGCAAGGGCAGCTTCGTCACTGGGACCGGTGGGTTGGCAGGTCGGGGACCTGCCCCACTTTGGGGAGCGTTGCTGGAGCGTAGCGAGGCGGCGCCAGTGCCTGCGGCACTGGGGCGGGAAACCATCAGCTTCGCAACGTCTTGGCCGTCGCGTGAGCTGTTTCCCTTGGACGAATTTCGCGCCAGTTGCGCGGCAGTGCTAGCGCGGACGGACCTGGCGGATATTTTGCAGTTGGGGTCGCCCGCCGGGTACGAACCGCTGCGCCGGTACCTGCTCGCGGAAGCGCACCGGCGCGGCGAGGCGGGCGCGGCGGACGACCTGCTGATCACCAACGGTTGCCAGCAAGGGCTCGACCTGGTGGGACGCGTGTTACTGCGGCCGGGCGACGCGGTCGCGGTTGAGGATCCGGTCTACCCAGGACTGAAGAGTCTGCTCACGGGGATGGGCGCGCGGCTGGCGGCGGTTCCGCTGGGCGCCGATGGCATGGAGATTCCGCGCCTGGTCCGCGTGCTGGAACGCGAACGGCCGAAGCTGATCGTGGTGACGCCGGACTTTCAGAATCCGACCGGCGCCACGCTGCCGCTCGAGGCGCGGCGTGGGCTGCTGGAGGCGGCGCGGTCGGCCGGCGTCCCGGTGATAGAAAACGATCCCTATGGCGAGTTGAGATATGAGGGCCTGCCTTTGTCTTCTCTCAAGCAGCTCGACCAGCATGCCGGCACGGTGCTGCTGCGCAGTTTCTCGAAAGCCAGTTTTCCGGGACTGCGGGTGGGCTGGGTGGTTGGCCCGAAGCCGCTGCTCGACCGGCTGCGCCACGCCAAGGAAGCGGCCGATTTGCATAGCGATCAGCTTTCTCAGGCGGTGCTGCTCGAATTCGCCGAGTCCGGGCGTTTGGAGGCGCATCGAAAGCGGCTGATCGAAGCGGGCGGGAAACGCTTGCGCGTGACGCTGGCAGCCTGCCGCGAATTTCTGCCGCCCGGCACGCGATGGACGCGGCCCGAAGGCGGCATGAACCTGTGGGTGAGCCTGCCGGAGCCGCTCGATGCCGGCGAGCTGCTGCCGCGCGCGCAGAAGCTGGGCGTGGCGTACCTGCCGGCGCGTTATTTTACGGTGTCACGGCAGGAGCCGGGCGGATTGCGATTGAGTTTCGCGGGCCTCGAGCCACAGCAGATCCGCGACGGCCTGGCCATCATAGGGAAATTGGCGGCGGCGGAATTGTCGAGTGCGCAGCCGAGCAGTGAGCCGGCGACGGCGATGGTGTGAGGGGATTGGATAAATGATTCGACGTCGACCGCTCCCTTACGGTCGCGGCTCCGAGAGCGCAACGGAGCCGCGACCGTAGGGAGCGGTTGAAGCAGGGATTACGGAACGAGGCCGAAGGGTCGATACTTGTTGACTTGAATGGTGGCCGGGAAGGAAGAAAAGCCGAGATGACTCTCGGCTCTGCAGGCTGGACAGCCCGCGCCACGGGGGAGAAGCAATGTTCGAATTTACGAGCGAGACGTTTCGAGTGAAGGTCGGATTGGCGGAGATGCTGAAGGGCGGGGTGATCATGGACGTCACCAACGCCGAGCAGGCCAAGATCGCGGAGGATGCGGGGGCGTCGGCGGTGATGGCGCTGGAGCGCGTGCCGTCCGACATCCGCAAGGATGGCGGCGTGGCGCGGATGGCCAACATCGCCATTATTGAGAAAATCATGCAGACGGTCAGCATCCCGGTGATGGCCAAGGCGCGCATCGGCCACTTCATGGAGGCGCGCATTCTGGAAGTGCTGGGCGTGGATTACATCGACGAAAGCGAAGTGCTGACGCCGGCCGACGAAGAGCACCACATCGCCAAGAGCGATTTCAAAGTGCCGTTCGTCTGCGGCGCGCGCAACCTGGGCGAAGCGCTGCGGCGCATCGCCGAAGGCGCGGCCATGATCCGCACCAAGGGCGAAGCCGGAAGCGGCAACATCGTGGAAGCGGTGCGCCACATACGCACCATCGTCAGGGAGATGAAGCAACTCACCGTGCTGGGCAAAGAGGAACTGGTGCACCAGGCCAAGGAACTCGAAGCGCCGCTCGAACTGGTGGAATGGGTGGCCGCGCACGGCAAGCTGCCGACGCCGAACTTTTCGGCCGGCGGCATCGCCACTCCGGCCGATGCGGCACTGGTGATGCAACTCGGCGCGGAGGCGGTTTTCGTCGGTTCGGGCATTTTCAAATCGTCCGATCCCTCGGCGCGCGCGGTCGCCATCGTGCAGGCGGCCAAGAATTTCGACGATCCGGAAAAACTGCTCGAAGCCAGCCGCGCGCTGGGCGAGGCCATGCCCGGCCTCGACATCGCCAAGCTGCCCGAGGGCGAGCTGATGCAGACCCGGGGATGGTAATGAAGAAGGTGGGCGTGCTTTCGCTGCAAGGCGATTTCGCCGCCCACGGTGCGGCCTTGGAGCGCGCTGGCGCAGAGCCCGTGTACGTGCGCCACGCCGGGCAGTTCGCCGGTCTGGACGGGCTGGTGATTCCCGGCGGCGAAAGCACCACGATGCTCAAGCTGCTGCGGTACGATGGCTTGATGGCGCCGCTGGAGGAATTCGCCCGCCGCAAGCCGGTATTCGGCACCTGTGCGGGAGCCATCCTGATGGCGAGCGAAGTATCCGCGCCGGCGCAGGAGAGTCTCGGGCTGATGGATATAGCTGTTGAACGCAACGGTTATGGCCGGCAAGTGGACAGCCGCGTCACCTCCATCGAACCCGATGCCGAGTTCGAACGCCGCACCGCGCCCGGCAAACTGGAAGCCGTGTTCATTCGCGCGCCGATCATCCGCCGGGTGGGCAACGGCGCCAAAGTGCTGGCACGCTACGCCGGCGATCCGGTGCTGGTGGAGCAGGGCCCGCACCTGGCCGCCACGTTCCACCCCGAGCTCACCCGAGACTTGCGCGTGCATCGATTGTTCCTGGGAAAACTGTGACCGAGCATCGTACCCGCGTTTTGTTCGTATGTCTCGGCAATTCCTGCCGCAGCCAGATGGCCGAGGCTTTCGCGCGCGTTCTCGGCGGCGACGTGATGATTCCGGCCAGCGCCGGACTGACGCCCGGCTGGGGAATCGCGCCCGATACCATACGCGCCATGGAGGAGAAGAGCATCGTCCTGCGCGATCACTTTCCGAAGAGCCTGCAAAACCTGGCGCGGATCCGATTTGACCTGGTGGTCAACATGTGCCAGCGCCCGCTTCCGCTGGAAGCGCCGGTGCGCCTCGTGGAATGGGAGATCCCCGACCCGATCGGCATGAACTATGAGGAGCACTGCCAGGTCCGCGACGAAATTGAGCACAAGGTTGTGGAGTTGATCGAGGAGTTGCGCCGCGAGGGGCGTCTGCCGCAGTTCCGCGGGCAGGGCTCGGGCTACGTGCCGCTGTGAGGCGGGTGCGGGTCCTTGACTTTCGCGGCTCCGGTAATTTATTCTGACCATTCGCTTTGGCCGAGCGGCCGCTATCGAAATGGGGGATCCTTCGCGCCCAGCAACGGAATCCGTGGAAAGGTCGCTCGATTCCACCTTGGAGAGCGTGGATCACGCCGAAGACCTGGCCGTCGGCCTGGCGCGGCGGGTGGGTTTCGGTGAGGAAGACCTGATGAAGATCGGGCTGGCCGTGCGCGAGAGCATGGTCAATGCGGTGGTGCATGGGAACCGGTACAACACGAATAAAAAGGTGCGCTTTTCGGCCAGCATGAACGGCGGCCGTTTCACGGTGCGGGTCGCCGACGAAGGGGAGGGTTTCGATTATGTCAACCTGCCCGACCCGCTGACGCCGGAGAACCTGCTGCGCACCTCCGGCCGCGGCATTTTTCTGATCCGGTCGTTCATGGACGATTTTCACGCCCGGCGCTTGGAGCCGGGAGGAACCGAAGTAACTTTAGTGAAGTTTGCGGTGTCTAAATAGATTCTTAAGAATCCCAGGAGGATATTCAGTGAGCGTTAAGTTGAGTACTCGGCAAGTGGGCGACGTCTCCGTGGTGGACGTGGCCGGGCGAATCACTCTCGGCGAAGGATCCAGTGCTCTGCGCGAGACCCTGCGCGACATGGTGGGCAAGAACCAGAAGAAGATCCTGCTCAACCTAGGAGATGTTTCCTACATCGACAGCTCGGGGATCGGCGAGCTGGTATCGGGCTTTACCAGCGTGACCAACAGCGGCGGGCAGTTGAAGCTGCTTAACCTGAACAAGCGGGTGAAGGACCTGCTGCAGATCACCAAGTTGTATACGGTCTTCGACGTTCACGACGACGAAGCCCACGCCATCCGCAGCTTTACGTGAGCGGGTAGGACAGACGATCGGTTTTGGTCGTCTGTCAACGGTGCCGTACCTCGGCGAGGATGACAGACCACGAAGGGCGATGGTCTGTCCTACCCGCCGCCGACGAACTGCACGATTTCGATCTGCGCGCCCGGTTCGACCACGGTGTCGCTCCACTGCGCTTGTTTGACGATGCGGCGGTCGAGTTCCACGGCCACCCGCGCGGGATCGAGTCCCAGGCTGCGCAGCATTTCCAGCAGCGTTTGCCGCGGGGCCACGCTGCGCGCTTCGCCATTGATGACTACGGGAATCTCCATCGCCGGTTGACACTCTACTTTTGCAACCATTATAGTCTAAGGTTAGGCCGCAGCTTCCCGAATCGTCATGCCAGAATCTTACGCGGAACAGTATTTTCCTGTCCTGGTGCAAGCCTTGCTGGCCATGGCGCTGGCGGCCGGCCTGCTCACGGTTTCCTACCTGCTCGGTAAACGCGTGCGCAACATCGTGAAAGACATGCCTTACGAATCGGGCATCGTTCCCACTGGCGATGCGCGGCACCGCTTCAGCGTGAAGTTTTACCTGGTGGCGATGCTCTTCATCCTGTTCGATATCGAGGCCATCTTTCTTTATCCCTGGGCGGTGGTGTACCGCGAGCTGAAGATGTTCGCCTTCGTCGAGATGCTGGTGTTCGTAGTCCTGATCCTGGCCGGGTTTTTTTACATCTGGAAAAAGGGCGCGCTCGATTGGTCCCCCGATTCGACCGCGAACCGAAAACGGTAACGACTGTTATGCTGCCCGATCCATTGCGCGAACACGCCCTGGCTGTTGCCGTAGCGGACTTTGACGCCGACGCCGTCACCGGCGGCAAGTTCGACCGCGGCGAGTTGACGCTCGAGATTGCCGCGGCCAAGATTGCGAGCGTCTGTGGGTTTCTGAAATACGATCAGGGATTCGTGCGCTTGAGCTCGGTCACCGCCGTCGACCGCTATCCGGCCGAGCCACGCTTCGAAGTGGTCTACCATTTGCATTCGATCGAGAAGAACCAGAGGGTGCGCCTGAAATGCCGCGTGAACGGCTCGGGTCCGGCCATCGAGAGCGTCACTTCGGTGTGGCGCGGCGCCAACTGGTATGAGCGTGAAGTTTTCGACCTGTTCGGCATCCGCTTCCTCAATCATCCCGATCTGCGCCGCATTCTGATGCCCGACGACTGGGAAGGCCACCCGCTGCGCAAGGATTACCCGATCACGGGCGCGAGGATCTGAGCATGAGCGACGCGGACATGCCGGGAATCACCACCACGCTGGAAAGCGAAGAGCTCAGCTCCGGCAGGCGCACGCTGGTGCTCAACATGGGCCCGCAGCATCCCTCCACGCACGGCGTGCTGCGGCTGCTGCTGGAGCTGGATGGCGAAACCATCGTGCGCTGCCAGCCCGACATCGGCTTCCTGCACACCGGCATCGAAAAGGAATTCGAGGTCAAGCTCTATCAGCAGGCGGTCACCCTCACCGACCGCGTGGATTACCTGGCGCCGCTTTCGAACAACCTGGGATGGTGCCTGGCGGTCGAGAAACTGCTTGGCCTCGAGATTCCACCGCAGGCGCAATGGATGCGCGTGATGCTCACCGAGTTGACGCGCCTCAACAGCCACCTGGTGTGGCTGGGCACGCACGCCATCGACATCGGCGCCATGTCGGTCTTCCTATATTGCTTCCGGGAGCGTGAAGACATCCTGCGCATCTTCGAAATGTTCTCCGGACAGCGCATGATGACCAGCTACTTTCGCATCGGCGGACTGGCGCTGGAGCCGCCGCGAGGCTGGCAGGAGCGGGTGAAGAATTTCATCGACGTGTTTCCCAGCCGCGTGGACGAGTACGAGGATTTGCTTACCAACAACCAAATCTGGATCGGCCGCACGCGCGGCGTCGGCACGTTTCCGATCGAAGATATGCTCGACCTGGGCGTCACCGGTCCCATGCTGCGCGCCGCCGGTTTGAAGATGGATGCGCGCAAGGACGCGCCGTATTCGAGTTACGACAAGTTCGATTTCGAAGTGCCGGTGCGCATCGAAAACGACGTTTACGCGCGCTACCAGGTGCGCATCGAAGAGATGCGGCAGAGCGCGCGCATCGTGCGCCAGGCGATGGACGGCATGCCGGCGGGCCCGTGGAAGGCCGACTCGCCGCACGTGGTGCTGCCCGACCGCGACAAGATGAAGACGCAGATGGAGGCGCTCATCTATCACTTCAAAATTGTGACCGAGGGCTTCCGCGTGCCCGAAGGCGAGGTTTACCAGGTGATTGAATCGCCGCGCGGCGAACTGGCTTATTACGTGGTTGCCGACGGGACGTCGCGGCCGTACCGCGTTCACATGCGCACGCCCAGTTTCGGCAATTTGCAGTCCACGTCGCGCATGGTGGAAGGCACTCTCATTGCCGACGTCATTGCCGCCATCGGCAGCATGGATTTTGTGCTCGGAGACACCGACCGATGACGAACCGTAGGGGCCAGGCATGCCTGGCCCGCGCCTGACGCACATGACCTTCTCTCCCCAATTGGAAGCCAAATTCGCCAAGCTCCTCGAGAGCTATCCCGCCGGACGCCAGCGCGCGGCGATGATTCCGATGCTGCTCTATGCGCAGGATGAAATCGGTTCGGTCAGCGACGAACTGGTGGAGGAAGTGGCGCAACGCGTCGGCGTGACGCCGCTGCAAGTCAACGAAGTGGTTTCCTACTACAGCATGTTGCACCGCGAGGCGCATGGCAAGTATCACGTGCAGGTGTGCACCAATATCAGTTGCCTGCTGCACGACGCCGATCAACTGCTGGAGCATACTTGCCGGAAGCTCGGCATCGAAAACCACGGCGTGACCGCGGACGGACAGTTTTCCATCGAAGAAGTGGAGTGCATGGGCGCCTGCTCCTGGGCGCCGGCGATTCAAATCAATTACGATTTTCATCACTTCGTGACGCCGGAGAAACTCGACCGGCTTTTGGACGGCCTGAGGAAGAAGCAATAGAACATGCTGTATAACGAACCCAGCCCGCTCGAAACCAGGGTGCTGTCGCGCCGTTTCGGCATGGATCGCTCCGAGTCCATCGAAACTTACCTCGCGACCGAAGGCTACCAGGCGTTTCTGAAGGCCGCGAAGATGACGCCCGACGCGATCATCAATGAGATGAAGGTGTCGAACCTGCGCGGGCGCGGCGGCGCGGGATTTCCCGCCGGTATGAAGTGGAGCTTCGTGCCGCGCACCTCGCCCAAGCCGAAGTACATCGTCGTCAACGCCGATGAAGGCGAGCCCGGCACGTGCAAGGATCGCGTGCTGATGGAAAACGATCCGCACCAGTTGATCGAGGGCGTTCTCATCGCGGGCCTTGCGGTCGATGCGCACGCAGGCTGGATCTACATTCGCGGCGAGTATCGCTACCTGATCGACATCATGGACCGCGCCATCGCGGAAGCGTATGCGGGCGGCTGGCTGGGCAAGAACATTCAAGGCACCGGTTTCGATTTCGAGCTGTACACGCACACCGGCGCGGGCTCGTACGAATGCGGCGAGGAATCGGCGCTGCTCGAATCGCTCGAAGGCAAGCGCGGAGTGCCGCGCATCCGGCCGCCGTTTCCGGCCGTGGCGGGCGCGTTCCAGTGTCCCACGGTGCTGAACAATGTCGAGACATTTTGCGCCGCGCCCGCCATCCTTCTGAACGGCGGCGCGGCGTTCGCTGCGCTTGGCATTCCCAAGGCCGGCGGCACTAAATTCACCTGCCTCACCGGCCACATCAACAAGCCCGGCGTCTACGAACTGCGGCTCGGCTTCCCGGTCAAACAGATGATCGAGGAGGTCGGCGGCGGCATGCGCAACGGGAAAAAGTTGAAGGCGTTCATACCCGGCGGCTCGTCGTGCCCGGTGCTGACGGCCGCGGAGTGCGAGGGCGCCACCATGGATTACGATTCCATGGCGCAGCGCAAGAGTATGCTCGGCTCGGGCGGCGTCGTCATCATGGATGAAGACACCTGCATGGTGAAGGTCTGCCTGCGGCTGATGAAGTTCTACGCCCACGAAAGCTGCGGCTGGTGCATCCCTTGCCGCGAGGGCACCACCTGGTTGAACAAGATCATGACCCGCCTTCACTCCGGCGGCGGATCCGAGCAGGATATCGGCCTGCTGGGCGACATCGCGAAGAACATGCTGGGCCGCACCTTCTGCCCGCTGGGCGACGCCGCCGCGCTGCCGATGATCTCCATCGTCGAAAAGTTCCGCGGCGAATTCGAGGATCATCTGAACGGCAAGCCGTGTCCCTTCGAGCATTCCAACCGGATGGTGACGGCGTAATGGCTGACACGGTAAAACTCACCATCGACGGGCACGAAGTGCATGCGCCGGCGGGAATGCTGGTCATCGACGCCGCGAAACTGGCCGGCATCGAAATCCCCGCGTTCTGTTATTACGAAGGCCTGACGCTCCAAGCCGCCTGCCGTATGTGCCTGGTGGAAGTGGAGAAAATGCCCAAGCTGATGACGGCTTGCACGCTGCCAGTGGGCGAGGGCATGGTGGTGCGCACGGAAACGCCGCAGGTCGCCGCGGCGCGCAAGTACATGCTCGAATTCCTGCTGACCAACCATCCGCTGGATTGCCCGGTGTGCGACAAGGGCGGCGAATGCGAGCTGCAGGACATGGTGTTCCGCTACGGGGCCGGCGAGAGCCGCTACAACGAAACCAAGGTCCACACGCCGGAAAAACAATATTCGCCGGTGGTGTTTTTCGATGCGCCGCGCTGCATCCTGTGCTACCGCTGCGTGCGCATCTGCAACGAAGGCATGGGCGTCAACGCGCTCGGCGTGGTCCAGCGCGGCGCGGTTTCGGAAATCGCGCCCAACCACGGCGACCACCTGGAGTGCGACGAGTGCGGCGCCTGCATCGACATCTGCCCCGTCGGCGCGCTGACCAGCGGAATTTACCGCTACCAGACGCGGCCTTGGGAGATGACCCACGTCGGCACCATTTGTACGCACTGCTCCGACGGCTGCAAGACCACGCTCGGCACGCGCAATGATCGCATTCTGCGCGGCAACAATCGCGACCGCTCCGGCATCAACGGCGAGTTCCTCTGCGTCAAAGGGCGTTACGGCTTCGATTTCTACGACCATCCAGACCGCCTCCAATCGCCGCTGATGCGCGTCAACGGCAAGCTGGAAGAGGTTTCGTGGGCGCAGGCGCTGGCCGCGGTGGCCGAAAAATTCAAGCAGACGATTGGCGCGGGCACCTTCGGCATCGTCGGTTCGAACCACACCACCAACGAAGAGAATTACTATTTGCAGAAGTTCGCGCGGAGCGTGCTTGGCACCAACAACATCGATCATCACCGCACCGGCGACGTGGTGACGCTGGTGGATGCGCTGAGCGGCAAATCAGGCTCGCTGGCCACCGTGGCGGACCTTTACGACCGCAAGGCTTTCCTGGTGCTGGGCGCCGACTTGGCGCTGGAGCATCCGCTGCTTTCCTACCAGATACGCGCCAATTGGCGCCATCACCAGGCGCGCGTATACGTAGTCACGCCCAAGGCCGTGCGCGAAGACAAATACGCCGCCGCCGTTTTGCGCGGCCGCGATTATGAATCGCTGCGCGACAAGCTGAAGGCCGAGCCGGAACTGGTGATTCTGTTCGACGATTCCTACCAGGGCGGGGAACTGCGCAAGCTGGTGGAGTTCGGCGAATCGCTCGGCATTCCGGTGCGCTACGTGTGCCTGGTGGATTACGCCAATTCGCGCGGCGCGATCGACATGGGACTCACCCCGGAGCTGCTGCCGGGGTACCAGCTCTCCGGGCAAGCCGGCCTGCATCTCGACGAAATGCTCACCGCCGAGTTGAGCGTGCTGTGGGTGGTGGGCGCCAATCCGTTGGAGAACGCCGCGCGCAAATCGGGCTTCCTGGTGGTGCAGGATTTGTTTCTCACGGAGACCGCGCGCCAGGCCGATATCGTGCTGCCCGCCGCCTGCGCCTACGAAAAGAACGGCACCGTGACCAGCGGCACCGGCGAAGTGCAGCGACTGACGCGCGCCATCGAGACCATGGGGGCCAAGCCCGATCTCGAAGTCATCGGCTTGATCGCGCGGGAAATGGGAGCCGCGGCCGCGCTCGGGCCCTGGACGCCGGACGCGGTCTTCGAAGAGATCCGCAAGAATGTTCGCGGCTACGATGTCGCTGTGCCGGTCATCGCCACCGGCGGCGCGGCGCAAACCATGCCGGTCAACGGGCGCGTCGACGTCCCCGGCGAGGCCGGCCTGGTGCGGTCGGATCGCAACGGCCTGTTCGCCTCGGGCACGCTGGGGCGCTATTCTAAGGTACTGAACTCGGTACTGGAAAGCCGCTTGAGCCGCTAATGGACTCGTTCATCGTCATCAGCCTCATCAAGATATTCGTGGTCTTCGGCGCGCT